>CAYGCC010000522.1:0-2056 GCA_964348165.1 uncultured Gemmatimonadota bacterium | reverse complement strand
TGCACGCTCGCCTCGTTCAGCAGGTCCGCCAGTGCCCGGGCACCGTCCGGCCCGAGCTTCTCCCTCAACGCCTCCGGGATCGTGATGATCAACGTCGACCTCCCGGCCCTTCCTCCACGTTCAACCTACGCTCGTTGCACCCGTCAAGCGACGAGGGCGCAGGCGCGATGGTCACGCCTAAGGCTGGTAACGAACGTCTTCGATCCCTTCGAAGTCACCGTCCTGCGTCCAGAGCGTCGCGCCGTGCCCGCGCGCCGTGGCGAGGACGACGCTATCCGCCAGCGGCAAACGCAGCTCGGCGCCCAGTCTGGCTGCGGCCAGCGCCAGGGTGGCGTCCAGATCGACGACCGCGCCCTGCTGCATCAGCGGCGCGGCCTGCAAAGCATCTCCCGTGCCTCGTTGCTGCAGCACCCGCTTGAACACCTCGAGCAGACAGATCGACGGCACCAGCAGACGCTCGACGTCCTCGATGGCCGGGGTGAAGAAGTCGGCGGCGGGTCCGTCGGCGAAATACTCGAGCCAGCCCGACGGGTCGACCACCTTCACACGCGATCCTCGTCCCGGGGCACCAAGGTGTCGATGCCGCGGAGGAAGCCGCGCATCGACTGGAGCGGCCGCAGCGGGATGAACTCGATGCGCCCCTCGTAGAGCAGGACGCGGATCTTTTGGCCGGGTTTGAGGTCGAGCGACTCGCGGATGGCCCTCGGAATGACGACCTGGTACGTGGGTGACACGGTTACGACATCAGACATACGCTCCTCCGCGTATTACGTAAGCATGATCCGTAGCCTTAAAGTTACCGAGCCGACGTCTCGCAAACCCTCCGAGCTTTCGGCAGAGTTGGCTAGAGGAAATCGATCGTATACGGAGGGAGCCCCGTTGACTCGCCATGTCCCATGTCCCAGGACGCCAGCGCGTGAGCCATCGCCTCGGGATCGCGGTTGGGCAGGGTGTGCGGAACGATCAGCACGCCGGCGTGCGGCGCGCCGGCGCGAAAAAGCTCGAGCGTCAGCTGGATGAAGTCGTCGCGGTTCCGAGTGACGAAAACGCGCCCCTCGGCCGACGCGTAATCCAGCTGTTCACGGTCGGAGAGCGTGCGCCGGCCGATCTCGTGCACGCTCAGGACGTCGAGGCCGAGACCACGGGCGATCTCCGCGAGTCGCGGGTGGATGTCTTCGTCGAGCAGATACCTCACCTGCCGGCCGGCTCAGCCGGACCGCCGGGGCGGGAGAAGGGGTGCTCGCTCCAGACGCGCTCCTTCGACCAACGGCGTTCCTCTTCCAGGCGCGCCTCGATCTCCTCGCGATAGAGTTCGTAGTAGCTGAGGGCGGCGCGCAGCTGCGGCTCGTCAAGCCACGGATAGTTCTCGCGCAACGCGTCGTAGTCGCGGCCGCCGGCCTGCCAGGTGGCAACGATCTCCCAGACGTCGAGCCCCGTCCCCGCCAGCGTCGCCCGCCGGCCCGTGGGGCCCTGGGTGAAGATGATCCCGGGGGCGCGCCGCATCTTGATCGCCTCCTCTACCAGTTCCGCTACGACCTGAGACCAGCTGCGCCGCGAGCGCTTCGCCTCGCGCTCGACCTCGTGATCCAGCTCGTCAGGCAGCCGTATTCCCCGTGCTCTAGCCGGCATGACCCCAATTACTCCCCCGCTGTTCACAATGTGCTACATGTGCACAACTTATTGGGCCCTGCCTCGGCTGGCAACATTTCTCTCCAGAGGCCAGTCTAAACGCGGCGGATCACAGAACCCTCAACCATGGCCTCCAGGTGCTCTCGGATCTTGGGGGAACGTCGGTGGTCGGCCTAGTTCGGCCTTGACTGTGTACTGTGTACTATATAGTATACGGCTACCATGCCGGGCTTCGGTGATTTCGTCCGCGCCCGCCGCGAGGCGCTGCTCCGCGACGACCCGCGCTTCTCGCTGCGCCAGGTGGCCGAGCGGGTGGGCGTTCAGCCCTCGTACCTGAGCAAGGTCGAGCGCGAGGAGGTGCCGCCCCCGTCCGAGGCCACCATCCACCGGCTCGCCGTCGAGCTGGGCGAGGACCCGGACGTGATGC
>CAYGCC010000521.1:0-22679 GCA_964348165.1 uncultured Gemmatimonadota bacterium | reverse complement strand
AGCAGATCGGCGGCGTGGTGACGCCCAAGACCGACGTTTACGCCGTCGGGATGGTGCTGTACGAAGCCCTGACGGGGCGACGCTGGTCGATCCTCACCTCACCCGAAGCCGCCGATTGGATGGGTATCCCGCCCCCTATCGCCCGGGTGCTGCGGCGAGCACTCGCCACTTCGCCCGACGATCGCTGGCAGGATGCGGATGCCTTTCGCCGCGCGTTGGCGGCCGCCGCCGGCCAGGAGGCCCGCTGGCGCAGCGGTGCGAAAGGAGCGCTGGTGGGAGCGCTGGGCGTGGCCGCCGCCGTGGCCGGATTCGCGATTGCCAAGATGCTCATCGAGCGCCCACCACCGACCTCGATCGCCGACCTGGCGATTCTGCCTTTCCAAGTGGTTCCGGCCGACGCGGAAATCGACGGGCGCGCTCTCGCCTACGACGTGGCGCGCCGCCTCGGACTGCTTCACGGTGTGAGCATCGTCAACACCGGGTACGCCTTCCCCTGGTACGATTCGGCGGCGGCCGGAGGCGTCGCTCCGGAAAAGCGGGCGGCGGCGGCCCTGGGAGCCGTCCGGGCGGCCCGGGCAACCGTGTACCCGACCGAGGTGAGGCTGTCGGTCTTCGACTCGCTGAGCGTTCCCGTGCCGGTGAGTCCGATTCGCTTGACTTCGCTGAACTTCCAGGAGCTGAGCGACTCGATCGGCCTCCGTCTCGCGAAGATTCTGTTGCAGCGTGAGCTTCCTGATGTCCCGCGGCTGACCTCCAACCTCGAGGCGCTGCGTTGGTTCATCGATGGTCTGGTTGCGTTCGAGCAAGGACGATGGAACTCGGCCGTTGATTACTACGAGGAGGCCGTCGCGATCGATTCCAGCTTCGTGCTCGCCTGGTGGCATTTGGCGAATGCCTGGCGTTGGGTGGGAGGGGCGGGCCCGTACGACGCGGATTACCGGGCCCTGCTCGATCGTTACGGCGGCGAGCTGGCGCCGGTGGATAGCCAGCTCATGGCGGCGCAGCTCGCCTCTCGCGCCGATCGCCTGTCGCTGTACAAAGAGGCTTACGACCACAATCCCGCGAGCGACTTGGCCGCCTTTCTCTACGGCGAAGAGCTGTTCAATCGGGGACCACTTTGGGGAAGGCCGCTGGAGGAGGCGGTGGAGGTGCTCGACGCTGCGGTCATCCTGAATCCATACTGGGCGTCGTCGTTCGTCCACCTGGCCTGGGCCAACATTCGTCTGGGGCGGAGTGAGGCTGCGATGCGTGCGGTGCGTCGGCTGTCCGAGATCGCACCGTCGCAAGAGGAGGGGTGGTTGTACCCGCCGGAGTTGTTCGCCCAGGCCGCTGTCGAGCGTTTCGGCCCACATGAGACGGCGATAGCCGGCCGGCGCCAGATCCTCAACCACCCCATTTTCGGAAGGCCGACGTCGCTGGCCGTACTGGCTCGACTGGCCGGATCGCTGGACATACCGGAGACCCAGGTGGCGTTCGGCCGCGAGCTGGTGAGCCGGGCGTCGGCGCGCTCGCCGTTCAGCGCTGGCGGCCACTGGGCTCAGGGGCTTGGCCTGGTCGCGACTGGCCGCCTGGAGGAAGCCTGGCTGCATTTCGATTCGGCTGCGGCCGCGATCGACCATCCGGAAGAACAGCTCCAGGCGCTGCAGTGGCGGCTGCTGCCTCCGGCCTTGATGGGGCTCGAGGGTTGGAGCGAAAGCAGCCAGCGGCGGACGGTTCGCGGGCGGCTCGCTGACCTGGCCGGCGACCTGCGATTCGGGGCCCGGGCCATGTGGACTCTCGCTCTGGACGCGTACGCGGCGGGAGACTCGAGCGGCGCCCGGAACTGGAGCCGGGCGATGCGCAGACCTCCGCGGTCAGGCGACTCGAGCCAGCTGCTGCGACTGCTGGACGCGATGGACGCGGCGGCCCGCGGCCGTTACCGGAAAGCGCTGGCACTTTCCGAACCGCTGTTGGCCTACCAGACGCGGGCCACACCCTTACGAGGGGGAGAGGCGACGCCAGACGTGCTGGGCGATCCCTTCGCCCGCGCCACGCTGCACCTGAAACGAGCCGAATGGCTCGAGCTAGTTGGGGACCGAGCGGCGGCGGAGAAGGAATGGCTTTGGTACGAGGCCGTGGACATCACAGGCTATCCCGGCGTCGAACCCCCGCAGGACGGCGAGATCGATTGGGCTCTGGGTACCTACGGTCGTTTTCGGCGCGGACTGGCCGCTCAGCATCGAGGCGACCTGGAAGCGGCCTGCCGGCATCTGCGGCGTGTGACCGAGCTCTGGTCGGCGGCGGCGGGCGTTTTCGAACCGCTCGCCCGGCAGGCGCGCGAGCGGAGCCAGCAAGCCTGTGAGGCCGCCAACGCCGCAACGGGGTAGGCGCCGCCACCGGTTGAAGCTGGCTTTGGCCTTGGGACACGACCCTGCCAAGGGTGCGAAGGATAGTATCAGCCTCGAGCTAAGAGCATGATCACCTGCCGTGTACTCGGTCCGGTCGAAGTGAGTGTGGATGGCGGGCCCGCACCGCCGGAACTGCTCTGGCGAAAGAACCTCGCCCTGCTCGTGTACCTCGCGCGTTCTCCTGGCCGAACACGTTCCCGTGATCATCTGATCGGTCTGCTCTGGGGAGACAAACCCGAATCGGCGGCCCGTCACTCCCTCAACGAGTCGATGCGCGTATTGCGAAGAAGCCTCGGCGCGGATGGGCTGGAGAGCGAGGCGGAAACCGTGAAGTTGGCGCCGGACTCCGTGGAGCTGGACGTGGAGATCTTCGAGCGCTCGGCGGGCGTTGAGGACTGGCAGGGGGCGGCCCGACTGGTCGCCGGCGAGTTCATGGAAGGGTTCAGCGTGCCGGGTTGCTCACAGCTGGAAGATTGGCTGCACGCCGAACGCGTGGCCTGGCGGGACCGTTCGGTCGAGGCCCTGGTCTCGCGCGCCGCCGGACTCGTTAGTGCGGGCGAGGTGCGGGAAGCCACAGTTATAGCCCGTCGGGCCCTGACCCTGGATTCCAGATCTGCGCTGGCGGCCGAAGCCGCGATGCGAAGCCTGGCGATCGCCGGTGACCGGGCGGCGGCGCTGGAGCTGTACGAGAGCTTCGTCGAGCGGCTCGACCGGGAAATCGGCATCGAGCCGGACGAAACCACTCAGCAGCTGGCCGAGCGTATCCGCCAAGAGCGGGCCTGGAAGCTTCCCGATCGGCTCGCCGCGGCGAAGCCTGGAGCCGAGTCACGACGGGCACCTTTGGTGGGCCGCGAGGTTCAGCTCGGCAAGTTGGTGGACGTCTGGACCCGTTGCCGGCAGGAGGAGCGGGCTCTGCTGGGCGTCATTGAGGGCGACACGGGAACTGGAAAGAGCCGGTTGGCGGAGGAGCTTGCCGCGCGTGCTCGGCTCGACGGCGCCGTGGTGACCGCGGCTCGGGCCGTGGAGGCGGATAGGGAAGAGGCTTGGAGCGGCGTGCTGGCGCTGGCTCGCGGGCTTGCTCTCTACGGCGACGCGCTCGAGTCAGCGCCGGCGGCGGCGCTGAGCGCTCTGGCCTCTCGACTGCCGGAATGGGCGCAGCAATTCGAAGAGAAGGCGCGAGATGAGGCCGCGCCGGGGCCGGGGCGGGCGTTGGTGGAAGTGGTAGCCGCTATCGCCGGGCGACGGCCGGTGTTCCTACTGGTGGACGACGCCGGCTGGCTGGACCGGGAGTCGCTGCTGGCGATCGGTGCACTTCTGCGCGACCTGAAGCGTGCGCCGATCTTCGTCCTCGTCGCCGTTACTTCTCAGCCCGAGCGTTCCGAGCTACAGGAGCTACGGGCGCACATCGGCCGCGAGCTGGAGGGCGTCACCGTGAAGCTGGGTCCGCTGTCCGCCGAGGAGCTCCACGCGCTGGCCGCGTGGGCGTTCCCGGGCTACGATGAGGTCGAGCTCGATCGGCTCAGCCGGCGGGTGTCCACCGATTCGGCGGGCCTGCCATTGCTGGCGCTGGAACTGCTGCACGCCGTCGCGCTGGGCCTCGACCTCAGCTCCGCGGGGAGAGCCTGGCCGGAGCCTTACCACACTCTGGACCAGACGCTGCCCGGCGAGCTTCCGGACGCCGTCGTAGCGGCGGTGAGAGTCGGCTTCCGGCGGCTCTCACCGGAAGCGCAGAAGGTGCTGGCCTCCGCGGCGGCACTCGACGATCGCTTTGATGAGATCACGTTGCGACGCGTAACGGGTCTCGAGCGGGAGGCTCTAGTCGGGGCGCTGGATGAGCTGGAGTGGCAACGCTGGCTCGCCGCGGACTCGCGGGGCTACTCGTTCGTGGCGCGTATCGTCCGCGAAGTGGTGGGTCGCGACATGCTGACCGCGGGTCAACGGCAGCGAATCGTCGAGGCGGCCCGGGCGCAGTAGTCTCACCCTTCTCCTCTTTCTCCTCTTTCTCCTCTTGTTCCCCCCGACAGCAGTCCCGAGCGCTCAGTGCGCCGCACATGCCACCGGGTCCTGTGCGTGGCGCGCCGCCAGACTCCGGAGTGCGCCCACTGGCTTGACTTTCGCTTGAGTCGCAAGAGCCAACGTGCGAGCGGATTAGGGAGGTTCGCATGCACGTTGATCAGCGAGACGGGAGACGGCCGGCGGCCCCGGAGATTGCGGCGCGAGTGCGGGCGGATGAAGTAGGCGCCCCGCTATCGCGTCGTGCCGTCTTGAAGCGAATGGGCGCCGCCGTCGGAGCCTTGGCCGTAAGCTGCACGCCGCTGCGCATCGTTCTCCGCGCCTACCCGAGAGATTTCGAAGAGGATCGTCTGCTCGTCGATCGTGTTCTGCGCGCGTTCGTCACGACGGTGATCCCGGGCGCGCCATACGAGGGACGCAACCTGATTCGTGTGTTCCTGGATGACTATTACCCCTTCGCGCCGTATTGCTCGTACTTCGTCTTCGACCTGTGCAAGCGTGCGGACGAGCGGTTCGGAATTTCGCGCTTCGACTGGCTCGAGCCCGAGCAGCGGACCCGAGTCGTGACTGACGGACTTGAGGCCGATGGCACGACACAGAAGCTTTACAATGGGGCGATCTTTCTCGCGCAGCTATCCTTCTACGCCGGCATCTACGACGACGTCGAGGGCTGTCCTTTGATCGCCTTTCACGGGCGCTTCACGCCGGTACCGCCGAGCCGGCTCACCCATGCGGACTCGGCCGCCTACCTGGCGATGGAAGTGACCGCGAATGGCAACTTCGCGTAGCCGGGCGGAAGCGGATGAGCTTGCCGATAGATAAAAAGGTGGGAGAGGATGACAACCGTCAAATGCGACGTACTGATAATTGGCAGCGGCTTCGGCGCCGCCGCTCCCGCGCTGCGGCTGAGCGAGGGGGGCTTCCGCGTGGTGGTGGTCGAAAAGGGGCCGCATATCGACGCGCCCGGTGATTTTAGGCAAACCCAGGACCCGCGTTACCTGCTGAGGTATTTGCGGTCACTTTCGGGCAAGAACATCAGCCTGACGTACGCGGAGGGGCTCGGTGGGGGCTCGGGCTTCTTTGAGATGGTCTCGCTGCGCGCGCCCTCGCTGGCGTTCGAGCAGCGGGACCGCGAGGGTCGGCGTCTCTGGCCCGGTGATCTCGATCGCCAGGCGCTCGATGCTTACTACGACATCGCCGAGCGGATACTCAACGTCGAGCAGATCGACGTCGCCGACATCCCGAAATCGGGGCTGGTCTTCTCGCTCCTGATGAAGAACCTGGGATACAGCTGCGACCGAGCCCGCTACGCCGTGCGCGGTTGTGTGGGGAGTGGGTTCTGCGTGACAGGGTGCATCTATGGAGCGAAGCAATCTTTGCACATGAACTACTTGCCCGCAGCGACGCGCGTGGGTGCGACCATCGAGACAGACTTGGAAGCGACAGTAATTCGAACCCTGCGTGAGGTTCGGCGGACGCCACGGAGCGCGCCGCTGGTCACGGTTCCGCACCGCTATGAGGTGGTTTGCCGCTCGACGCGCGGCGGCCGGCGGTTTCGTCGCTTCCAAGCTCGAATCGTGATCCTCGCCGCCGGCACTGTGGGCAGCGCCCGGTTGCTGCTCGCCTCTCGCGACCACCTGCGGTTCCTGAGCCCGCAGGTGGGGCGCAACATCGCCTTCAACGGCAGCGTGAAGGTAGCCGGCCTGCTGCCGGAAGGGTTTCCGGACGCCGACATGTACACGGGCCGTTCGCACCCGGGGATGATCAGCTACCAATTCCTCGAGTCTCACGGGGTCACGATTTCGGCGGGGAAGCCCCTGCCGCTGCAGGCGGTGGCGGCCGCCCGGCTCCGACTGGATGGAGATGATCGCCGTCCGGGCTACTGGGGTGAGGCCAACGTCGAGTTGATGAAGCTCTACCGCAGGCGGATAATCGTGCTGGTGGCTTTCGGTCTCACGCCGCCGAGCGCCGAGCTTCATGCCGGAGGGGATGAGCCGCGACTGGAACTCGACGCAGGCCTGCGTCGCTATCACCGAAACACGAAGCGGCTGCTCGAATCGATACTGCTGCGGAACGGCTGCCGGCTGATCGACGCCGAGTTTCATAGCCGGGGTGAACCGCACAAAGATCTTCATTTCTCCACCGCGCATCAGGTGGGGTCGTGTCGTATGTCTCACTCGGCCGCGCACGGTGTGGTGGATGCGGCGGGCGAGGTGCACGGTTATCCTGGGCTGTACGTGAGCGATGGGTCGGTGATCCCGACCGCCCTTGCCGTGAATACCGCCCTGACGATCCTGGCGAATGCGGAGAGGGTGGCGGAGATCGTTCGCCGACGCTACTTAGTGCGCCCCCGGGCGGTTCACGAGGCCAATCTGGCCGGCGTCGGCTGAGCCGGCCGGCCTACTTTTTTTCGTCGCATTGAACGATATTATGACCCCGAGCGGGTGCGGCCTAGCCGCCCGCGCCACCGAGGCGCTCCCGCCAAGCCGCCGTTTTTCAGCCTTGAATCTTAGTATTCAGCTTAGATGCCGAACAAACAAAGCATGTCCTGGACACCCTTTCAAGCCGACGCGGCCGGGCCCATCGGTGTCGGCCTGCCGCCGCCGGAGGAAACCCCGATCGTCGTTGTAGACGACGAGCTGACGGTGCTGAGCCTGCTCGAGAAGGCGCTTAGCCGCGAAGGCTATCCGGTCGAGGCTTTTGGCTCCGCGCCGGACGCGTTGCAGCGGCTGGCCAAGGGCGGGGTCGCGCTCCTGATCACCGACATCCGCATGCCGGAGATGGACGGGATCGAGCTCTCGCGGCTGGCCCTGGAAGAAGACCCGGATCTGGCAATCCTGGTCCTGACCGGCGCGGCCGATACGGATACCGCTGTCGAATCGCTGAGGCTGGGCGTGCGTGATTACCTGACGAAGCCGATCTCGGTTGAAAGTCTCAACGAGTCGGTGAGCCGGGCGCTGAGGCGGCGGGGCCAGGAGCTGTATCGGCGCAGGCTCGAGGCGTGGCTGCGCACCGAGGTGGAACGGCGTACGGAGGAGGTTCGCACTAAATCGCGCGAGTTAGAGCGAGTGTCGGTGGCGATGCTCTCGGCCCTGGTCCGCGCTATGGAGGCGAAGGATCCCCGACTGAAGGGTCACAGCGAACGGGTCGGAGAATTCGCCGAAGCCATGGGTAAGAAGCTGGGTCTGCAGGCGCGGCCGGTAGATCAGCTGCGGACCGCGGGACTGCTCCACGATATCGGGATGATCGCGATTCCCGAGTCGTTGGTCTTGCGGTCCAGCCAGTTGAGCACCAACGAGTATCAAACTATCCAGCAGCATCCCGAGGTCGGAGCCAGCATCCTGAAGCCGCTGACCCACATCGGGCAGGCGGTGGAATTCGTTCGCTGCCATCACGAACGCCTGAACGGCTCCGGATACCCGCGGGGATTGAAGGGCTCGGCAATCCCGCTCGGCGCGCAGGTCGTTGGTATGGCCGAGATGTTCGTGTCGATGACGGAAAATCGGGCGCACCGGCCAGCCTGCTCTGAGCAAGAGGCGCTGGAGGCGCTGCGCGAGAGCCAGGGCATCTGGTTTGAGCCCCGGGTCTTCGCCGCGCTGGAGGGTGTGTTAGGCGAGCGCAAGCGCCCCAAGAAGTAGGGTCGGTCCGACAGAAAAGCGCGAAACGCCACGCCGAGGGTGAGCCCGGCGTGGCGCTTCTGTTTTGGGGCGCGCGACTACTTGCGCTTGCTGCGCGACACGTAGTCGCGGTCCTTCTCCCCGGTCCAGATCTGACGCGGCCGCCAAATCTTCTGCTCTTCATCCATCAGCATCTCCCGCCACTGGGTGAGCCAGCCAGCGGTACGCGGGATGGCGAAGAGCAGCGGGAACATCTCGACGGGTATGCCCATCGCCTGGTAAATGATGCCCGAATAGAAATCGACGTTGGGGAAAAGCTTTCTCTTGACGAAGTACTCGTCCTCGAGCGCGATCCTCTCGAGTTCCAGCGCGATATCGAGCATCGGGTTGCGGCCCGTCACCTCGAAGACCTGTTCCGCGTACTTCTTGATGATGTTGGCCCGCGGGTCGTAGGCCCTGTACACCCGGTGGCCGAAGCCCATCAGCCGCACCTCTCCCGACTTCGCCCGGTCGATATACGCCGGGATCTTCTTTACGTCCCCGATCTCCGCCAGCATCCTCAGCACCATCTCGTTGGCGCCGCCGTGCAGCGGACCCCACAACGCGCCGGTCGCTCCGGCCAAAGAGGTGAAGGGATCGGAGTGCGAGCTGCCGATCAGCCTCATGGCGCTGGTGCTGCAGTTCTGGCTGTGGTCGGCGTGCAAGATGAACAGGACGTCCAACGCCTTCTCGAGCACCTCGTTGGGCTCGTATTTCAGCTCCGTGGTCTTCCACATCATGTTCAAGAAGTTTCCGACGTAGCTGAGATCGTTGTCGGGATATATGTAGGGCTGTCCACGGCTGTGCCGAAAAGCGAAGGCCGAGATGGTCGGCACTTTGGCGATCAGCCGCCAGATCTGCTTGTTGCGGCACTCGTCGTCGCCGATGTTCCGGGCGTCGGGATAGAACGTCGCCAGGGCGCCCAGCGTCCCCACCAACATGCCCATCGGGTGGGCGTCGTGATGAAAGCCGTCCATGAACTTCTTGATGCTCTCATGGACCATCGTGTGGTAGGTGATGTTCCGCACCCACTCGTCGTACTCCCTCTGCGTCGGCAGCTCCCCGTAGATCAGTAGATAGGCGACTTCCAAGTACGTGCTCTCGTCCGCCAACTGCTCGATGGGGTAACCGCGATAGCGAAGCTTGCCCTCCTGACCGTCGACCAGCGACGATTTGCTCTTGCAGGCCGCCGTGTTGAGAAACGACGGATCGTAGCTCAGCAGGCCGAAGTCGTCGTCCGAGACCTTGATCTCCCGCAGCGCCATCGCCCGAATGTGCGCGCTCTTCTTCGGGTTGGTGCCGTACTCGATCGGAATCTCGTACGTCTTTCCGGTGCGGTTGTCGGTAATGGTGATCGTATCTTTCGCCATGTTATACCTGCTCCTTCCTACGGATCTCCCGTCTCAGAGGTCGATGCCGGCCAAGATCGCCAACCATGCATCTGAACTGTGCTCCAAGCGCACCGCCTCGGCAAGAGGCCGTGTCTGCTTTGGAACCGAACCCTTTTTCTGGTGCGCCTCCGCCGCCAGTGCCAGCGGGGCGGACCGGTCCTGAACGGGCCTCCCTACTTGCGCGACTGATAGATTTCGCCTCAACTCATGAGTGCATAAGTCGTACCGGGGGGCGTCTGGCCCGGTCCGGTCCGCTAATTCCTTTAAAATCAAAAACCTATCCCCTTCGACCGGTGTTCCCTGCCGCTCCCAGCACCCGGCCCGGGACGTTCTGTCACGGGCTGGGGCGAGGGCTGAGCCAGTGAACTGGCTAACGATCCGTCCTAGCGATCCAGCGGCGGAGCGGTGATCGTTCGCCTGGGCCGTGCCGCGGTGCGCTGGGGTATCGCCTCGGCCGGCATCTTCTACCGCGTCGAGCGGGTGGGGCCGGAACTGCCGCCTGGCCCCGTGATCCTCGTGGCCAACCACCCCAACATGCTCACCGACCCGCTCCTCGCCCTCGGCGCGGCGCGCCGGCGGGTGCGGGTGCTGGCGAAGGCGCCACTGTTCGACATCCCGATCTTCGGGCACATCCTGAGGGCCGTGGACACCCTTCCGCTCTATCGGTTGCAAGATGATCCGGACCTGCGACACCGAAACCGGTTGGCGTTTCAGGAGGCGGTGGACGAACTGTACGACGCCGGAACGCTGCTCACCTTCCCGGAGGGCGGCAGCCGCTCGTTGCCCATGTTGGCGCCGCTGAAGCGCGGAGCGGCGCGGGTCGCGCTGGCGGCCGAGGCACAGTCCGGCTGGCGTCTGGGAATCAAGATCGTGCCGATCGGTCTCAATTACGAGCGCAAAGAGCGCTTTCGCAGCCCGGTGGTGGCGGCGGTGGGGTCGCCGATCGAGGTGGGCGAGTGGCGGGACGAGCATGAGTCGGCGGCGGGCGGAGGGGCCAAGTCGCTCACCCGCGCCATCGCTCGCGGCCTTTATAAGCAGACCCTGAACACCCAAGAGTTCGGGGACCGCGCGCTGTTGGAGACGGCTGACCTCGTCCTCCGCCGCGAGCGCGACGCCCTCGGGTGGCGGGAGCGGGTCTCGCTCGCCGAGCGCCTGCCGCGCCTGCGACGCCACGCCGAGCGCCACGCCTGGCTGCAAAGCCGGGATCCGACGCGCGGCCGGCGGCTGTCCCGATCGCTCCGCCGCTATTCGCGGCGCCTGCGTCGCGTAGGTGCCGGCGATGCCGATGTACCTCGCGCCGGCGAGCTGAAGCGCGGCAGGTCGGAAGTGCTGCGCGACGCCGCCGCGCTGACGCCGGCCGCGCTGGTTGCGGCGGCGGGAGTCGCGGCGTGGTATCTTCCCTGCTTCGTCGCGTGGCTGTTCTGCCGTCTGATGCGGCCCGCCGTCGAGATGGTGGCGACGGTCAAGCTGCTCACCGGGATGGTGATCTTGCCCCTCTACTACATAGCGGTCATCGCCGCTGCGGGGCGCTGGGGCGGACTGGCGGCCGCGGCGCTCGCCGCCACGGTGTTGCCGCTGCTGGCAGCCGCGGCGCTCAAATGGAGCGGGCGCATGCAGGAGCTTTGGACCGACTTCCGACTCGCGTCGCTAGCGCGGCGCAAGCCGGGTCTCTGCAAACGAACCGACGCGCAGCGCGCAGCCTTGGCCGCGGAACTCAGCGCCCTCGCAAGGGAATTCGAGTCGGAGCGAAGCGAGCGCCAGCGTGCCGAGCCGTGGCCCTCGGCATGATCGCCGGCGTGGCATTCAACAGCTTCCGTCGCGCGACCGCGCGCCGCAGATGATCGGGAGGGCGTACTAGAGTGGAATCGGTGTCTTCCGCTGAGCGATCCGCCGGGGTGCTGCGGGCCCTGGGGCTGCACCGCCGCGAGCTGCGAAGCTGGGCGCTTTACGACTGGGCGAACTCGGCCTTCGCCACCACGATCATGGGCGCCGTCCTGCCCATCTACTACGCCCGGGTGGCGGCGGCGGGCATGCCGGGCAACGTCGCCACCGGCTACTGGGGCACCACCACCGCCATCGCTATGGCGATCATCGCCGTGGCCGCCCCCGTCCTCGGGGCCACCGCCGACTTCATGGGTGCGAAGAAGCGCTTCCTCGCCGCGTTCGCCGGGCTCGGCGTGGCGGCGACCGCCTGCCTCTACTTCGTCACCCAAGGCGAATGGCTCCTCGCCTCGATCCTCTTCATTCTGGGGAACATCGGCTTCAGCGGCGCCAACGTCTTCTACGACTCGCTGCTGCCGCACATCGCCTCGAAGGAAGAGGTGGACCGGGTCTCCACCGCCGGCTACGCCATGGGATACGTGGGCGGCGGCGTGCTGCTCGCCGTCAACATGGCGATGATCCTGGCGCCGGGCGCATTCGGGCTGATCGATGCGGGGTTCGCGACGCGCGTCGCTTTTGTCACCGTCGCGGTGTGGTGGGCCGGCTTTTCGATCCCGCTGTTCCGCCACGTAGGCGAGCCGCCGCGCCGGCTGGAAGCCGATGAGACGCTTCGCATCAATCCGGTGCGTGCCGGGTTTCGCCGCCTGGGTGAGACGCTGAGCGAGGTGCGTGAGCACAAAGAGCTGCTGAAGTTTCTCGTCGCCTTCTGGTTCTACACCGACGGCATCTGGACCATCATCAAGATGGCCACCGTCTACGGCACCGAGATCGGGTTGAGCGACGACACGATGATCGGCGCCTTCCTGCTCGTCCAATTCCTCGGCATCCCCTTCACCTTCGCCTTCGGCGCTCTGGCCGACCGGATCGGAGCGCGGAAGGGCATCTACATCGCGCTGGCGGTTTACTCCGTCCTGTCGGCGCTGGCCTTCTTCATGACCCAGAATTGGCACTTCTGGGCGCTGGCCGTGGGCGTGGCGATGGTGCAGGGCGGCTCGCAGGCGCTCAGCCGCTCGCTCTTCGCCAGCCTCATCCCGAAGGGCAAGTCGTCGGAGTTCTTCGGCTTCTTCAGCGTGTTCTCGAAGTTCGCCGGGATCTTCGGGCCACTGGTGGTCGGTCAGCTGGCCTTGATGTTGGGCTCTGGCCGTTATGGGATCCTCAGCCTGGTGGTCTTCTTCGTCGGCGGCATGCTGCTGCTCTCGCGGGTCGACATCGAGGCGGGCCGCCGGGCGGCCCAGCGCGAGGACGCGGAGTTGCAACCGGTGCAGGCCGCCGTGGAAAGTTGATCGTGGAGGGGCGTTCGAGATGACGACCGATCCGCCGGCCCTGAGAACCGCGCGCCGCACGCACGGCTTCACCGAGTCGGTGATCCGGGAGATGACCCGGGTGGCCCGCGAGCACGACGCCATCAACCTGGCGCAGGGCTTCCCCGACTTTCCGGCGCCGGAGGTGCTGAAGGAGGCGGCGTGCGCGGCGATCCGCGCCGACATCAACCAGTACGCGATCACCTGGGGCGCGCCGCGGCTGCGGCGTGCCCTGGTAGAGAAGTACCGGCGCTTTTACGGGATGGGGGTGGACGGCGACCGCGAGATCACGATCACCTGCGGCGCCACCGAGGCGATGGCCGCGGCGATGCTCGCGCTGGTGAACCCGGGCGACGAGGTGATCATACTCGAGCCCTTCTACGAGAACTACGGGCCGGACGCCATCCTCTGCGGTGCCCGGCCGGTGTTCGTAGCGGTGCGCGAGGACGGCGCCCCGGACATGACGGCGCTGGAGCGCGCGTTCAACGCGGGGACGCGTGGAATCATCTTGAACACGCCCAACAACCCGACCGGCCACGTGTTCGGCCGCGACGAGCTGAAAACGATCGCCGAGTTGTGCGTCCAACACGACGCCTTCGCCTTCACGGACGAGATCTACGAGCACATCATCTACGAGCGCGAGCATCTGCCCGTCGCTTCGATCGATGGCATGCGAGATCGAACCGTCACGGTGAGCGGCCTCTCGAAGACCTTCAGCATCACCGGCTGGCGCGTCGGAACCATCGTCGCACCCCCCGACCTCACCGGCGCGATTCGCAAGACGCACGACTTCCTGACCGTCGGCGCGCCCGCGCCGCTGCAGGAAGCCTGCGCGGTGGGACTGGAGCAGCTGGGCTCCAGCTACTACGAAGCGCTGGCACGCGACTATCGTGAACGGCGCGATGTTCTGTTCGAGGGTATAACCGCTGCCGGTTTTCGCTGTCTCCGCCCGGCCGGGTCGTATTACCTGCTGGCTGACTTCTCGCAGCTGAGCGGTCTGCCTGACGATGAGTTTGCCGTCTGGCTCACTCGTGAAGCGCGGGTCGCCACCGTTCCGGGCTCGAGCTTCTTCAGCGATCCAACGCGCGGAGTTAAACTCGTGCGCTTCGCTTTTTGCAAAACGGTCGCGACGCTCGAAGAGGCGGCTGATCGCTTGCGGCGCCTGTGACACGTCGATCAGGCAGGCAACCCGGAACTTGACGTTGCGAGGGTTTTCCGTCATACTGGTTCGGCGTATGCTCGTGACACGTTCGCTGTCCTGCCATGCCAACTTTCCACAAACTGCATTAACCGCATTAAACATTCGGTCGTCACGGTGGCGGTGATGTCTTGGGGGTGGGTTCACACGTGCAACGACAAACATCTAGCAGACGATAAGCTGATCAACGGAGGGGCCCCCATCGGAACGCTCCGGACCCGAATGCGTGTTATAGGGTACGGGAAAAACGGGTGAGTCAGGGAGCAAGCAGTACGGTAGGTCACGGTTTTTTGGAGGTAGTCGGTGATTCTGCCCAATGTTCGCGCCTCGTTTGGATCGTGCGAGATCGAGCAGCTGCTCTGGCTGCTCGAGCGGCGGACGGAGCGCAGCCGGCAGCGTTGGGAAGGCCAGCTGGCCGAGGAGGGTCTGGATGCGCTGCTCGATCGGCCGGAGGCGCTGGCGGCGGTGATGGAGACCGGTGGTGTGACGGCCCTGTCGCCGAGGCTGGCCTTCTACGTGATGGTGCGGCACACGCTGTTGGAGAGCGGGCTCGACGACGCCGAGATCGCGGACTATGTGGCGGCACTGCTGGTCGAGTTCGCCGAGAGTGGGCGGGCGCAGCGGATCGCCCGCTACGACGACAAGATGTACCGCTTTCTGGTCGAGGTGGTGGCCGACCTGGAGGGCGAGAGTTCGGAGCGCCGGCAGTTCTTACTTCGAGCACATCTAGGTAACTACTCGCTCTGGCTGACCGGGCTGTTTCCGGATTACGTGATCGCCCGCGTACACCGGCGTGGCGCTCCGGGGCTGGACTACTACGAGGGCATGGGCTCGACAGGTTATCTCATGGCCAGCGAGTGCGAGCTCGCCGGCCAACACGACCTGGCCCGCATCTATCGCGATGTGGCCAGCGGCTTTCGAGCCGTGCGCCGGGCACTGAACCGGGTGTCCGATCGCTACTTCTTCCCGGTTTCTCCCACACAAATCGACCGCCTGCTTCGCCAGGTGGTCGATGACTCTCAGGTCAACTGAGGCGACGCGATAGCGGGAACAGGCTTGGAGGGATTGGGTAGGGTGGTACGTGGACGGCTCCGGCCGGCTTGCGCGAAGGGTTACGCGATTAGACGTGTAGGCTCCGCTACGAGAGGGCGGACGAGTTTGTAGGCAGCATAACCGAAGGGAGCAGATCGAAGCATGGCCGCGCAGGAACTTGATATCATCGGCTTAATCCGCGAGCAGCAGGATGCCCAGCGGTACCAGGATCTTCACTGGGAAGGATCGTTTCAGGACTATCTGGGCGTGGTTCGCGAACAGCCGCTGGTCGCGCGCAACGCCTTCCAGCGGTTGTACGACATGCTGACATCCTTCGGGACCGAGGACTACACGGAGTACAAGAAGAAGATCACGCACTACAAGTTCTTCGAGGATCCGTTCGAGAACGGCAAGGACGCGATCTTCGGCCTCGACGTCGCGCTGATGAAGCTGGTGCAGACCATCAAGGCGGCGGCGATGAGCTATGGGCCCGAGCGGCGTGTGCTGCTGCTGCACGGACCGGTTGGGAGCGCGAAGTCCACCATCGTGCGTCTGCTCAAGAAGGGGCTGGAGCAGTACTCGCGGACACCCGAAGGGGCCCTGTACACCTTCAGCTGGATTGGCGAGGGTGCGGCCGCGCCGCGCCTGCCGGAAGAGCTGGCGACGCCCGAAGCGGCGACGCGTGCGCAGGAGGAAGGGATGCCCTGTCCGATGCACGAAGAGCCGCTGCATCTGATGCCGTTGAAGTTCCGGCAGATTTTCCTCAAGCACGTCAACGAGAAGATCGCCGATTCGCGCCGCATCGTGATCGAGGGAGATCTGTGCCCGGCTTGCCGCTTCATGTTCAACCAGTACATGGACCGCTACGAGGGCGACTGGACCCAGGTGATCGAGCACGTACGGGTGAAGCGGCTGCTGCTGAGCGAGCAGGACCGGGTGGGGATCGGCACCTTCCAGCCCAAGGACGAGAAGAACCAGGACTCCACCGAGCTCACCGGCGACATCAATTACCGCAAGATCGCGATCTACGGGTCGGACTCGGATCCGCGCGCCTTCAACTTCGACGGCGAGTTCAACATCGCCAACCGCGGGCTGATCGAATTCATCGAGGTGCTGAAGTTGGACGTGGCGTTTCTCTACGATCTGTTGGGAGCCTCGCAGGAGCACAAGATCAAGCCGAAGAAGTTCGCCCAGACGGACATCGACGAGGCGATTATCGCGCACACCAACGAGCCCGAGTACCGGCGGCTTCAGAACAACGAGTTCATGGAGGCGCTGCGTGACCGCACGGTGAAAATCGATATCCCGTACGTGACCAAGCTGGAGGACGAGATCAAAGTCTACGAGCGCGACTTCAACAAGGATCGCGTGAGAGGTCAGCACATCGCGCCTCACACGATCGAGATGGCCGCGATGTGGAGCGTGCTCACCCGGCTGGAAGAGCCGAAGAAGGTCAATCTCACCCGGCTGCAGAAACTCAAGCTCTATAACGGCAAGACGCTTCCCGGGTTCACCGAGGACAACGTGAAGGAGCTGCGCAAGGAGGTCGAGCGCGAGGGCATGCTCGGCATCTCGCCCCGCTACGTGCAGGACAAGATCTCCAACACGCTGGTGGATGACGTCGAGGAGGGATGCGTCAACCCATTCATGGTGCTGAAAGAGCTGGAGTCCGGTCTCAAGCACCACTCGCTCATCACCAGCGACGAACAGCGAGAGTTCTATCGCGAGCTGCTCAGCGTGGTACGCGAGGAGTTCGAGGATATAGTCAAGAACGAGGTCCAGCGGGCCATCAGCGCCGACCAGGAAGCGATCTCGCGCCTGTGCGCCAACTACATCGACAACATCAAGGCGTACACCCAGAAAGAGAAGGTCAAGAACAAGTACACGGGCGAGTACGAGGATCCCGACGAGCGGCTGATGCGCTCGATCGAAGAGAAGATCGACATCCCGGAAAGCCGCAAAGATGACTTCCGGGCCGAGATCATGAACTACATCGGCGCGCTGGCCGTGGAGAAGAAGCAGTTCGACTACACGACCAACTCTCGGCTGCAGAAAGCGCTGGAGCTGAAGCTGTTCGAGGACCAGAAAGACTCGATCAAGCTCACCAGCCTGGTCTCGTCCGTGATGGACAAAGAGTCGCAGGAAAAGATTGACGTGGTCAAGAGCCGCCTGATTCGCGACTATCAGTATTGCGACATCTGCGCGACGGATGTGCTGAACTTCGTGGCGAGCATCTTCGCGCGCGGCGACGTAAAAGAGAAAGAAGAGTGATTAGAGACTCTTTCGCCGGATTCTCCTCGATCAAGCGAATCGAGCGGGATAGGAAGCGATTCGACGCGATCATCCGGGGTCGAATCAAGAAAGACCTCCGTAAACACATCACCCGCGGCGAACTCATCGGCAAGCGGGGCGGCGAAATCGTCTCGATCCCGCTGCCGCAGATCGAGCTGCCTCAGCTCAAGTACGGCCGCAAGAAGATGGCTGGCGTGGGGCAGGGCGAGGGCGCCGAGGGCACTCCGATCGGAGCCGGCGAAGGCGAGGGAGGCAGCGCGGCCGGCGACCAGCCCGGCGTTCACCTCCGCGAGGTTGAGATCTCGATCCAGGAGCTGGCGGATCTGCTCGGCGAGGAGCTGGAGTTGCCGCGCATCGAGCCCCGGGGCGAGCGTACGCTGAAGAGCCGGCGTAGCCGCTACAAGAGCATCCGCACGGCCGGCCCCGAGACGCTCCGCTCCTTCCGACGCACCTACCGCCAGGCGCTGAAGCGCCAGCTCGCCTCCGGGATCTACGACTACCGCTCGCCGCTGGTCACGCCGGTCCGCGAGGACATGCGCTACCGCTCCTGGAAGGAGGAGCCGGAGCCGGTGGCCAACGCGGTGATCCTGTACATGATGGACGTGTCCGGCTCGATGGGCAACGAACAGAAAGAGATTGTTCGCATCGAGTCGTTCTGGATCGACACCTGGATCCGTGCCCACTATCACGGAGTTGCCAACCGCTACATCGTCCATGATGCCGCGGCCCACGAGGTGGACCGCGAGACCTTTTACACCACACGCGAGTCGGGCGGCACACGCATCTCCAGCGCCTACGAGCTCGGCGCGAAGATCATCGCCGGCGAATACGATCCGGAAGAATGGAACGTCTACTGCTTCCACTTCTCGGACGGCGACAACTGGGGCGGCGGCGATGACGAACGTTGCTTCGAGCTGCTCGGCGAGCGGTTGCTGCCGAGCGTGAACCTGTTTGGCTACGGGCAGGTGGAGAGTCGTTACGGGTCCGGGCACTTCCTCGAGGCTCTGCAAGAGAACGTCGAGGACGAAAGCCTGATCCTGTCACAGATACCGGACCGGGATTCCATCCTCGACTCCATCAAGGACTTTCTCGGAAAAGGCAAGTAGAGCGCCAGGCCCAGAGATTTCATGCCACAGCAGTTGACCCAAGAGCTGAAAGAACTTCAGCAGGAGATCGAAGGCTACGCCCGTGATTACGGCCTTGACTTCTTCGATGTGATCTTCGAGGTGCTCGACTGGGAGGAGATCAACGAGGTCGCGGCCTACGGCGGCTATCCCGCTCGCTATCCCTACTGGCGCTTCGGCATGGAGTACCACGCGCTTTCGCGCAGCTACGCGTACGGCCTGCAAAAGATCTACGAGATGGTCATCAACAACGACCCTTGCTACGCGTACCTCCTCGCCGCGAACCCGCTGGTCGATCAGAAGCTGGTCATGGCTCACGTGTATGGGCATGCCGACTTTTTCAAGAACAACTACTCGTTCGCCGACACGAATCGAAAGATGGTCGACGAGATGGCGAACCATGCCGCGCGAATTCGCCGCTATGTCGATGATAACGGTACCGACGAAGTAGAGAGCTTTCTCGACATCTGCCACTCGCTGGATAACCTGATCGATTACAACGCGCCCTACATCAAACGGCGCCGGCGCGACGAGGCGCGCGATGCCGATGGGGGTGAGCCTGGCCGGCGCAAGCAACCCCGCCGACTCGCCGCCAAGGAATACATGGAGGACTACATCAACCCGTCGGCGCTACTGGAGGCCGAGGCACAGCGCCTGGATGAGGAGCGCAAGGAAGAAGAACGCTTCCCGGTCCGACCCGAAAAGGACATCCTGCTCTTCCTGCTAGAGCATGCGCCGCTTCCGAACTGGCAGCGCGATGTCATGGGGATCATCCGGGAAGAGGCCTACTACTTCGCGCCCCAGGGCCGCACCAAGATCATGAATGAGGGTTGGGCCAGCTACTGGCACTCGACCATCATGACCGAGCGAGCTTTGCGTGACTCCGAGGTCATCGACTACGCCGACCACCACAGCGGCACGGTGGCCACGCACCCTGGCCGCCTCAACCCGTACAAGCTGGGTCTCCAGCTCTTTCGCGACATCGAAGAGCGTTGGAACAAGGGGCGTCATGGGTCGGATTGGGAGGCCTGTGACGATTACAACCTGCGAGAGGCCTGGGATACTGGCGCCGGCGTGGGACGCGAAAAGATCTTTCAGGTGCGGGCGCTGTACAACGACGTCACGTTCATCGACGAGTTTCTGACCCCGGAGTTTTGCCACAAGCACAAGCTGTTCGTCTACGAGTACGACGAATCGAGCAATCAGTACCGAATCAGCACGCGCGCCTTCGACGAGATCAAGGGTAGCCTGCTCTTTCAGCTCACCAACTTCGGCCAGCCCTGGGTGCTGGTCCGCGACGCCAACTACCTGAACCGCGGCGAACTCGTGCTACATCACCGCTACGAAGGTGTGCCGATCCGGCTCGATTACGCCCGCGAGGTGCTGGAAAACCTGCAAAAGATCTGGAAGCGTCCGGTCCACCTGGAGACCTTCGACGACGACCGGGCCATCATCATGAGCTACGACGGGTCGGAGCACACGCTTCAGGATCGCAGCGAAGATTGAACGGCCGCCTCTTGTAAGGGGCGCGGACGCCGCTTAGCTTTCCGACGCTAAATCAAGACCGTGGCGAAGTTTACCTGGCCGATCCGTCCCGGCGAGGAGGGAAAATAGGTGACCGAGGACAAGCAGAGCTTGCTGATCAGCAAAATGAGCGGCCACAACTCGGCCCAGCTCAAAGAATTTTTCGACGGCTCCGACATCAAAGGCGATTGGCAGCTCATCTTCGCGGCGAGCTACAACGGCTGCATCATCTCGTTGCCGGCCACCGGCGGCGGCCAGATGAGGCTGCGCATCGCCGCCCGAGTCCGCGATGGCTATCCTTACCTCGAGCTTCGCACCCAGCGGATGGGCTCTCCCGAGGAACAAGTAGAACGCTGACCGCCCGGCGCCTCACCGTCCTCGCGCTGCTGGCGCTGGCCTGGCCGGGCGCGAGCCCGCACGCCTGTAGCGGAGAGCCCCGCGAGGTCGTGCTCGCTTCCACCACATCCACCGAGGACTCCGGCTTGTTCGAAAAGCTGCTGCCGGCTTTTCAGCAGGCCCGTCCTCGTTATCGCGTCCGGGTTATCGCGGTGGGATCAGGAGAGGCGCTGCGCCTGGCGGCCCGGGGCGACGCCGACGTGGTGCTGACCCACTCGCCCCGTGCCGAGGAGGAGTTCATGGCGGCGGGGCACGGCGAGTTTCGCTGGCGCGTCATGTTCAACGACTTCGTGATCGTTGGACCGCCCGACGGCCCCGCGGCCGGCTGCGGCGGACCCGACGCCGCGTCGGCCCTTGCCTGCATCACCGGCTCGGGGGCCCTGTTCATCTCCCGTGGCGATGACTCGGGCACCCATGCTCGGGAGCGAGAACTCTGGAAAGCCGCCGGGCTGACTCCGCGAGGCGGCTGGTATCTCGAGGCCGGGCAGTCGATGGGGGCGGTGCTGATGATGGCCAGCGAGCGGCGCGCCTACACGCTGAGCGATCGTGGAACTTTTCTCAGCTTCGGCGACCAATTGCACTTGAGTGTTCTGGTTGAAGGTGACCCGCTGCTGCGCAACCAGTATTCGGTGACGGTGGTGCGCGACGCGTCGAACCGCGAAGGCGCCCGCGAGTTTGCGGAGTGGCTGACGGGGCCGGAGGCGCAGCGCCTCATCGGCCAGTTCGGCCTCGAGCGATTCGGACGACCGCTGTTCACGCCCAACGCTCAACCTCGGGAAGCGGCCTGATGGACGTCCTCGTCGATGCGGTCCGAGAGGCCGTCGGTCTCCTGTTTAGCGGCGACCCCTACCTGTGGCAGATCATCGGCAAGTCGCTCCAGGTCTCCGGTCTCGCCGTGCTGTTCGGCCTGCTCGCCGGGATCCCGCTCGGCACCTGGCTGGGACTGGCCCGCTTCCCCGGCCGCGGGCTGGCCGTCGCGCTCGTCAACACCGGGCTCGCCCTGCCGCCGGTGGTGGTGGGTCTGTTCGTCTATATCCTGCTCTCGCGCCAGGGGCCGCTGGGCGCGCTCGGTTGGCTGTACACGCCCAGCGCCATGATCGCCGCCCAGTTCGTGCTCGCCGCACCGTATGTCGCCGCCATCACGCTGGCGGCGGTGGGGTCGGTTCCGCCGGAGTTGCGGCTGCAGGCGCGGGCGCTGGGCGCCAGTCGCTGGCAGGCGCTGCTGCTTCACCTGAGAGAGGCGCGGCTGTCGCTGATGGCGGCGGTCGCCGCCGGGTTTGGAGCGGTGATCTCCGAGGTGGGCGCTGTGATGATGGTCGGCGGCAACGTGCAGGGCGAAACACGAGTCATCACCACGGCGATCGTGCTCGAGACGCGCCGCGGCCGCTTTGCCACCGCCATGGCGCTGGGTCTCATCCTTCTAGCGATCGCCTTCACCGCCAACGCCTTCATCACGCGCATCCAACAGGCGTCGCCGCGGGGACGGCGGCCGCTGACGAGCTGATGAGCCGCGTGCCGACCTATCGCGACGACGAGCCGAGCGCCGGCGTGCCGGTCGACAGAGCCGAGCCGTCGACGGGCCTGGCCGCAGCGTCCGAGCAAGCCGAGCTCGAGCCTGTGCTTCAGGGTGTGGGGCTGAAGCGGCTGTACGAGGGACGCACCGTGGTCGACGTCGAGCGCATCGACATCCGAGCCGGCGAGGTGTTGGCGCTTCTGGGTCCGAACGGCGCCGGAAAGTCGACGCTCATGCGCCTGCTCGCCGCTCTCGAGTTGCCCGACGACGGCCGCATCGTTTACCGCGGGCGCCCGCTGCAACGCGACGATCGGCAGCTGCGGCGTGCCGTGGTCGCCGTGCTGCAGCGGCCGTACCTGTGGCGCGGGACGGTGTGGCAGAACATCGAGTACGGCTTGAAGGTGCGGCGCCTGCCGCCGCCCGAGCGGCGCGCTCGGGTCGAGCGGGCGCTGCAGGCGCTCGGCATCACGCCGCTGGCGCAGGCGACTGTGGACGGCATCTCCGGCGGCGAGGCGCAGCGCGTGGCGCTGGCCCGGGCGCTCGCCCTCGAGCCCGAGGTGCTGTTCTTGGACGAGCCCACGGCGGACCTCGATGTGACGGCGCGGGCGCGGTTGCTCGCCGACCTAGAGCGGATCGTTCGCCAGGCGACGCCGGCCATCCATCGCCATCCGGAGAACGACCGCATGAGGATGACCGCATGAGGACGGACGCACGACTGCGCCTCGGGCTGATCGCCGCGCTCGCGCTTGTCGCCGTGTCGGCGGCGCCGGCCCGGGCCGGGCTGTTCAACCCCGAGACCTTCACCCTGGACAACGGGCTGCAGGTGGTGGTCATCCCGAACCACCTGGCTCCGGTCGTGACCCACATGGTCTGGTACAAGGTCGGCGCCGCGGACGAGCCGGCGGGCAAGT
>CAYGCC010000520.1:0-2664 GCA_964348165.1 uncultured Gemmatimonadota bacterium | reverse complement strand
GCCTCCCCTTACCTGTAGCCCGCCGCCTGCAGATTGAACAGTTCCGCGTACAGCCCGTCGCTGGCGAGCAACTGCGCGTGCGTGCCTTGCTCGACCACCTGCCCCTGGGTTAGAACGACGATGTGTTGGGCCATGCGCACCGTCGAGAACCGGTGCGAGATGATCACCGCCATCTTGCCGTGAGTCAGCTCGGCGAAGCGCTCGAAGACCTCGAACTCGGCCCGCGCGTCCAGCGCCGCCGTGGGCTCGTCGAGGATCAGCACCTGAGCGTCCCGCAGGTAGGCGCGCGCCAGCGCCACCTTTTGCCACTCGCCGCCTGACAGCTCCACACCGCCCTCGAAGCGGCGGCCGATCTGCTGCTCGTAGCCACCCGCCAATCGCTGGGCCACCGCATCGGCGAGGCTGCGCCGCGCCGCCTCCTCGACACGGGCGCGGTCCTCGCTGGCCGCGATCTCGCTCACCGCGATGTTTTCCCTGAGGATGAACTCGTAACGCACGAAGTCCTGGAAGATGACGCCGATGTTCCGGTGCAGGCTCTCCAGGTCGTACTCGCGCAGGTTCACGCCGTCAAGCCAGATGCGCCCCTCGTCGGGGTCGTAGAGGCGCGCGAGAAGCTTGACCAGCGTCGTCTTGCCCGCCCCGTTCTCTCCCACCAGGGCGATACGCTGGCCGGGCCGGAACTCGAGGTTTACGTGACGTAGCGCCCAGTTTTCCGTGCCTGGGTACCTGAAGCCCACGTCCTCGAACACGAAGCCGCTTTGGATCGGCCGGGCGACGGGCCGTGCCTGGGTGCCGGTTACGATGCGGGGCTTCAACTCGAAGAAAGTGAACAGGTCCCGCAAGTAGAGGCTCTGCTCGTAAGTCTGCGAGATCGAGAGCAGCACGCCCTGGATCAGGCCCTGGCTCTGACGGAACGACCCCGCCAGAAAGGTCAGCACCCCGATCGTGAACACGCCCGCCGGCGAGCGGTAACCGATCACCGTCAAATAGATGATGATGCCGTACGCCGCGTAGAGGCCGAGGGCGCCCACCACCGCCAGGCCGGTCGAGACCAGGCTGCGCTTGACCGCCAGCCTACGGTTGGCCTGGTAGAAATCGTCAGCCAGCCGGGCGTAGCGGCCGACCAGAAAGCGCGAGAGCCCGAACAGCTTGCTCTCCTTGGCCGTCTCGTCGCTGGCGCCCACGTAGCGCAAATAGTCGAGCAGCCGGCGCTCGGGCGTCCATTGATAAAGCAGCGAGTACTCGAGCGATGCGAAGCGCGTCTCGCCCACGAAGGCGGGGATCACGGCCACGGCCAGCAGCATGAGCAGCCACGGCACGTACAGCACCAGCGCCGCCGTCAAGGTGACCAGGGTGATCAGGTCCTGGAGCGTGCGCAGCAGCATCGACAGTAAGCCGATGCGGCGGACCGTGGAGCGCCGGGCGCGCTCTAGGTGATCGTAGGTGGCCGGATCCTCGAACTGGGACAGGTCGAGGGCCGAGGCGTGCTCCATCAGACGCACGCTCACCTCGTTCGAGAACAGGTCGCCCAACAGGCTCTCCAGCAGCGCCGAGAGCCGCGCCAGACCCTCGCCGGCCACGGTAATCAGCAGCTCCAGCACCACCAGCCCGGCCAGGTAGCGCCAGGCCACCGGCGCTCCGGCTCCGTTTGCCGCGATGGCCGCGATCACCCCATCGATGATGAGCTTGCCCACCCAGAGCTGCGCCACCGGTACGCCCGAGCGGACGACGCGCAGCCCGATGATCCCGATCGTGTAGCCGGGGCCAGTTCGGTACACCAGTTTCAACAGTGCCGGCACGTAGCGCAGCGCCGCTAGCCGTTGGCGCCAGCTCGGCGCCGCCTCGGCGGACGGCGGCGGACGCCGCCGGTCGGACGGGACGATGACTCTCGGTTCGGATGATGCCATGCGGCCCCTAAGATCCGTCGAGGTCGGCGAAAGTTCCAGTGCGCCGCCGGGTGGCAGCTTGCGGACGGCCGGATTTCGCTGGCGTGTGCGGATTCAGGACGGAGGATGAAGATGCCCGAGAAGGTAAACCTGGCGGACAAGTTCTCTCGCTTCCACGACTACTGGAGCCCGAAGGTCGTGGGCGAGCTCAACGATTCTTATGTCAAGCTCGTCAAGCTGAAGGGCGAGTTCATCTGGCACCACCATGAGGACGAGGACGAGCTGTTCCTCGTGGTCAAAGGCCGCTTGCAGATGAGATTGCGCGACGGCGACATCTGGCTGGACGAAGGCGAGTTCATAGTCATCCCACGCGGGGTAGAGCACCTGCCGGTGGCGCCCGAGGAGGTTGAGGTGGTTCTGTTCGAGCCGAAGAGCACGCTCAACACGGGAAACGTGCGCGGCGAGCGCACGGTCGAGCAACTCGAGCGGATCTGAACGGGCAGGTCCCAGCGGCTGCCCGACTGGGCGATCGGGTTTCGACCAGGATCATATCGCAGCTGGCACTCGGGGGGGCACACCGTCTCTCACCAGACAGCGATCGGTGGGAGTCAAGACGGGCAGATGACAAACGTCGTTGTCGTGGGGCTAAAGAGCGTTTCTACAATCGTCGTCTTGCCGGAACTCTTTGCGCTTGCCGCTTGTAGATCAACAGGCGTTACCTCACAACTCCAGCTCCTGTACGATCACCCTGCTGACGAGCCCGTCGGGGTGTGCTTCC
>CAYGCC010000519.1:0-6123 GCA_964348165.1 uncultured Gemmatimonadota bacterium | reverse complement strand
CACTTGTGTGTCGTGGCTGCACGGCTGCTCGATCTTCCGCGCGGCTTTGATCGTGCTGACGATCAGCGCCGCCGCAAACCGGTAATAGGGGTCGTAGCCGGTGGACTTCATTTAGATAGACCTCTTAGCACCGACGAGAGGCGGAAACGACGCCGAAGAACCAGGAGGTGGGAGTGGCACTCGAAACGTCTCTTGCGGTCTGTCGTCGGCTTGAAGATGTCAAGCCGCTCCTTTAAGATTCGCTAACAAACTACGCTATTTGGAGCCACGGCGCGAGACTGGCCAAGCAGGCGCGAAGCGCTACCACCCGCGCTTCCAGGCGCTGCTGGAGAAATACGAGTAGCAGGGGGGAATGGCGGTGACGAAACCGGTGACAGCGCCGACTGGCCCTGGCTAACGTTCACAGGCGCGAAATTGGTAAAATCTCTGAGAACTGAGGCTCACCGGCGCTGACTGGGGCAGAATGTGCCCCTTTAATCCGCAGGTCGTGGGCTCGATCCCCACCCCGGTCACTTCTCTGAGGTGCCCGTTAATGTGCCTGTCACTGATGCCCAGCCCGAACCGCAATTACTTACTCGGTGCGCGTGGCGAACTTCGCTGAGCCAGTAGTCTCCTTTCGGGACGATTTGCGCTCAGCGCCCGGAGGCTGCGTTGGCCTAATGGGCCTCTTGGGGGCATGCCCTTTGCAGCCCAGGAGAAGTGGCCCCCAAGACGTCGGCTGTACGCTCGGCCGAGGGCAGAGCGCCGTGCGTGCGCTCTCTCCCGCGGCGAGGAGGTGGTACAATGAAGAGGTTATTGCTTGTGTCGGGGATTCTGGTTGGCGGCGCCGTCGCCTCCCGGATCCTGTCAGAGAAGCAGCGCGAGCCCATGAGGCGCTTTGCTGCTAAAATGAGGGAACGGTTGAAGTCGCATATGGGGCGTATGCTGGAGGAGATGCCGGAAGACTCCCCGCCGCGACTCGTGATGTCCACGCTGCCGCGACTGGCGGAGCAGAATGATCAGATCCTGGCGCTTCTGCGAGAGCAGAACGCTCTGATACGCGAGTTGGGTGCGAAGCGTGAGCCGGTGTAGGCTGATCCGGCGAGCTTCTGAGCCTCTCGTCTCGATCGAGACTATCGGGGTCCTCAACAGGCTGGAAGGCGGCTTCCTCTCTAGTTTCGAGTCCAATGGACCCCAATAGTCCTCGGGCCTTTTCGTACTTCTAATCCGCAGGTCGTGGGTGGAGAATCACAGCGCACCGCGCTGCTCAGTACTAAGGCGCCTCACGGCGCCTTCAACGCGATCCCCACCCCGGTCATCTTCCAATCCTGCATGGCAAAACCATCTGGCATGACGGGACCCCCGCTCGGGACGCCGCACCTCTAAGGTCATCGCCATTCTGTCAGGCCCAGCAGCAACGGAGTGAGGAAGATAACCTATGTCCCAAGCCGAGCAGGCCAGCCGCTCATCGTCATCGCCGCGCACCCGATAAGGTACGCAGGCATCGTAGGAGCGGGTGAATCGGGACGCTTGCAGCACGACAGAACATCGGGCCATCTTGTGGTATTCCGGATGCCGAGGCCGGGCACGATTCCCCACTGGGATCGCGCTACGTTTTGTATGAACGTTCGTAGTTCTTCATACATCGGCCCAGCCACACCTTCATACGATGGGGAGGGAAGCATGAAGAGCGTCATTCGCCGAAGCGCGCCGCTCCTGTTGCTCGCGCTGCAGGCGGCCTGTCGGGGTGAGCCCGAGCAACAGGTCGCCATGGAGGCCATGGACGTGATGATGGGCATCCCCGTCAGCACGACCTCGGACGTCGCGCGCGAGCATCTCGAGAAAGGGATTCACGCCTCGGACATGGCCCGCGGCTTCGACGCCATTGATCACCTGGACGCGGCGATCGCGGCGGATCCCAGTCTCGCCTACGCCTACCTCAACCGAGCCTACAACGCGCAATCGCAGGAGGAATTCCTCGAGAACATCAGGAAAGCCGGCGAGCACATGGCTGGCGCGAGCGAGGCGGAAAAGCTGGAGATCCAGATCGGTCAGAAGTTCCTGGAGAACGACGTCCAGGGCCAGCTTGAGCTCGGGCGCCGGCTCGTCGAGCTGTTGCCGAATAGTCCACGAGCCTGGATGGACTACGCTGCGGTGCAGACGAGTGCCAACGACCATGCGGCTGCCCGCGCATCGCTCGCCAAGGCGAACGATCTCATGCCCAACTTCGCCGCCGCGCACCTCGCCGCCGCGAACTCGTATCTGAACAACGAGCCGAAGGACTTCGCTAAGGCCGAGGCGCACGCCCGCCGTGTGATCGAACTCGAGCCGAACGAACAGAACTCACACGACATCATGGGCGACATCTACCGCGCGCAGAACAAGCTGGTCGATGCGCGCGACTCCTACACCCGCGCCGCCGAGTTGGCACCCGATCTTGCCTCGCCGCTTCAGCAGCGCGGTCACGTCAACTCCTTCCTCGGCGACTTCAACGCTGCACGCGCCGACTACGACGCGGCGATCGCCCTCGGTCGCGGCGGCGAGCCGGCGTTCTTCCGAACGTGGCGGGCGTACGTCAGCGTTTACGAAGGCCAGCCGGACGGGGCGATCGCCGAGTTGCAGGCGCTGGTCGATGAGGTGGACGAGATGGGCGTGCCCGGCCCGCGAGGCATCAAAGTCGGCGCGCTGACCGACATCGCGCAGATCCAGATGCACAACGCGATGTACGACGAGGCTGCGTCGACGCTGGCGGCGCGCGCCGTGCTCGTCCGCGAGCAGGCGGAACTGATCGGTACCGAAGAGGCCCGTCGCAGCACCGACGCCTACATCGCCTTCCTGGAGGGTCAGCTCGCCGCGCGTCGCGGTGATTTCGAGACCGCGACCGCAAAGGCCAAGGAGTTCATGACGCTCATGGAGCCGATCAGCGATCCGACCAAGAACGAGCCGGCGCACTATCTGATGGGCTTGATCGCCGAGTTGCAAAACGATTATACGGGCGCACTCGCCCACTATGACCAGGCGGACCAGGACGCCATCACCGTCACCTATCACAAAGCGATCTGCCAGGAGGGCACAGGCAACGTGGCCGAGGCCAAACGGCTCTTCGGCGAGGCCGCGCGCTACAACTTCAACTTCGTCGACTACGCGCTGATCAGGGGCGATGCGATAGCGCGCGCCTCCTGAGCGGCGAGCCGTGAGCGGTAAGCGGGGCGCGCTTCCGCCTACCGCTCACGGGCTTCCCCGTCCTTGAAATCCCAATAACCTGGTTCCCGAACATGTGGTCTTCGGTGCGTTCAGAGGATTCCCGCTCAATCTTACTGGTCTAGCTGTGTCCACCGCGACCCTTGTTATCGCATTGGGGGGACTCGTCTGGCTGCCGAAGAAGGTCACTCGGTCAGCTAGCGTTCCGACGCACGGCAGGGGAGGACGGCCTCGATGATGAGACGAGATGAGAAAGTAGGCAGGGGCCCGATCGCGCTGGCGGGGATCGTCCTGGCGGCTCTCCTCGCGGCGTTTTTTTTGCCGCGTCCCGGCGATTCCTCGAGCGCCGCCGCCGGCGGCCGCTGGCGCGCGCGTGACGCCGTCCCCGGGTCCGCGCTCCTCGCACTGCTCCCCGATGGGGAGATGAAGCGACGCTTCATTCTCGACTGTACTGGGTGTCACGTGTGGACCGCGGACTGGGTGCGAGGTCCCGACGGCGTGGTCCGTGATGCCGCCGCCTGGAGCACGTCGGTCAGGAAGATGGTCGCGATGTTCGGGCAAGGGAGCGCGTTCCCGATCATCTCCTCGTGGCCGGACCCCGAGGTGCTCGGCCCCTGGCTGGCGCGGCACCTCTCCGCCGAACCGAAAGCTCCGCTCATCGCCCGGGAGCTGTTGCCCGCTCGCGAGCCCCGACTCGTCGAGTACGGCATCCCCGAGCCGGCGGACCTCCCGCACGACCTGATGGTGGATCCCGCGGGGCGCGTGCTCATCACCGGTATGTTCACGCACCGGATATACCGCCTGGATCCCGCCGACGGCTCGTTCGAGATCATCCCGATTCCGGTGCCCAACGCGAACCCTCGCGCCCTGGACATCGATTCCGAGGGTCGATGGCTGGTGCTGCTGGGGGCGCCGGGCAGAGTCGCCCGCCACGACCCGTCGACCGGGGAGTGGGAGTCGTGGGAGTTCGGCGCGTACCCGCACAGCGTGGCCATTGCTGCGGGAGGTCGGGTGTGGTGGAACGGGCACTTCACCGTCGATCCCGAGCTCATCGGGGCGCTCGATCCCGCGACCGGCGTGGTCACGCGCTACGCGGTGCCACGCGGGCCGGACGCCGATGTGCCGCCCGGCGAGAGCACGATTCCGTATGGCCTGCGTGTGGCGCCGGATGGGACGGTCTGGGCCACGCAGCTGCGCGGGGGGCACCTCGTCCGGCTCGACCCGGAAACCGGCGAGGTCCGTCAATGGAAGATGCCCAGCCCGCACGCCGGCCCCCGCCGGCCCGACGTCGCGCCCGACGGCACGGTGTGGATTCCCGAGTACTCGGCCGGAAAGCTCGCGCGTTTCGATCCGGTCACCGAGTCGTTCCAGGAGTGGGACCTGCCCGTTCCGGAGGCGCTTCCGTACGTCGTACGCGTAGACCAGTCGAATGGACGCGTGTGGATTGGAAGCGGGCACGGCGATTTTATCGCGAGCTTCAGCGTGGGCGAGGAAGCGTTCACCGTTTATCCGCTTCCCACCGAGGGCGCGCTCATTCGCCACCTCGACGTCGATGAGGAACGTGGAGAAGTGTGGGCGGCGTACGGGGCCTCGCCCGGCATCCCCTCCAAGGTGGCCCGGCTGCGTCCGTGAGCGGGCCCCGATTGCGACGATGCGGCGGCCGGGTTCGCGTTGGCCCCCTTTAGTGGTTCTGCAACGCACCGCCAGCCGCCGACTGGCAGCGATTGCACCGCTGGGCGAGTCGAGCCCCACCCGCGTCATCACCGACAGCTGGGTGTGATCTTCGTGCCCTTGGTCCCGGCACGTTGTTATGCTTGAAGTTTCTGTTATGGAGCACCGAGTGGGCACCGCCACTCGGTGCTCTCACCGCCATGAGACCTGAGCACCTGGCGGCCCGTTCGGTATCGCTCTCTGCGCCCGTGTCGCAAACCCGCGTATTATCGTGGTCGACGGCTGGGGGCGCCCGCTCAGGACGAGACGCCGAATTCGGCGCAGAGATCTTCTACTGCTGCCCTCTTCCGAGCAGCACTCCGAACGACAAGGCGAACTCCGGACTGCTATGGTTCTTCTCAGAACCGATACGCCTTCCGAAATCACTCACGAGCCGGTAACCGGCGGCAAACCCGAGCGTGAACCTTCTGCCGAGCGACAGGTCCATGCCCAACCCGGCACGCGAGCCCAGAGCCGTTTCCGAGTACGACTCCAATCCGGCGCTTGCGCCCGTCCGAACGTCGGAAGCGAACCCGAAGTAGGGTCCGATAGAAGCGTAGACGTAAGGTCTCACAGCGTCACCGACGGCCAGCTCGATCGGCTTGTACTTCACCCCAAACAGCAAGGGGATGACTGTTGCCGATTCCATAGAGGTGCCCGTACCGCTCACCGACATCGAAGCTTCGGAGCTCGCGACCCCGAGGCTCAGGTTGACGGCCCACTCCTCGGCAATCCAGTAGCTATAGGCGATCGACCCGAAAACGCCGCTGAACTCGCTTGTCCACTCCATACCACCGGCGGACACCTGATTATCGCTGCTGATACCGGTGAGAAACCCCAGGCCGAGCTCAATGCCGTGTTTGCCGCGAAGCGAGGGCGGATCGGCAGGTCCGGCCATCTGGGCCAGGGCGGAGCAGGGCAGAGCCACCGCCAGGATTGGGACTAAGGCTTTGAACATAGACATGGTGAGTCCTCCTTATCTTGAGAAGTTCACATGATCTAGCGCTGGTTCAAGAATTCGATCGCGTACTCGAGCTGCTTGTCCCGGCCGTTCGCCCGGTTCGCCTCGGTCTGCTCGACCCGGATGTCCGGGGGCACCCCGAGCCATTCCCAGGGCAATCCGTCGTAGCGGCGCGCGTCCCCCGTGGGGACCCCGATCTCTGCGCCGCTCGGAAGCCGGAATATCCCCGGAGCGCTATCGTCCGCGGCGCCCGAGCCGCCTCCCGTGGTATC
>CAYGCC010000518.1:0-4223 GCA_964348165.1 uncultured Gemmatimonadota bacterium | reverse complement strand
GGGTTGCAGCTCGACGTCAGCGACCTCGAGGCCCACTTCCTGGCCGGCGGCCACGTCAGCAACGTGGTGAACGCCCTGCTCAGCGCCGACAAGGCGGACATCGACCTCGACTTCAAGCGGGCTGCAGCGAGCGACCTCGCCGGACGTGACGTGCTGGAAGCGGTGCACGTGTCGGTGAACCCCAAGGTGATCCAGACGCCTAAGGTGGCGGCGATGGCGAAGGACGGCATCCAGCTCATCGCCATTGCCCGGGTCACGGTGCGGGCGAACATCCACCGGCTGGTGGGCGGCGCCGGCGAGGAAACGATCCTGGCGCGGGTGGGGGAGGGGATCGTCTCGACCATCGGCTCGGCCGACAGTCATAAAGCAGTACTTGAGAACCCCGACTCTATCTCCAAGACTGTCTTACAGAAAGGCCTCGACTCCGGAACCGCATTCGAGATCCTGTCCATCGACATCGCCGACGTCGACGTCGGCAAGAACATCGGTGCCGAGCTGCAGGCGGACCAGGCGGAGGCGGACAAGCGGGTCGCCCAGGCGCGGGCCGAGCAGCGGCGCGCCATGGCGGTGGCGGTGGAGCAGGAGAAGAAGGCGTTGGTCGAGGAGATGCGGGCGCGGGTGGTGGAGGCGGAGGCTCAGGTGCCGCTGGCGATGGCAGAGGCGTTCCGCGCCGGCAACCTGGGGATCATGGACTACGCCCGTTACCAGAACATCGTCAGCGATACGTCGATGCGCGACTCGATCGCCAAAGGTGGCGAGGGTGAGCGAAAAGCCGGCGACGGATCCACCACCTGATACGGTTCGAGGCGTAGATCCGTGGATTCACTCATCGCGGTGCTCATCTTTTTCTTGCTGATCGGGCTTCTGGAGAAGGTGCTGAAAGCTGCCTCGAAAAAGCAGCACGGTTCGGTGCCACCCCCGGAAACGCGGACGGAGGCGGAGCTCGAGGAGGCCCAAGGAGCGCCGACCACCCTGCAGGATCTCATCGCCGAAGAGCTGGGGATCAGCCTGGAGCGGCGGCCGCGGGTTCGTGAGCTGCCGGGTCCTAAGGCCGAGCCGGCTGATCGGACCCGAGCGGCGACTGTGCCGCCGGGGCGACGGCCCGTGCCGGAATCGCGACGCGAGGTCATCCTACCGCAGCCCCAACGCCCAGGCGCGCGGCGCCGACCGAGCGCGGCCGAGAGGAGCGCCGCCGCCGTTGCCGAGCGCGACGAAGAGCCCGTCCGAGTGATCTCGCTGGAGGAGCGTGCGGCGCTGGAGCGTCGTGAGGCGGCCTCGTTGGAGGTTCCTCGGCGTCCCGAAGACCATCGACGCTTTCACGAGCGCTACGGCGTGCCCGAGTCGCCTCGGGCGCGCCGCGCCCTCCGCGCCCCCGACGTGAGCGCGCCGACGGAGGTGACGGGCCGGCGCCGGGGAGGTCGTCTACCCGAGCAGGCCAATTGGAGTGCGGTCAAGCGCGCGATCGTCTGGTCCGAGATCCTCGGGCCGCCCAAAGGGCTCCGCGACTGAAGCCGGCCGCCGCTGATCGCGCCGGCAGTTCGCCGCTGTCGCCACGCCTCTACCGTAAGCAAACCGCTCGAGGTGAAACGCTCGTGCCGCCGCGGAGAGCGGACGAGCGGTCTGCGCCTCTCCACAGTCAGCCCGCGAGGAACCGATGCGTGTGATCCGAACAGTCACGTTGATCGTCCTCTCTCTAGTCCTGCTCTCGACGCCGGGCCTGGCTCAAACTCAGGAGCCCGAGCAAGAGGAGGTGCCGCACGCGCCTGCACGGCGCGCCGACGAGGGTCGTGGCCCCTTCCAGCGCCTGATCCTTCGCGGTGCCACAGTGATCGACGGGACGGGCGCCCCGCCCCGCGGACCCATGGACATCGTGATCGAGCGAAATCGCATCGTCGAGGTCAGCAGCGTCGGCACCCCCGGGCTCCCGATCGACGAAGAGGAGCGACCCGGCGATGCCACCGAGGTTCTGGATGCTCACGGCATGTATGTCCTGCCCGGGTTCGTCGACACTCACGCCCACATCGGCGGGAGGCCGCAGGGCACCCCGGCCGAGTACGTCTATAAGCTCTGGCTGGCTCACGGGATGACCACGATCCGCGATCCCGGCTCGGGGAACGGCGTGGACTGGACGCTGGAGGCTCGGGCCCGTAGTGCACGCAACGAGATCGTGGCGCCGCGCATCTTCGTCTACATCCGGCCGGGCCGCGGTTGGGACGGCGGTCGAATCGACACGCCGGAGGCGGCGCGCGAGTACGTGCGTTGGGCGGCGCGGAAAGGGGTGGACGGGCTGAAGCTCGGCTCGTTCGATCCCGAGATCATGGCGGCGCTCATCGACGAGGCGAAGAAGCACGGCCTGGGGACGCAGGCCCACCTCGGCCAGATGGGGGTGGCGCGGATGGACGCGCTGGACGCGGCGCGGCTCGGTCTCGGGTCGCTGGAACACTGGTACGGCCTTCCCGAGTCGCTCTTCGCCGACCGCACGGTCCAGGACTTCCGCTACGACTACAACTACAACGACGAGTACCACCGCTTCGGCGAAGCGGGCCGTCTGTGGAAGCAGGCCGCGCCGCGGGGGAGCGAGAAGTGGAACGCCGTGCTCGACGAGTTCCTCGCTCTCGGCTTCGTCCTCTCGCCGACGATGACCATCTATGAGGCGAACCGCGATGTGATGCGGGCCCGCGATGCGAACTGGCACGACAGCTACACGCTACCTTCGCTCTGGCGCTTCTATCAGCCCAGCCGCGAGAGCCACGGCTCTTACTGGTTCCGCTGGACCACACAGGATGAGATCGAGTGGAAGCGTAACTTCAAGATCTGGATGAGCTTCCTCAACGACTACAAGAACCGGGGTGGCCGGGTGGTGACGGGCTCCGACTCCGGCTTCATCTACAAGCTGTACGGCTTCGATTACATCCGTGAGCTGGAGCTGTTGCAGGAGGCGGGCTTTCACCCGCTCGAGGTCATCCGCTCCGCGACGCTCTACGGCGCCGAGACCCTGCACGAGCCCAAGGGGCGCGCCATCGACTTCGGCACGATCCGGCCCGGGCTGCTCGCCGATCTGGTGGTCGTCGAGGCGAGTCCCGTGCAAGACCTCAAGGTGCTCTATGGAACGGGTACCGTTCGACTGAACGATGACACGGGCGAGGTCGAGCGCGTCGGCGGCGTCCGCTACACGATCAAGGACGGCATCATCTACGACGCCCGGCAGCTGCTCGCCGATGTCGCCCGGCTGGTCGAGCAGGCCCGTTCGGAGGAGGCGGTGGCGCCGGAGGAAAGCTCTGGGTCGCGGTGATGCACTCGAGGTTCACTCGGGGACCCGGCGTCTAGACGAGTGAGACAACTTCAGCAAACCTGTCGCGGGGGTTGACGGAACGGCGTCGCGATGGGAGTTTGTTTTCAACCCTCTGACGAAATAGCTACCCTCCGGGTTTTGCATAAATCTCTGCGTCGTCCGTAAATCTGCGTCGTCATAGAAGATTAGCCCTGAAATGCGACCAGGCCCCGAAACACGTCCGGGGCCCGGATCTACTAAAACTGTGTGGTGGCTGACCCGGCACCGGGAGTAGGCAGCCGAGCCGGATGGAGGGACTGTTCCTACCTGCCGCCCAAAGCAGGCGCCACCACACAAATGTCTGTCAAACTACGTTACCCACCCGTTAGACGCCCCAAGCGACACAATGGTTGTCGCTTCGCGACCGATTGGGAGCCAGCCGAGGGGGCTGTCTGCACATCCTGTCCAGGCGGTTCTGAGGGGTATAACACACTAAGGTCCCTCCAGGTTCCACCGGGCTCCCCCCAAAGCGGCAGCGGGCCGGGAGGCGACGGCGCTTCCAACGGCGTCCGCGGATATCAATACGGGGCCGCGCTTGGCGGTGTTTCGCCGGGTAAGCGTGGCGAGCTGAGCGGTCGTCGCTACTTCTTTCACTTGATATATACTCGTCGCACACCGCGCACGACGCCGGGGCCACTGACCGAGGCGAAGGGGACACCGTAAGCGCTTCTCCCGGCGTCCCTTGCGTGAGAGGGCCCCCGGCGCTGCCGGCGGCGCGAGTCTTGCCAAGGGGAACGACTATCGTCAAGTTGTCCAACCCCGCCAGCTGTCGGTGGCGCTTCTCTGTTGTGTTGTACCGAACTCCCGCTAGCAGGGGTCACGCCATGAAGACGGGTTACTGGATCGACGACGGCCGGATCTACGGACCGGCGGGCTTTACCGGATACGGGAT
>CAYGCC010000517.1:0-12536 GCA_964348165.1 uncultured Gemmatimonadota bacterium | reverse complement strand
TGGATGGCGGCGCGGAACGACGGCGAGCATTACGGCGAGCTGCTGCTGTTCCGGTTCCCGACGGGCCGGCACGTGGACGGCCCCAACCAGATCGAGGCGCGGATCGACAACGACGCGGTCATCTCCGAGCAGTTCACGCTCTGGGGTCAGGTCGGTTCCGAGGTCTCTCGCGGCATCCTGCTGGTGATCCCGCTGGGCGACGCCATCCTCTACGCCGAGCCGGTGTTCCTGAAGCCGGAGACGCTGGAGTTCCCGGAGCTGCGGCGCATCATCCTGGTCGACGCGCGCCAGGTGGTCATGCACCAGACGCTGGACGCGTCGGTTGCCGCGCTGGTGGGCGAGCTGCCGGCGGTCGCGCCGCTGGCGGAGGCCGCGGCTATAGGGGAGCCGGAGGTGGCGGCGGCGGCGTCCGACGCCGAGCTGGTGGAGGCGCCGCGCCAGGCGATCGAGCAGACGATCGCGCGGCTGCGCGAGCTGCTCGACCGGCTGGAGCGGCGCTAGCGCCGGGCCCCTCGGATTAGCGCGGTGGGGTCGGGTGCGGCGGGTGCCCTCGCTTCATGTCGCACTACGCCGGGCTGACTGCTTGCCTGGGCCACGGCGCTCCAAACGTCCGCTCGTGGCACCCGCCGCACCCTCCTGAGCGCGAGCGAATGCACTTGTGGCATCCGCCGCACCCTCCGGCGTCTAGGCGGGGACCTCTACATAGGTGGCGTAGCTGGTCGCCTGCGGCACCTGATGACCCTCGGCGCGGAGCCCGGCGAGGTGAAACTCGATCGCTTCGCGCATCGTCCGCTCGACCTCGTCACGGGTCGGTCCGGTCGCTACGCAGCCAGCAAAGTCGGGGGAGTAGGCGGAGTAGCCGCTATCGGTCTTTTCTACGACGATCAGTACTCTCACTTCTTCAACCCTGCTTGTTTGAGGACGCTGTTCAGTGTCCCGGGTGCCAGGTCGTCATTGGGCCTTCCTGCGATCGTCACCAGGCCGGGCTTGCTGGGATGCTTATACTGGCGATGACTCCCTCGGGTTCGCACCCGGATCCAGCCATCCGCCTCGATTAGCCTGATGACGTCCCGGACCTTCACGCGTAGAATGCGATTTGAGCCAAAGGCGAGCAACCCGGATCATCGATGAGCGCCGATTGACGCAGGCCGATGCGGCGCAGCTTCTCGGGGCGTCGCAGCCGGACGTCTCGAACATCGTCCGTGGCCGCCTCTCTGGCTTCGCACTCGAGCGGCTCGCCCGGTACCTGAACGCGCTGGGTCGCGATGTGGAGATTCGGGTGCGGCCGAAATCTGACGGCGAAGAGCGAGGCCACCTCCGGGTTGCGGTCGGATAGGGCCCTGGAGAGCGGGAACAGAACCCCGCGAGCCGCGCCCGCCGCATCCCACACCGGCGGCCGGCCCCAACTCGACCGGCCGCCGATGCTGCTGGGGCGGCGCTAGCGAGCCGCCAGGCCGTTAGTCCCCGCCGGCGGCTCACCGAAGTCGCCGATGTGGGTCAGGTCTCCCTGTGCCTCGACGCGGAACGCGCCGACGTTGCCGCCACCGTTGCGCACGTACAGAAAGCGCCCGCCGGGCGTGAACGCCGCATCCAGGGGCGCGATGCCGGTGCCCGCCACCGCTTCGCTGAGCGCCAGCGTGCCGCCAGGTCCGATTTCCAGGCTGGAGATCGTGCCGCTTCCCGTGTTTGTGGTGTAGGCGAACTTGCCGTTCTGGCTGATGGCGATCCAGCAGGCCGCCGTCTGGGTGGTGGCCACGGCGCCGGACACGAGCTGCAAGACTCCGTCACCGCCCACGCGGTAGGACGACGCCGTGCTGGCGCCGGGCGCGCCGCCGAAGGCCTCGGAGACGACCAGGTCACCCCGCTGATTGAAGTTGAAGCCGAACGGGGTGGCGCCCGCCGAGGCGTTGACGATGGGACCGCTGGCGATGCCGTCCGCGCCCACGGTGTAGGTGCTGAGGTTGTTCGTGGCTTTCTCGCTCACCACCAGCACGCGCCCGTCGGGGGTGAACCCGATCTGGGCGGGCCCGGCGGCCCCGCTGCTCAGCGGCCGGGTCGATCCGGGGATCGGCGTCAGCGCGCCGTCCACACCGATCCGGAACCCGCTGATGTTCCCGCCCGCGCCCGCGTTAAGCACGTAGAGCAGGTCGCCGTGCGCGGCGACGCTGATCGGCTGCGCTCCGCCGGACGCGACCGGGCTACCGATGAGCTGCAGGCCGTCGCGCCCCACGGCGAACGCCGAGACGTCGTCGCTGCCGGCGTTCACCACGTAGAGGTGACGGTGGTCCCCGGTGAGGATGACAGCCGCCTGATTGCCCAGGCCGCCGCCGGTCCCGGTGCCGCCGGTGGCATAGGTCCGGGCGGCCGCCAGCCCGCCGTCGGCCGAGCGATCGAAGACGATCACCTCGTTGCCGGCGGTGGCGTTGCTCATCAGGTAGACGGCCCCGGGGCCCGCTTCGCCCGCGGCCGACGCCGACGGCCCGAAGGCCGAGTCGGGGGCCAGGGGCTGCGGCTCGTCCGAGCAGGCCGCCAGGACCAGCCCTGCCAGCGCGGCGAGCAGGAAGTTTCGGTTCGTTGCCATTGTGCTCTCCTCCCAGTTGTCGAGTGGCGCGCGCCGCCGACGGTCGATGTCGTCACCCGGTTCTTCGACCGGGGCGCCTGCGTCTGCCGACGGCGTGCTAGGACGGGAGGAGCAAGTACAGGGAGCGTGCCGTCCGGAGATGGCGTGGTGGGTGGGTTTTTCCGCCGGCGGGGCGTTTCATGAAACGAGAGGTAACGTCGCACCGCGCGTTCCATGAGTGTGACGGGCAAGGAAAATCCCGGAGGGTGTCCCTCCGGGCTTGGCGTTTATGGGTTCGTTTGGCTGGCTGCGTCAGGAGCGGAAGAAGGCGAAGAGGATCCCGAGCAGCGCGCCGATCTGGCCGATCCAGAAGACGAACATCCAGCGCGTGATGCGGCCCTCGAACGCACCCATGTCGGCGCGCAGCTTGCCGATCTCGGCGTGCAGTTCCGAACGGAGCTTCCCGATCTCCGAGCCCATGTCGGCACGAAGCCCGCCCAGCTCCGCGCGCAGTACGGCGATTTCCTGGGCCAAGCGCCGCTCGAACCGGTCCGCGGCGATTTCGATCACGTCGCCCCGCGTCTGCACGCCGACCTCGTTCAGTAGCTCCGCCAGCGCCCGGGCGCCCTCGGGCCCGAGCTTCTCCCTGAGCGATTCCGGGATCGCGATGATCAACGGACGCTCTCCCCTTCCTCCCCGCGAGTCCATACTACGCTCGCCTCGTCTCGGCGTGCAACGGTGCCGGACAAGATGCAGGCGGCCCTCAACGTCGTATCAACAACCGGGAGAAAGCCACCGCCTGTTCGGCTCCCAGCCGACTTTGAGAATCCAGTGATCGAGGGCCAATACCGTGGACTTGACGTCGCATGCACGGGCGACCCGGCACAGAGGGCAGTCGGTCCGCAGGCACTTGCTCTCGCTCATATAGTCTGATAATATGATTATATGAGCAAACCACGCCGGATTACCGTCACCGAGGCCGCTCGGAACTTCTCGGACCTCGTCAACCGCGTCTACTACCGGGGCGAGAGCACGATCTTGACCCGCAACGGCATTCCGGTGGCCTACTTGACGCCGCCGGCTCTTGCGACCGCGCCCGCGCGTGAGCTGGCCGAGGCCTGGGCAGTGCTACCTCATCTGGACCGCGCCGACGCGGAACGGTTTTCGGAGGAACTGGAGCGGGCGCGCCAGGCGTTGCCGCGGGCGGAGGATCGGTGGGAGTAGTCCTCGATTCCACGGTCCTCATCGGCGCCGAACGGAGCGAGCTCGACATGGCGGCGCTGCTCGAGTCGCTGGGTGACGCGGGCGTGGCGATCGCCTCGATCACCGCCGCCGAGTTGCTCTTCGGGGTCGAGCGGGCAGAGGAGCCCGGGCGCCGAGCGCGACGGGGTGCTTTCGTGGAAGCGGTCCTCGAGAGAATCCCCACCGCGGCCTGCGGGTTGCGGGAGGCTCGCCGCTATGCCGAGTTGTGGGCCGAGCTGACGAGCCGCGGCGAGCCGATCGGACCCCACGACATGTTGGTGGCCGCGACGGCTCTGGCCAACGATCTAAAAGTGGCTACGCTCAACCGTCGGGAGTTCGCGCGAGTCCCCGGGCTTTCGCTGGTGCCCGTTGACCCGTTCATATCCCAATGAGTCGCGGCTGATCGGAGGACGTGGCGGCGTGGTCAACATGCCTGGCTAGAGAGCTACACCGACCCCTCCACATACGGCGGCGTCACGGCGTCCACATCTTCCTCCCCGGTACGTATACGGTACACCTTCTCCACCGGGATGACGAAGATCTTCCCGTCGCCGACCGCGCTTGGGGCTCGAAACAGCGGCGGAACTACGCGCCATCAACCTGGGGCGCTCGAGTGCTGGCGCGCCGGAGCCCGGGTGTTGACTACACAGGGAGAGGCGTTTACACTCATAACTATGAGTAAGCGACTGCAAGTCCTCCTCGACGAGGCCGAATATCGCGAGATCCAGAAGATCGCCCGGCGGCAGCGGATGAGCGTGTCGGAATGGGTGCGGCAAACCCTCCGGCGCGGGCGGCGCTCCGAGCCCGTCCAGGATGCGGAGCGCAAGCTCAGCGCTGTACGAGCGGCCTCGCGGCACGAGTTTCCCACCGCCGATATCGACGCGATGCTGGCCGAGATCGAGCGCGGCTACCTGGGTGACGCTGATTGATCTTCGTCGATTCCAACATCCCGATGTACCTCGTCGGGTCGGCGCACGCCCACAAGACGGACGCGCGGCGGCTGCTGGAACGGGCGATCGCCGACGGCGAACGGCTGGTCACCGACGCCGAGGTGTTTCAGGAAATCCTTCACCGCTATGTGGCCGTGGATCGACGCGACGCCATCCAGCCGGCCTTCGATGCGCTGCTCGGCGTCATCGATGAGGCTTTCCCCGTCGATCTTGCCGCGGTGGAGCGGGCAAAGACGATCCTGTTCGGCCGGCCGGAGCTGTCCGCTCGGGACGCGATCCACCTGGCCACGATGGAGCAGAACGGTGTCTCGCGGATCATGAGCTTCGACGCGGGATTCGACGGACATCCCGGCATCGAGCGGGTGCGGACGCAGTAAAGTGCCGGGTCCCACCTCGGTGAGGCGGCGGATCGGACGGCTGCGACGCCGATCAATCGCCCGGACCCGGCGATGAACGCCCCCGCCTAGAGCGCTTGGCTCACATAGTTGTGGCCGCCGCCCAGCCGATAGACGCTGGCCGTGCCCCGCGTCTCGTGGGCGTTGCTGTGGAAGCTGCCGCTGAACAGCGACGCCGGCTGAACGGGTCTGTGACTCGGTTACCACGCTAGCACGTGCTCTTGAATGCGGGGTCGCGGCTCAGGGTTCCCGGGCCGTGGACGACCGCCTGACCAAGGCCCGAGCTGTGATCGCTTGCGCCAGCGGGCCCTTTGCACTACGTTTGCAGTGCAAAAGCAATGCAGAGGTGCTAGCCATGGAAGCTCAGATCACGGTTCGCGTGCCCGCAGAGCTGGCCAAGCGGTTGGACCGCATCGCCGCCCAGCGCGGCGTGCGGCGTTCCGAGCTGGTACGGGAAGCGATCCGCGCCTACCTGGAGGGGCCCTTCGAGAGCGGGACAGCCGATCGCCCCTTCGACCGGGTGCGCGACCTGGCCGGGGTGGTCTACGGCGGCCCGCCCGACCTGGGTGCGCGCCACCGCGAGTACCTGAAGGAGATCCTCGGTGGCGGCTGAGCACGCCCTGCTGGACACGGGCGTGCTGGTGGCATTCCTGCATCGCGACGACGCGGCGCACGAAGCCTGCGCCGCGACGCTGCGGGAGTTCCGGGGCACGCTGCTAAGCACCGAGGCGGTGCTCACCGAGAGCGTCTACCTGCTGGGCCGTGTGCCCGGCGGTTCCGAGGCCTGCCTGGAGTTCTTCATCCGCGGCGGCGCCGTCCTCGTCCCGTCCTCCCGCGCTTCGCTCACACGCTGCAAGGAGCTGATGCGGAAGTACGCAAACGTTCCCGCCGACTTCGCCGACGCGACGCTGGTGGCGCTGGCCGAAGAGATGCGCGCCTTTACTGTCTACACGCTCGACCGGCGCGGCTTCTCCGCCTATCGCGGCGATGGTGGGGAAGCGTTCGTGATCCGGCCGTAGAACGTGCGGCGCGCGCTCACCGATCATTGACGCCCTATGTGATGCTGAACTGGAGGGTCTGGAGCGTTTGCGTGCCGCCGGCAGCCTCGTTGGCCTCGAAGGGCTGGCTGGTGTCGATCGTGCGAGCGTTGTAGGTGGCCTGGGTCAGATCCACCAGCCAACCGCTCGCGCGGTTCAAGAGGCTCTTCACGTTCAGCAGTCCCAGCGTGGCGATCAGGATGATCAGCCAGAGGAGGATCAACAGCAGTTTCATGAACGGCGAGAGCCACTCGCGCATGCATGCATCGTAGTTCTTGCTTCCGTTCAGCTTCTGGTAGGCGTGATTGCCAAATGAGGTGCGCTGATCATCAGGTCCGACGGCCGGATTGCCGCCCGAGCAGCCATAGAAGGGGTTGTTGCACTTCCCGCGTCCGATAGGCTCGACGTACTTGAGATAGCCGAATGGATCGTGGTAGTAGTAGTCCGAATCGGCGCCCAACACTTTGGCCATGAGTGCGCTCGAGGCCGCACAGTCGTAGCAGTTCACGATCCAGTAGTCCTTGTACTGCTCTGCACTCCCATTGCAGAAGATGGGATTCGCGGGTGGGTTTCCTTTCAGCACGTAGTTGATCCAGTTGGTGAGGTTGAAGGAGTTTCCCGTCTGCCAGAAGTCGTACCGTGGCGAGCCGCTATCGATGTCGTAGCGGAGCGAATAGCCCGTGTGAACTTTCTTGGTGACGCTTTCGGCCGCCGCGGGAGCGTTCTTCTTCCCGGCCGCGATCTGGCAACAGAAGTCCAGCAGGTCGGTCCAGGGATTCCGCTTGTCAGCCAGCGCCTGCGTCCACGGTGCGGGCGGGACCTTCAGCACGACGTAGATGCGGTGGGACGTTACGGCCAACGGTTGCCAGCTCGGATTGCCCTGCTGGCGGAACTGCCACTGCCACGTGACGTCCTGCCGCGCGATACGGCTGAAGTTGCGGTGCGACAGTAGAAAGTCCGCGGTCTGCGAAACGGCGCCGCCGGTGAAGCTCACGGCCTGCGCGTCGAGCGCGCCCAGCAGGCCACCCCCTTGAGCACGGACTTCAAAATGCGGATTGCCGGGACCGGTTTTCGTGAGCTCGACGCGGACGAAGACGGGCTGCCCCGTCGTCTCCTGCTTCGCATAAGCGGCACAGCTCTCCGCCGGTGTTTGCGGGACCGCGGCATCGTACTCCGGAACCGGCACCTCGAAGTCCTTGTTGCGCCGGATGTTCAACGCCGAGGTCGAGGCGGAGAACGGGTCGTGATTGAACGTGATCGTGTTGAGCGCCAGCGCCATCGTCGCACGACCTTCAAGTGATCTCGACGGTGAACCGTTCCATGACTGGAAGAATGCCGTTGCCCACGCGAAATAGGATGACCCCCTGGCGGCCCCTTTCTGCTCCGGCGCGGTAATACCAGGAGTCGGTCCGCTCCGGCGAGCGATTCACAGCGCCCACGCTCGTCAGGAAGAAGAGGGTCGAGCCGTCTTCAGGGAGCACGCCCAGGTCGAGCCGTTCGCCGGGGCGCAGACGAGCGACCTCGCCGACGCGACGGCGCACATCGGCGAAGAGCCCCTCAGGTTCCTCGGCGTAAGCGGGGCCCGTGCGCAGGTTCCCAAGGACTTCGGCCAGCTCCCGCGCCAGCGCAAGAACGACGGCCCGCGCGTCATGCCCCTCGATGGTCACGAGCACGTTGTTAGTGACAAAGGCGAGGATGTCGGGTTCGCCCTCGCCTGACCAGGCCCAGGCGAGGCCGAAATCGCCCGTCCCGTATTGCTCCGCGGCATTGACGATGGCCCCGGGCGGTATCGCGCGCTGGAAGGACTGCGGGAATCTCGCCAGCAGAGTCATCGCATTAGGGAAGCCGTTCCAGCACAGCCCGAGGCGCAGCCTGAGCGAGGTGCTTGGGCGCTCAGTGTGCTCGAGGTGAATCTGCCTGAAGAGGGCGAGCGGCGTCTCTTCGAGCACGACCTCCTCATGTACATTGCGCAGTTCCCGCGCCGAGGCGTAATCGGAAGTTTTGAAAACGAAGTCTTCGGCGATGAAGGGTCGGTCTTGCTTGGCAGCGGCGTCGAAACCAAGCCGCTGGAGGATCTTGCGCGTGGCCTGCGGGCCCGAGTTTGCGTCAGCAGCTCTTTGTTGCATTCGCCGCGCCAACCTCCGACTCAATGCTGCGAAGCCGACAGTTACGCGCTAGAGGCATTGGGCAGGTAGACTCGCTGCAAGCTACCGAGGGCATGTTCCGGCCGCAACCTTCAAGTTCCGGGAGACGGTCCAACAAATGGTCAGCCTGGCAACCAGCCGGACGCCGTCGTCGGCGTCTATCAAGTCGTGATGTGGTCGACGATGACCTGGTCCAGCTCGAGGTAGTGCGAGTCAGTCGTGAGCAGCCGCAGCCCATATTGCATCGCCGTGGCCGCGATCCAGATGTCGTTGGAGGGGATCGGCGTGCCGGCCCGCCGTAGCGAGTCGACGATCGCCGCGTAGCGCTCGGCGGTCTCCTCATCGATGCTCAGCACGGCAACGCGGTCCGCGGCGAGAAACCGGGCCAGCTCGCGCTCGCTCTTCTGCCGGCGGCCGCCGCGCCGGAACCCCGCCCGCAGCTCGCCCAGCACGATGGGATTAAGGTAGATGTCGTCGGCGCCCTGCAGCGCCAGCTTGGCCGCCTCGAGGCCGCGCATGAAGGCGGAGTAGGCCGAGGTGTCGAGGATGAGCCGTGTCATTTCCAGAGATCGGGGTCGATCCGCCGCTGCTGCTGGAGCGCCTCGTCGAAGGCTGCCGCCTCCTCGTCCGTCCACGAGCCGGCCAGCTCGTCCAGGTCGTGGTACGTCTGGGGGGACGCCGGACGGGAGAGGCCCAGTCGCTCTTCCAGCAGGCTGATCACGGCCCGGGCCAGGCTGACGTCGGCCTCCTCCGCCCGTCGCCGGATCTCCCGCGCCAGGGCAGGGGGCAGGTTTCTCAGAGTCACCGTCTTCACCTCCGCTCCAGGCGGGGCTCTGCGTTTCCGGCGGCGGCGTTGGGGCAAGATTATCCCTCCGGCATCAATGGATCGGCACGGCTGTCATCACCCCGATTTCACGGGGTGCCTGTGCATCTTATTATGCATCATATCGCATCACATAACGCATCGCAATCGGGGCCGTTTTCGCCGCCGCATACGTGGTGCACGCCACCGCTGGTCTGCGAAAACGGAGAATGACTGTCAGATGATAGAGGGCTGACGGGGCCTCTCTAACTTGCTGACGTTGCACAGCGGTCAAGCGATTGCCCCCTGGAGAGCGACCCGCATTATGGATATTTCATCCCGCAGGCGGCGCTCGGCGATCGGCCGGTTCAGATCGGCCTGGCTTGCCGGCGCGGCCGCCCCCGTCTTTCTCCTCACCTTCGCGATGCAGCTTGCGGCGCAGGAACGTCGGCCCGATCCGCGCCTCGAACGGCTGCGCGAGATTCAGCGAGCGGAGCGGCAGGCCCCCGTCAGCCTGACCGCGCGCCCGGTCCGCGTCGAGGCCGGCGACGAGGTCACGTTCAACGCCCGGCTGATCGGCGAGGTCCCGGCAGAGGTGCTGGAACGCGCGGTGTTCGAGCTTCACTTCGGGGACGGGCAGATGGTTCGGCTAGAAGAGCCGAGCGCCGTTCACGTGTACGGACAGCCGGGCCAGTTCCGCGCCCACGTCCGCATGCGGGTGGAGACGGGGCGCGGGATCGTTCAGGAAGCGGACAGCGAACCGGTCATGATCTCGGTCGGTGCCCGCCAGCCGGGCGCCGGCCTGGCGGATGTCCGCCAGCCGGGCTTGCGGCTGCGGGTCGATCCACCGGAAGTGCCGGCGGGCCAGCCGGTCCGGTTTGTCGCTCAGCTCGACCCACCCATGCAAGGGTCGGTGGACTACCGCTTCGATTTCGGCGACGGCGCGGTGCGCGATTGGTCCCCGGACCCCACGGTCGTGCACGTCTATGAGCGCCCGGGCGATTTCAACGCTTTCGTCGCGGCGGGGGTGAATGAAGACCCCTTCGCCCGCAGCGCCGTCAGGGTGGTTGTCATCGCTGCCTACAGGCTCAGCCTCGAGGCCAGCGATCGTGCGCCGGAGTCGGGCGAACCGGTGCGCTTGATGGGACGGCTGGCGCCGCCGACCGACGGGGCCCGCTATCAGTTCGAGTTCGGCGACGGACGCCAGAGCGATTGGCTGGCCGAGCCCGTGCAAGACCACGCCTACGAGCGGCCCGGCTCGTACGAGGTCGTGCTGCGGGCGAGCGTGGGTGAGAGGGTCGTCGCCAGCACTGGACTCGCACTACGCGTCCAGGGCGTCCAGCCCGCCCCGGCTGTGCCGCTGCCGCCGATCACGCTCGTGGTGCGTCCCCCTGACGCGCGGCCGGGCGGCGTCGTGCGTTTCGAGGCGTTGGGCCCGGCAAGAGATGCGCCGGTGGAGTACCGGTTCCATTTCGGCGACGGCGAAGCGACCGGTTGGCGGAGGGGGAGCGTGGCCGAGCACCGCTACGATGACCGCGGCTTCTACGACGCCTTCGTCGAGGCGCGTAATGCCGCAGGCCTGGTCCGGGAGTCGGACGTCGTTCCGGTGAGCGTGGTGCCTGCGCCCACGCCGCCGACCTTCCCCTGGGAGCTACTGATCGGCGGCGCGGGGCTGGCGATGCTGCTCGGAAGCGCACTGGCCATCGGGTTGCGGCGCGGTCGTAGAATGCAGCCGCCGAAACCGGCGCCTTCGGGCTCCGGACTCGTGGTCGAAGCCCACCCCGACGAGGGGACTCGGGGGCTGGATCGCGGACGGGAAGAATTGATCCGTGCCGAGCTGCGCCTGCGCGCGGTGTTCGATCCGGGCCAGCAAAGCATCGAGTCTGACGGGCCGGTGATCAAGCGGGAATGGGCCCTCCACGACTCCGTTGGAGAGTGAATGATGGATACACTGCCAGACATTTTGGAGTGCTTCGGCGAGGGCGCCGTGCGGAAGGGCAAGCGGCGGCTTCAGAAGCTGCTTGGCGGCAAGGAGCATCGGCACCTGATGACCGAGATCGCCGGTCGGCTGCCCGGCATCCGCCAGGTCGATGCGATCGGCGAGATCGTGAGCCAGATCGACGAGCTTCTGCGCACGCCCGTCTCCGCGATCATGATCAAGACATGGAACGAGTCGGGCGTCATGAAGAAGTATCTCGACAGGCCGGCGTACGACCCGAACGCCGTGCATTTCGTCGAGCTGCTCGAGCATACGATTCGATCGAAGCAACGGCCCTACCTGGAGATCACGCTCGCCGGAACGCCGCTCAGCAAAAAGATCGAGCTCGACATCGACCTGGCACTCACGGTGGAGGGCATCGTCCTCAAGATACAGGACGCCAAGATCAAGGAGATCAGCCTGGGCAAGTGCAAAGGCTCGGGGCGGGTGAGCTGGGCCGGCCTGGTGCTGATGGAGAAGAAGACGGGCTCGCTGGAGCTGCCGGCGAAGCTGGACCTGGGCCACGGCGTGCCCATCGCCGCCTGAATCACGGAGCGCAGAAGGCGTTAGGCCCCGCCGACCGCAACCCGCGCCATCGCTTCGCAAGGTGGATGCCGTTCACGTCACGGAAAAAAAGCCCGGAGGGTCTCCTCCGGGCTTGGCGTTTTGCCTACTAACAATCCTCGACCTTCGATCCCGGTTTCCTCCTCAGCGCGTCTGCCCCGCCAGCTCGCGCACCGCGTCGGCCAGCATCCGCAGCTTGCCGCCGTCATGCGACCCGCTGGTCGTGCCCTCCAGCTCCATCGCGGTCTTCGTCGTGGCCTCGGCCCGCAGCTCCGCCGCCAGCCTGGTCAGCGCCTCGCGCCGCGCAACGCCCGACGCCTTCTCCGCATCGTTTAGCGCTCGCCGCGTCGACGCAATCCGGCCGGCGGAAAGCCCGCCCGAGCGCTCGAGCTGGTCGACGTACGCCCGCGCCAGCGCGAAGCTCGCGGGCCAGACGAACTTCGGCTGGCCCTGCGTGTTCAGGTAATCGAGCTTCACCGACACCGCCGCGTCGATCTCGTTCTGCGAGATGAAGGCGCTGGGCACCAGCTCGAAGATGTCCAGGCCGCGCGCGATCTCGGAGCTGACGATCAGCCCGTTGTACCAGTAGACCGACCAGCTTCCGCCGTCCCCCATCTGGGTCGAATCCACGGGACCGCGATCGTGGAAGGCGATCTCGACCGGGTTGCTCGGACCGGTCCAGTCGAAGACCGAGATGCCGCCCTGGTACCAGCCCTGCACCATCACGTCGCGCCCGGGGATGGGGATCAGCGAGCCGTTGTGCGCGACGCAGTTCTCGAGCGACGTCTGCGCGGCCGGCAGCTTGTAGTAGCTGCGGAACCGCATCTTGCGGTTCTCGATGGTGAAGATAGCGTCGGCGCCCCA
>CAYGCC010000516.1:0-2475 GCA_964348165.1 uncultured Gemmatimonadota bacterium | reverse complement strand
TGATGAAGCGGCCGTACAGAGGCTCGATATCGTTGATGGCGGCGTAGTCGGGTACCGGGGCAACGACCTGTCCCTCGAAGCTGTTGCGCAGGCCCGTGTAGCGGAGATCCCAATGTCGTGCGCCACTGATGTACCTGAGGTGAGGCGCTTCCTCGCGCAGATCGAGGACATCGCGCCAGGTCAGCTGTGGTGACGCCGCCTCGCGTGGTGTCAGCTTGATCTTGCCTCCGAGGTCGTTGCGCACGATGACGCTACCGGCGCCACCCACCTCAGCAAGGAAATCTTCGCTCCGTTTTTGGGCTCCGCCGAAGAGGGCCAGTACCGCAATGATCGAGGCGGTGCCAAGCGTGAGGCCGACCAAGCTGAGAAACGTTCGACCGCGGTGCTCTCGCGCCTCGTCGATTCCAGCAGAGATCGACTCGAGCAAGTTCACGCTTGAACTCGACCGTCGGTGATTTGGATAATCCTGCCGGCCTCCGCCGCCACATTTGGGTCGTGGGTAACGACCAGGATGGTATGGCCACGCTCATGCAGATCACGAAAGATTTTCAGTATCTCCCGCGATGTGTCGGAGTCGAGGTTGCCGGTAGGTTCATCGGCCAAGAGCATCGACGGATTGTTTACCAGAGCTCGGGCGATGGCGACGCGTTGACGCTGGCCGCCCGACAGCTCGTCCGGTTTGTGACGGAGACGATCTCCCAGCCCCAGTTGCTCGAGCACGGCGATGGCGCGTTCCATCCGCACGGCCCGGCGGAGGCCGCCGCTGTAGCGAAGTGGCAAGGCCGTGTTCTCGACGCTGTCCACCCGGGGTAGCAGATTGAAGTTCTGGAAGACGAAACCCACCTTGCGGTTGCGAATCCGCGCGAGTCGCCGGCCGCGCAGCTCAGACACCGGTTCGCCGTCCAGCCAGTACTTGCCGGCTGTCGGGGAGTCCAGACAGCCGATGATGTGCATCAGCGTGGACTTGCCCGAGCCGGACGGCCCCATGATGGCCACATACTCGCCTTCCTCGATGACAAGATCGACACCGCGAAGCGCATCGACCTCGACCTTCCCCAGGTGGTAGACCTTGTGGATTCCCTCGGTCCTCACAACTGGCTGCCGGCCATTACCACTCTCTTCGCTCATCGTCCACCCACCAGTGTGTCCGGTGGCTCCTCAAGCGTCACCTGGTCGCCCTCCGCCAGACCGGCGACGACCTCTGCCCGAGCTATGTCGACGAGCCCGAGCTCGACAGGCGTTGGGACGGGTTGGCCGTCTTCGATCTTATAAACCACATCGCGGCCGCCCTGGCGGAATACCGCTTCAACGGGAACCGTTAGAACGTCCTGCTTCTGGTCTCCTCGGATGTCGATGTTCGCGGTCATACCGGGCCGCAGCCGCTCATCAGGATTGACCACCTCCACCTCGACGTCGAACACGCGAACGCGAGTGTCCGCCTCGACGCGCGCCGCTGGTGCGATGAACGAGATTCGGCCCTCCCACTCCTCGTTGGGGTAGGCGTCAACGCTGATCGTGACCTGCTGATCCAAAGCGACCTTGCCGATGTCGACCTCGTTGACGGTCGCTTCGATCATCAGGCTGGACAGGTCAGCGATCGTGACGAGTTCCGTGCCTCCGCCCAGCGTCATCGTACCAGCCAATACCGACTCTCCTTCCTCGGCGCCGAGTCGGATCACGATCCCCGCCGCGGGCGCGACGACGTTGAGGGAGCGAACGCGCGATGAGACTCCGGACTGCTCCACGATGCGCAGCTGCTCCTCCGCCGACTCGAGTTCCAGCCGCGCCTGCTGGTAGGCGGCCTCGCGATCCTCGAACTCCTTCCTGGCGATCAGGTTCGAGGACCTGAGCGAGCGTCCCTGCTCCAAGTCACGCTCTGCCTGCTGCAGAGCAACACGTGCCCGGTCGCGGGCCGAACGAATCTCTGCCACGGCGCGCGCCTGACTCAGATCGGGTTCCACCGTCGCGAGCACCGATCCGGCGGACACTTGAGCACCCTCTCGAACCAAGAGCCGTGTCACGATACCGCTGACGGCCGGCTTCACCACAACCTGGCGGACAGGTTCCACAGTGCCGGTTTCGTTGAGCACGATGCTCACCTCTCCGCGGCTGACCTCCGCAGTCCTCAGGTTTGGAGATCCATTCGCAATGTCATCCCCACGCGGCCTCAGCATGACCCCGCCGATGACGGCGATCGGGACGATCCCGACGCCGAACCACCACCGTTTCTTCATGGCTAGTACTCTGGAGCTTTTCAGATTATAAACGCCGCCCACACAAGTCAGTACGTCCTGCTGAAAAGCAGTGTTTCAGGCAGTGATTCGTCGACACGTCGGGCGCGGGCGGCCGGCGGGCAACTGCTCGAAACGTCCGACGCGCCGCGGTTTATCCTGCGGCCTGCAGGAACAAGAGCGCGCCGAGCAGCGCGGCGACGCCCGCGGCGAGTAGCAGAACCAGGATCCTCCGCGCGCGCTG
>CAYGCC010000515.1:0-1794 GCA_964348165.1 uncultured Gemmatimonadota bacterium | reverse complement strand
GGACGCCGCAGATCTTCTCCGCCGCCTCGGGCGTCCAGCCCCTCAGGGCGGCGCGCAGCTTGTCGAAGCCCTCGGTGAAGTCGCGGATGTAGTCGTGATCGACCAACTCCTCCTCGATCATCACGTGCATCATCGCGTTGTAGAGGGCCACGTCCGAGCTCGGCTCGATCTTCAGGAAGTGGTGCGCGTGCCGGGCGATCCCTGTCTCGCGCGAATCGACGACGATCAGCGTGGTGCCTCGGGCCGCAGCGTCTTTGATGAAGGTGGCGGCGACCGGGTGGTTGCCTGTTGTGTTGCTGCCGGCGACCAGCGCCACATCGGCGTTGCGCACGTCGCTGAACACGTTGGTCACCGCGCCCGAGCCGATCGTCTCGAGCAGCGCCGCCACCGATGAGGCGTGACACAGACGTGTGCAGTGATCGACGTTGTTGGTGCCGAAGACCGCCCGCACCAGCTTCTGGAAGAGGTACGCCTCTTCGTTGCTGCACTTGGCCGAGCCGAAGCCCGCCAGCGCCGACGGGCCGTGCTCGTCCTTGATCGCCTTGAGCCGCGACGCCACGAGGTCGAGCGCCTCGTCCCAGGTCGCCTCGCGGAAGGCGGGCAGCACCTCGTCGTAGTCGACGAGGCCGCCAGGCTTCCGTCGACCGTCGCCCTTCACGTCGGAGGAGAGCGGCCCCTTGGGATAGAACTCATCGCGCCGGATCAGCGGGGCCGTCAGCCGCTGCGGGTGCTTGGCGTAATCGAAGCCGTAGCGCCCCTTCACGCAGAGCCGCGCCTCGCTGCCGGGGCCGGCGCGCCCCTCGGCGAAGACCACGGTGTTGGCCGCGCGGTCCACGTGATAGGTGATGGCGCAGCCGACGCCGCAATAGGGACAGACCGAGTCGACGGCGGTGAGCTGGGAGCGCGGCCGGATCGGCACGGTCAGCGTCGTGTGGGTAAGCGCGCCGGTCGGGCAGACGGCGGCGCACTCGCCGCAGGAGACGCAGGTGCTTTCGCCCATGGGGACGTCGAGGTCGAAGGCGATGCGGGCGCCGTACCCCTTGCCCGTCCGGCCGATCACATCGTTGTGCTGGATCTCGTTGCAGGCGCGGATGCAGCGGTCGCAGAGGATGCAGGCGGCGTGGTCGACGGCGATGACCGGCGACGACATGTCCTGGTGGCGGTCGTTACCCGCCGGAAGGCTTAGGGCGCCGCGGTCGATGTCGTAATCGCGAGCCAGCTCCAGCAGCAGATCGTCGCCCGTCGTATCTTCGCGCAACGAGCGCGCCGGATAGTCGGCCAGCAGCAGTTCGGTGAGCGTGCGGCGGCAACGCTCCAGCTTCGGCGACCGAGTCTGCACCTTCATGCCATCGGCCGCCTCGCGCACGCACGACGCCGCCAGAACCCGCTCGCCCACGTCGACCACGCACATGCGGCAGACGCCAACGGGCCTCAGGCGCGGATCGTGGCAGAGGACCGGGATCTCGATCCCCGCCCGGCGCGCGGCCTCCCAGATGGTGACACCGGCGGGCACGGTGACCTCGCCGCCGTCGATCGTCAGGGTGATCGTGCGGGTCGATTCCATCACGGTTGCCATCGCTCGATACGCCTCAACGCCCTCGTGAAGCCGCCAGGTAGGCGTCCAGCTCGTCGCCCCAATGCTGGAGCGCGGACGTGATCGGGTTGAGCGCTACCTGCCCGAGCCCGCAGATCGAGGTTTGGGCCAGCGTCTGCTCGAGGGCGGGCAGCACCTCTCGCAGAGTGCCGTTGCCGCGGCCGGCGAGGATGTCCTCCAGCATGGCGACGACCTGTTCG
>CAYGCC010000514.1:0-6057 GCA_964348165.1 uncultured Gemmatimonadota bacterium | reverse complement strand
GTGCGAGATGTACATGCCTCCGAACTCGCCGGCGACCTGGGCGAGGGCGATCAGCTCGTCGGTGTCAGCGTAGAAGGCGGGCGCGTAGATGAGCGAGGAGCCGACGCCCAGAGCTTCTTCCTGCATCGCCTGTCGCACCAGCCCTCGCATCTTATCCAGCTCTTCCGGGGTCGGCGGACGATCCTCGTAGCCCAGCACGTAGATGCGGATCGTGGTGGCGCCGACGAAGGACGCGACGTTGGGCGAGACGCCGCGCTCGACCAGCCAGTCGAGGTAGCCTCCCAGGGTGGACCAGGCGATGTCGTACTTGATGTCGCCCTGCCGCGCCGTCCGCTCCTCCTTCATCGCCGCATTGAGCGGGCCCATCGACCACCCTTCGCCCATCACCTCTAGGGTGACCCCCTGGCGGATGTCGCTGAGGCCGCGGCCGTCCTCGATCAGCGACTCGTTCGCCCAGCTCAGCATGTTGATGAAGCCGGGGGCGACGGCGTAACCGCTGGCGTCGATCTCGATCAGGCCGCGAGCGTCGGCGAGGGGGCCGATAGCGGCGATGGTGTCGGCGGAGATGGCGAGATCGGCAACGCGCGGTGCGTCGCCGCCGCCGTCGTAGATCGTTCCGCCCCGGATGATCGCATCGTAGTCCGCGGCCGGTTCGCAGGCGGAGAGGATCAGGGCTAGAGCCAGCAGGGCTAGTTTCGCACCTGTGGGCACCCTGGGCTCTGGAGCCCGCACCATCGACCAAGTTGACCGCCGCGGGCAGCGGGGCGCGACCGTGTTCGGGGCGACGCGCATTCGACGCCTCTCTCTCGTTTTGCTTGTTCAAACTTGGGCACGAGGGATGTGACTTCTGTCGGCCAACATGCGACCGTCGGCATCACGGATCAAGTGGCCGCGACCCGCAACTCAGCGTCCCGAGGTTTCGCCGCTCCCGGCGAGAATCGGCCAGATCCCCGGATCCGGTTTGGCCGGTCGAGAACGACGAAGGGGATGCCCTGCTCGGCGGCCGCGCTCATCGCCAGCGCCATGGTCGACACATAGGTATAGTAGCGCGCGCCGATGTCTTGAATGTCGAAGAGGAGCACGTCCAGCCCGGCGAGCATCTCCGGCGTGGGCTTGCGGGTCGCTCCGTAGAGTGAGTGCACGGGCAAGCCGCTGACCTCGTCGACTCCGCTCTCGACGCGTTCGCCGGCCTCGGCGCGCCCCCGCATGCCGTGCTCGGGTGAGAACAGCGCGACGACGTTCACGCCGTGGTCGCGCAGCAGATCGATGGCGTGGCGACGCTGCCGGTCGAGCGCGGTGTGATTGGTCACCAGGCCCACGCGGCGGTCGCGGACGAGGTGGCTGGAGTCGCTGATCAGTATCTCGAGGCCCGGGCGCACGCCACCGGAATCAATCGACGGTTGAGAGCAGGCCACGAGACTCTGCGCGATCAACAACGCGATGATCGATTGCCGGGCGCGCATCGCTCTCTTAGGTTGAGAAAAAGAGGCCTTCAGACTTCGGGTCACACCCGCAGGGTAACCTCAGAAGACCCTGTGGCTGCGTCAACACCCCATCCCCAAATGTGAACGCCCGTTGAAACCGCTCGGCCGCATCGCCCGCCCCGCTCTCTCCCTGCTCGTCATTTTCGCCTGCGGGAGACCCGCGGGGCTAAAGCCGCTGGGCTCCCCAACGCCGGGTTCCAGCGCCGCTCTCCCGGACGAGGCGCGACGCTGGATCGACCGGACGCACGCCGCGCTCACCCTGCGCGAGAAGGTCGGCCAGCTCATCGTCGTCTGGATGCCCGGGGGCTACGCCTCGACGCGCAGCGATGAGTTCGAGGGTCTGAGCAGCTGGGTGGTCGAGGACGGGATCGGGGGGGTCTCGATCTCGATCGGGCTCCCCCACACCTACGCCGCCAAGCTGAACGCACTGCAACGGGCCGCCAAGGTGCCGCTTCTGGTGACGGCTGATTTCGAGTCGGGTGGGCCCGGCATGCGCCTCGGGGGCGTCTACGCCGTGCCGCACCTGCTGAGCCTGGGCGGTGGCACGATGTTCCCGCCGACGATGGCGTTCGGCGCCGTAGGCGACGAGCGTTTCGCCTATGAGCTGGGACGGATCACCGGGATCGAGGCCCGGGCGGTCGGCGTTCACCTGACCTTCGCTCCGGTCCTGGATGTCAACAGCAACCCCGAGAACCCGATCATCAACACGCGCTCGTTCGGCGAGGATCCGGAGCTGGTTGCGCGCCTGGGCTCAGCGTTCATCCGCGGTGCACACGCCAGTGGACTGATGACCACGGCCAAGCACTTTCCCGGCCACGGCGACACGCGCACCGATTCGCACATCGAGCTGCCGGCGATCAGCGCCACGCGGCAGCGGCTGGATAGTCTGGAGCTGATTCCGTTTCGCCGCGCCGTCGAGGCCGGCGTCGATGCGGTCATGACCGCCCATATCGCGGCCCCGGAGATCCTGGGCCCCGACGGACCACCGGCGACGCTCTCACCGTATTTCCTCACGGGCGTTCTTCGCCGTGATTTTGGCTTCGACGGTGTCATCTTCACCGACGCGCTCCGCATGGGTGCGATCCAGAGCCGCTACGGTGGCGGCGAGTCGGCGGTGCTGGCCCTCGAGGCGGGGGCCGACGTGATCCTTTCGCCCGCCGATGTCGGGGGTGCGATCGAGGCCGTGACCGAAGCGGTCAGGAGTGGGCGTCTGTCGGAGGGGCGCCTCGACGTGTCCGTTCGCCGTGTTCTGACTTTGAAGGCGAAGGCGGGGCTCCATCGTGGGCGTCTGGTCGATGTGAGCGCTGTGGACACGGTGGTCGGCCGGCGCGATCACTTGAGCTTCGCCGACAGCGCCGCGCAGCGGTCGGTCACGCTGGCCCGCGATGACCGGGGCCTCGTGCCCATCGATACGAGCCGCGTGCACAGGCTGTTCAGCCTGGTCTTTGCCGACCGGGCGAACGCCGTAGCCGGTCGCGCTTTCAACCTCGAGCTGGCTCCATACTTCGAGCGAGTGGATACGGTGTGGGTTGATGGGCGTACACACGCCGCCGCTTTCGACTCGCTGGCCCTGGCCGCCGACTCCGCGGATCTGGCCTCGTTCTCCATCTACATCTCGCCGCGGGCCGGCGCCGGCGATGTCGGTCTGCCCGAAGCGGCAACGCGCTTCATGAAGACCGTGATCGCCGCCGGGGTGCCCAGCGTGATGATCTCGTTCGGTAACCCCTACTTGCTGACCGAAGTACCCGAGGTGGGCACGTACCTGCTGGTCTGGGGCGGCCGAGAGGTGTCGCAGCGCGCCGCGGTTCGCGCTCTGTTGGGCGTGGCGCCCATCAGCGGCCGCCTCCCGATCTCGATCCCGCCCTTCCACAGGGCCGGGGAGGGGCTGAAACGTGCGGCGACGCTCGAGGTGCCCCGATGAACGCGCGACCCGGCGCTCGGCCTGACGCCGCCAGCCGAAGTTGGCATGAGCGCCGGCGGCCTCGCCCGGGTGGACAGCATCATTCAGGCGGCCATCGCCGATTCGGCGGCGCCTGGGGCGGCGCTGGCTATCGGGCGGCACGAGCGTCTGGTGCGCCTGCGCGGTTATGGGCGACTCGACTGGGATCGTCGCACGCCGCGGGTCGATGAGGCGTCGCTTTACGACCTGGCCTCGCTCACCAAAGTGGTGGGGACGACGAGCGCCGTCATGATCCTCGAGGATGAGGGGCAGCTCGAGCTCGATGCACCGGTGGCTCGTTATCTCCCCTGGTGGGGTGCGGCGGGCAAGGGGGAGGTGACGCTTCGCCAGCTGTTGATACACCGGGCCGGCCTACCCCCTTGGAAGCCGTTCTGGCGCGAGATTTCCGGTCGGGCGGCGTACCGCGAGGCGCTGGCCGCGATCGAGCTCGACTACGCCCCCGGTGACTCGACGGTCTACAGCGACATCGGGTTCATCACCCTCGGCTTCCTGGTCGAGTCGGTCAGCGGCCTGCCCCTGGATGAGTTCCTGGAGCAGCGGCTGTTCGCGCCGCTTGGGATGCGCGACACGGGGTTTCGGCCGGCCGCCGCGCTCAGCGATCGGATCGCGCCCACCGAAGTGGACACGGTGCTCCGCTTCGCCCACGTTTACGGAGTGGTCCACGACCAGAACGCCTACGCGCTCGGCGGCGTGGCGGGGCACGCCGGGCTCTTCTCGTCGGCGCGTGACCTCGCGGTATTCGCTCAGATGATGCTGGACGGCGGGGCCTACGGCAGCTGCGTCCCGTCCCCGTCGAACTGCCGCGAGGTGCAATGGCAGCGTATTCTCGAGCCGGCGACGATCGAACGCTACACCGCGCGCTACGACGACATGTCCAGCCGCGCTCACGGTTGGGACACCCCGTCGGGCAGATCGTCCGCCGGCGACTACTTTACGAGGCGTGCCTTCGGCCACACCGGCTTTACCGGTACCAGCCTCTGGATCGACCCCGAGCTGGACGTCTTCGTCGTTCTGCTCACCAACCGCGTCAACCCCACGCGAGCGAACCGCAAGCACATCCCGCTGCGCCGCGCGGTTCACGACGCCGTGGCTCTGGCAATCACCGATCTCGTCGTTAGCAAGCGCACCGACCGATAGGGAGCGACCTCGTTGTCCAGGCAGCAAGAGAAGATTCAAGTCGAGATCATCGAGGATCACCGCCGTCTTGCCGAGGCGCTCGCCCACCGCATCGCCTCATTGATTCGCGAGCGGCAGGCCGCCGGGCGACCGGCGGTACTCGGCCTGGCGACCGGCTCGACGCCGCTGGGCGTGTACCGCGAGCTGATTCGGCTGCACCGTGAAGCAGGCCTCTCGTTTGCCAATGTGGTGACGTTCAACCTCGACGAGTACTACCCCATGGACCCGAACAGCGTCCATAGCTATCACCGGTACATGTGGGAAAACCTATTCGATCACATCGATATCCGACGCGAGAACGTGCACATCCCCCGTGGCGATCTCTCGCGGGATGAGGTCGATGCGCACTGCCGCGCGTTCGAGGAGGCGATCGTAAATCTGGGCGGCATCGACTTCCAGATTCTGGGCATTGGCCGCACCGGCCATATCGGGTTCAACGAGCCCGGCTCGGATCGCGAATCGCGGACGCGTCTGATCTTCCTCGACACCGTGACCCGGCGCGACGCCGCATCCGACTTCTTCGGCGAAGGGAACGTGCCGCTGGAGGCGATCACCATGGGAATCGCTACCATCCTCGAAGCTCGCGAGATCGCGCTGATCGCCACGGGAGAACACAAAGCGCCGATTGTGCGGCGCGCGGTGGAAGGCGAGGTCCACCCCGACGTGGCCGCCAGCTACCTGCAGGACCACCCGAACGCCACGGTCCACCTCGACCCAGCCGCGGCGTGCGAGCTGACTCGGATCAAAACCCCGTGGCTGGTTAGCTCGGTTGACTGGAATCCTCAACGAGAGATCGAGGCGGTGGTCTGGCTAAGCCGACAGGTCAAGAAGTCGATTCTACGGCTCGAGACGAAGGACTATCGTGACCACCACCTCAGCTCGTTGGTGGCGCGCTACGGTTCGGCACCGCCGCTGAACGGCGAGGTGTTCAATGCTCTGATCGCCAAGATCCGCGGCAAGAGCAAGCTGCCGCGAGGCCGGCGCGTGCTCGTCTTTGCCCCGCATCCTGACGATGACGTGATCTGTATGGGCGGCATCTTGCAGAAGCTGCACCACAATGGGAACGAGATCACGGTCGCCTACCAGAGCTCGGGGAACATCGCCGTCTTCGACCACGAAGTGCGCCGCCACCTCGACCTGATGCGCCGCTTGAGTCAGCTGTTCGGCATCAACGCGCCTGAGCTTGACGAGTTGAGCGCCGAGGTCGAGGGGTCGGTGGCGGACAAGGTTCCGGGCGAGATCGACATTCCGGCGGTTCAACAGCTGAAGAAGGCAATTCGCGAATCGGAGGCGATATCGGCGCTGGAGACGCTGGGGCTGCAGCGGTCGCAGGCACGGTTCCTCAACCTCCCGTTCTATCAGACCGGCGGGGTCAAGAAGGATCCGATCGGCGAGCGCGACGTCGAGACCGTCCTGGCGCTACTCGAAGAGATTAGG
>CAYGCC010000513.1:0-4257 GCA_964348165.1 uncultured Gemmatimonadota bacterium | reverse complement strand
GGCGACCGCGGTGGAACGGCCGCCCCGGTACGGCCCGACCATCCGGTACTGGAGGCCGTTCATGAGCAGGGTGTCGAAGACGATGTTGCGGTCGCGAGATTCCTGCGCGGCGAGCGGCGTGGCGGTCACCAGGGTCGAGAGCGCGAGCGACGCCGCGACGCGGCGCGAGAGGCTGACGAGATGGATCTGCAGCATCGGTCCCTCCAATTCGGCCCGGCGGCCGTGCAGGGTCCTTCTTGAACTGTGTGAGAAACGGGCTTTGCAGTACTAGCGCGGAGCGGAGGGTTTGGTCAAGCGTATGGATGGCGGGGTCGAACGACCTCACCTGGCCTTCAGGCGGGCGATCTTCGACTTCGAGGGCGTGGTCAGGCCGCTCGGCTAGAGGGCCAACCGCTCGACGAATTTCTCGGCGTTAATCGTCAGATCGTCCTCCCCGATCTGATCGAATGGGTTCTCGAGATGATCCTGGATGTTGTCGAGGCCGACCAGGATCATGGCGAACAGTGCCGGCATCAGATACTCGAGACCCGCCGCGTAGCCCTCGGCGATCTCCGCGAAGTGCGGTCCGTAGAGGATCGGCAAGAGCACGATGAACAGATCGCTGTAGGCCCTCAGCGTTTTTGGGGTCCGATACTGGTAGATGTGCTTGATGCTCTCGAAAGCGATGATCATCTTGCTCAGGTACTGGTTGCACCTCGACGCCTCGCCTGAAGCCAGCCCTTGCTTTCTCAGCCCTTTGATGAACCGCGACAACTTCGAGAACACCTCATAGATGGCCTTCTCGTTCTCCTCCATCGCCTCGACCGATTCCGTGAACATTTTCCGGCACGAGCGCAGCAGGTCGCCAAGGAGGGTGCGTATCTCTCCCGTCGTCGCGGGATGATTTTCCTCGAGCCAGTCTCGCGACGCGAAGTAGATCGCCCGCCCGTGAGCCTTGATCGATCCGTACTCATCGAGCGCCGCCTCCCTTCGCTTGTAGGCGCCGCCGATGGAGAAGACGATGGGAAAGACGATGGCGGTGGCGATCAAAGTGAGAGGGAAGTCGGCGGTAATTCCGAACCTGCGGCAGGCATAGGTCGAAAGCAGCGCCAGCGCTGTGATCGAGACCGTCTTCAGATTGATGACGAGCAGTATTTTCTTGACTCTGTCCATGGTGCTCTCACCTGATTGCGTTGCGAGGGCCTGTACACGACTGGGGCTCCCACGTGTGTCGAGGCGGTGCGCTGCCGGCGGTTCGACGCGTCAGCCACAGCGGTCGCCGCGAATCGGGAGCGACGTGGCGGAAAGGGGACTTCTAGACCGTCGTTAGGGAGAAAGCGGGGAGGGGCACGGCGTTGGGAATTACACTCAGGGGCTCGGTCCGGTTCCCGGGCAAACGGCGCCCGTGGGAAAGGCGGACGTGACCGCCCACGGGCGGCGTCGTTCACGACTTCTTGCGCACCAGGCACAACGTCTCCAAGTCCGGCTCATAGCTTACGATCTTCCTGACCGGACGCTTGAGGCTCGCTCGAACGGCGACCTTTATCGAGATCTTCGGCACATGGAAGTTCACGCCATCGATGTGTGCCTGAAGGTACTCCGGATCGATCAGGGCGTTGGGCTCCCAGAAGACCCCATGCTTGAGAAAGTGCTTCAGCACCCTGCGCGTGTTTCTCACGGTATCACAGGCCATCCGGCCCTTCGCGTGGTCCCCGAGCCCGTTGGACAACAGGTCCTCGATGAAGTAGAGGCCGCCGGGCTTGAGCACCTTGAACAAGAAGCCGAGAGAGACCTGCTGGTGGTCGGGCCGGTGGCTACCATCGTCGATGATCACATCGAACTCGGTACCTGTTGTGGCCTTCGCGAACGTCTGTAGATCAGCGAGGCTGCCCTGATCGGCGACGAACGTCTTGATGCGATCGTTGTCGAGGTACGAGCACTCGTTGACGTCGATCCCGAAGATCCGCGCGTTGGGAAAGTAGTCGTACCACATGTTCAGCGAGGCGCCGCCGGTGTTGCGCCCGCGCACGATCCGCGCGTCCCAGCGATCGCCGGTCACGCCCAAACCGATCTCCAGGATCGTCAAGGCGGACGTCCGGTAGCGTTCCAGGTAGGCCTCGTACACGTCGGTGTAGTTGCGCGCATTCCAACCGGAGGCCGGGCCGATGGTGCCTTTGTCGCTTCCGTACGCGTTCGCCGGGCTGAGACCTCACCTGGCGCTCGCTCTCGCCCCGGGTACGCGGGCGTCCCCCTCGCCCCGCGCGGCGGTGGGCTCGGCGACGGGGACCGGTGCGGTCGTGGCGATGAGACCCCGTTGACGCCCCGGCCCCATGCTGAGGTGTGTGGAACGAGGCCCGCTCGACCCTCGAGCGCCATTTCGGGCATCGCAGCTTTCGCCCCGGCCAGCGTGAGGCGATCGGCTCGCTGCTGCGGGGCGGTGACACCCTGGTGGTGATGCCGACCGGCGGCGGCAAGTCGCTCTGCTACCAGCTGCCGGCGCTGCTGTTTCCTGGCATCACTTTGGTGGTGTCGCCGCTCATCGCGTTGATGACCGATCAGGTGGCGGCGCTGCAAGGGCGGGGGATCGCGGCGGCGCTGATCAACAGCACGCTGACGCCGGCGGAGATCGACCTGCGGCTGGGGCGCGCCGTGGCCGGGGAGCTGAAGCTGCTGTACGTGGCGCCCGAGCGCTTCGCCAGCGCCCTGTTTCGCCGCGCCCTAGCCGAGATGCGGGTGAGCCTGGTAGCGGTCGACGAGGCGCACTGTGTCTGCCAGTGGGGGCACGACTTTCGGCCCAGCTATCTGCGGCTGCGGGAGGTCTGGCCCGAGCTGGGACAGCCGCGCCTGCTGGCGCTCACCGCCACCGCGACGCCGGAGGTGCGGCGCGACATAGTCGAGGAGCTACGGCTGCGCGATCCCCGCATCATCGTTGGCGGATTCGACCGCCCCAACCTGCGCTGGATCGTTCGTCGCGAGGAGCGACAGGCCGAGAAGGGCCGCCGGCTGATTCGAATGCTCAGCGGCCGAGAGGGCTCGGCGATCGTCTACGCATCTACGCGCAAGATGGTCGAGGCGGCCACCGAGTATCTGCGGGCGGCGGGGGTGAAGTCCGCCGCCTACCACGGCGGCATGGAGCCGGCGCAGCGCGCGCGGGTGCAGGAGGCCTGGACGACGGGTCGCGTGCCCGTGGTGGTGGCGACCAACGCCTTCGGGATGGGGATCGACAAGGCCGATGTGCGCCGCGTCGTTCACTTTCAGATGCCGGGCTCGCTGGAGGCGTACTACCAGGAGGCGGGCCGCGCCGGGCGCGACGGCGGGCCGGCCGAGTGCGTGCTGCTGCACAGCTATCGCGATCGCTTCACCCACGAGTTCTTCATCCGCGGGTCGTACCCGCCCCGCAACGTCATCCTCTCCACCTACAAAGCGCTGCGTGACGTCTACCGAGTCGAGGGCGGTCCGGTGACGCCGGCGCGCTTCGCCGATCGTGTCGCCGGGATGAAGAGCGACCGCGAGGTCTACTCGGCGCTGCGAATTCTGAGCGACGCCGAGGCGATCGAGGATACGCGGGCGCGTCGCGACTGCGTAGTGCGCTGGATCGTCAGCCCCGGCCGCGTTCAGGAGCTGCTGACCGACGGTGACGGGCGCGATCCGGACATCAGCCGGATCTCTGGCGACGGACGCGGGGGCGGCGACGGTTTGTTTCGGGGTGACACCGAGCAGCTCAGGTCGGTGCTCGCCGGTCTGGCCCGGGCCTCGGCCGGCGGCGAGCGGCGGCTGTTGCGCGTGTCGCGGCGGCAGGTGGCGCGGTGGACGGGCGGCAGCTTCGTGGCGGCGCGGCAAACGCTCGATACGCTGCAGGAACTGGGACTGCTGGGCTGGCGCGACGACGGCGAGCGGTCGGGCTACGTGCCGGTGCAGCCCGATCTGCCGATCGCCGAGTTGCCGGTCGATTGGGGGCGCCTGGCGTCGCGCCGCGGGCTCGAGCTGAGCAAGCTGCGGCGGATGGAGCGCTACGCCTATCAGGGCGGCTGCCGGCGGCGTTATCTGCTGCGCTACTTCGGTGAGGACTTCGGGCGCTGGCGTTGTGGCGGCTGCGATCGCTGCGCCTAGCCCTCCAGCGGCAGCAGGTCCACCAGCACGCGCCCGGGCACATCCTGCAGCCGCACCCGCCAGTCGTTCCCGCATTTCGGGCAGTGGACCTCCTCGACGCCGATCAGCTCGACCAGGGCGAACTGGCCGGGGCAGGCGGGGCACTCGACCTGCACGAGTGTTTTGGCT
>CAYGCC010000512.1:0-9918 GCA_964348165.1 uncultured Gemmatimonadota bacterium | reverse complement strand
CATCAATATTGAGCGAGCGCCGGCTTTGAGCGACGGGGCGCGAAGAGCTGGCCCGACTCGGAACACAAGTCCTGACCACGGCGATAACGAACGCGGTGCGGTTTTCTTGGTGGCCACGTAACATCTTTGCCCGTGCAGGTGGACCCCAGCCGCACCGCGTTCCTTTAATTGCCGCTCGCTGATCGCGGCCGGGGCCCGGCCGCGCTACCCTTTGCCTACTAGAAGCTCCACAGTTTGGCGCGCTCCGGTTGCCTGACCGACGCCGTCGGGCCACTTTGGTGACCTTCGGATTCGTTAAACCCGGCACACGCCACGAAAAGGGAGGTCACACTATGGCGTCCAGCCCGCGGATCGGGATCGCGCTCACCGCTTTCGCTGCCCTGCTTTGCAGCGGCTCGCTCTCGGCTCAGACGCTTCCGCCCGAGAAACAGACGGCACTCGATGTCGTAGACGGACTGTCGTCCGAGATCCACCTCATCGCGATGAAGCTCTGGGACTACTCCGAGATCGCGCTGCTCGAGGCCCAGTCGGCCGACTTCCTGATCGGCGTCCTGGAGAACGAGGGCTTCGCGGTGCGGCGCGGCGTGGCCGACATGCCCACGGCGTTCGTCGCCTCTTACGGTAGCGGGCGTCCGATCATCGGCATTCTGGCCGAATACGACGCGCTGCCCGGCGTCGGCAACGCCGCCGTTCCCCGCAAGCAGGCCCGGGATGACGGAATGACCGCTGGACAGGGGTGCGGCCACAACCTGTTCGGCGCCGGCTCGGTGGGTGCCGCCATCGCCTTGAAGCGCACGATGGAGAAGCACGGCCTCGGGGGAACGGTGCGGCTGTACGGCACGCCGGCCGAGGAGACGGTGGTGGGCAAGGTCTACATGGCCAAGGCGGGTGTATTCGACGACCTGGACGCCTCGCTGGACTGGCACCCCAGCCTCGAGACCCAGGTGCGCAACCAGCCGGGCCGGGCCATGAACAACTTCACCGTGGACTTCTTCGGGCAGGCGGCCCATGGCTCCGCTGATCCGTGGAACGGTCGGAGCGCTTTGGACGGCGTGGAACTGATGAACTACGGCGTCAACCTGATGCGCGAGCACATTCGACCCGAGGCTCGCATCCACTACGTGATCCCCTCGGGCGGCGAGGCGCCCAACGTCGTGCCCGAGTACGCGAAGGTGTGGTACTTCGTGCGCGAGGCCGATCGTAAGAAGGTCGAAGAGAACTACAGCTGGATCCTCAAGATCGCCGAGGGCGCGGCGCTGGCGACGCGCACCGAGCACAAGGTCACGCTGATCACCGGCGTGCACGAGATGAATCTGAACCGGCCGCTGCAGGTAGCGATGCAGAAGAACCTGGAATGGGTCGGCGCGCCGGCGTACAACGAGGCGGAACAGGCGTTCGCCCGCGAGCTGCAGCGTTCGCTGGGTATCGAGGAGAAGGGGCTCGACGTCGAGATCAAGCCGCTGGCCGACGACCCCGAGCCGCTCTCCGGCGGCTCCACCGACGTGGCGGAGGTCTCGTACATCGCGCCGACCGTCGGGCTGCAGGTGACCAGCGCTGCCGCGGACATCCCCTGGCACAGCTGGGCCACGGCGGCGTCGCACGGAACCGACGGCTCGGTGAAGAGCGCCTACGTGGCCGCGAAGGTGTTGGCGCTCACCGGCGTCGACCTGCTGACCGATCCGGCGTTAGTGAAAGAGGCGCGGAAGTACTTCCTCGAGAAGACCGGTGGAAAGCCTTACGAGTCGCCGATCCCCATCGACCAGAAGCCGCCGCTGCCGCGGAGCACGGATGCCGGGTGAGGCGCTATGGCTGGAGAAGAGTGCGCCAAGCCTGTGTAAATTGGCTGGGTAACGAACCCCTTTACGAAGGGAGCTGACATGAGTGCGCAAATCTACTGGCTGTTAGAGCTGGAGATTCAATCTGGGTCCGACGAATTCACGGCTCTGCTGAAAGAGATGGTCAGGGCTACACAGTCAAATGAGCCAAATACCCTAAACTACGAGTGGAGCACCAGCGCCGATGGCACCGTATGTCACATCTATGAGCGTTACACCGATTCCGCCGCAATCATGACTCACCTGGGTACCTTTGGTGAGAAGTTTGCCGATCGCTTTCTTCGGATATTCAAACCTATTCGCTTCCACGTATACGGGTCGCCAAGCGGAGAGGTCAGGAAAGCGTTGGCCGGACTCAACCCGACGTATATGGAGGGTGTGGGTGGCTACAGCCGATAGCGTCATGCTCCTAGTTGTAGCTGCCGTCTAACCCACCCGGCAGCTTCCGTTACGAGGCGATCGCCTTCATCGGGTATGACAACGCAAGCGATCGCTACCTGATGCATCTGCTCGATATCTTCGGCGGCAGGTGGTCGGAAACGCTGGGATATGGTAGGCGTGAGGGTGATACGATACTGTTTGTGTTCGAGTACCGGACGGTCCCTTCCACACGTCATTTACTTGGGACGAAGACGAGGGACGATGGACGCTGTTGCTGCGTCACGAGGATGAAAGTGGACAGTGGGTGACATTCGCTGAAAAAGTGTTGCAACGACCGTAGAGACATGGCCGACCGCGAGCGCGGTCCAGCACCTCGATGAGACGGCTTTCGGAAAGAGGTTGCCGTGAAAATCAAACTCAACAGCGTGATCGTGCAGGACCAGGAAACCGCGCTGCGCTTTTACACTGATGTTCTCGGGTTCGTCAAGAAGATCGACCTTCCCGCCGGAGAGTTCAGATGGCTGACCGTCGTCTCGCCCGAAGAACCCGACGGCACGCAGCTGCTCCTCGAACCCGATGCGCACCCGGCAGCCGCGACCTATCAGCGCGCCCTCTTCGAATCCGGCATTCCGCTGACGTCGTTCGCCGTCGACGACATCGAGATGGAGTACCGGCGACTGAAGGGGCTGGGTGTGACCTTTACCACGAAGCCGACCAAGATGGATGGCGCCATCGTTGCCGTTTTTGACGACACTTGCGGCAACCTCATACAGATCTATCAGGAGTCGTGAGACAGCCTAACATGCCGTTGGAATGACGCTCGGCAAGTGGACACACTTAGCCGGCTGGACCGGCACCTTCGACGAGGCAGGTTCGAGTGGACTTGACCCGACAGGAGAAGCTGTTCGTAGAGAAGCGGGCGAAGTTTGCCCGAAGTTGGCCCATCGTGGGCGCAGCTTTGTTGGCTATGATCGCGGTGTTGGCGGCCTGGTTGTTCTTTTCGAACCCCTTGCTCATCAACCCGTGGGCCGTGCTGTCGAAGCTCGAGGCGGGTTCACTACCCGACAGCACGCTTGCGACTATGGCCACCTTGCTGCCGGTGGTGATGTTCACGTGTCTCTTTGTGCTCGTTGTCGCCTTGGTATTCTTTTCAGTCGCCTTTTCGAACGAGCGGAAGCACCTGGCGCTCATCCGCCGGCTGACGAGCCATCAAACCGATCTGGGAGACCAATAAACGGCGAAGCTTCGTTGCTACGGGTGATCCGGGCCCGATCGGAGTCGGCGCTCGGCTAACCCGAACGCCCCGAGGTAATCTCGACCGCCGTGCCCCAAGGGTCCCCGGCAAGCCACTGTCCGCTCTGGCCGGAGATCTCGTACCCAGCCGACTTGATGCTTTCGGAAGCGAGGTCGGCGTCGCCCGGCTCGGGCAAGATGATCGTCCAGGCGATGAGCCGTGCGTCGTCAGGGCCAGCCGACCGGGCCCGGGCAGCCCACGTGTTGACGCCCAGGTGGTGGTGGTATCCACCCGCGGAGAGAAACAGCGCGCCCGGGTAGTCCCAGACGACCTTGTCGAAACCCAGAGCGTCGTGGTAGAAGGCTTCCGCATCCTCCAGATCGCCGACATACAGGTGCACGTGACCGAGCGCCGTCCCCGGCGGCAACCCGTCGAACGGTCCATCACCCGCGTGGCTCACCAGGCCGGCGACGTCGAGGGGTTCGGTGACCATCAACAGCTGGCGGCCCCGGCGTTCCCACTGACCGCGTGGCCGATCGGCATACACCTCGATCCCCAGACCATCGGGATCGGAGAGATAGACCGCTTCGCTGACGTGATGATCCGCCGTTCCGACCCGTACGCCGACCGCGGCCGCGTGACGCATGAAGCGCCCGAGCGCGGCGCGGTCCGGGGTCCGCAGCGCAAAGTGGTATAGACCCAGTCGGCCGCGACGAGACACCGGCGCGGCTCCGGGACGCTCGCGAAGGCCTACGAGAGGTGTGTCGTCTGAGAGCGCGCCCAGCGTGGCCCAATCGCGCTGGCTCTCCAGCGTCCGCAGTCCGATGACCCGAGTGTAGAAGTCGAGCGACCGCTCCAGGCTCGCCACCTGAAGGTTCACGCGCCCCAGGTGCGTCGCTTCTGGGAGCCGGTAACCCGGCGGCGCGATGCCGTACGTCGACACCCTAGACATCCCCCTGGTTGTTGATCGCGATGATCCTCAGATGGTAAGTCTCATCGTCGCGGGGATCTTCGTAGACGGCGCTGAACCAGACTTCACCGCGCCCGATCATCACACCCTGCCAGTTCACGAACAGCTCCGCGGCCTCTTGAGCGAGCACGGCGCTCTTGACGTTGTCGTTCACGATATCCGGATAGCGTGCCACAAAGTCGTCGGCCGACGCGATCATCGTGTCCTGGCCGTCGAGCTGGACCCGGATGGGATAGCTGACCAGCGAGGCTACAGCGCGCCTGTCGTCATTCGCCACTGCGGCTTTCAAAGAGTCGAGAAAGCTCTCGACCTCACTGACGCTCAGCCCCGCCACCGAAAAGTCGGGGCTGGCACGCCGAGCCTGCGCCTCCTGCCTGTCAGTCGCCGCCGACGCTGCCTCGTCGCTCGGCCTCGCGCCACGGCTCCCGGGCTCCTCGTTAGCCCCGCACGCCCAGAGGACGACGAGGGCGAGCGGAACCCAGGATCTAGCTATTCCACAGCTTGATTTCATTCTCACGACGGATCTGTAAACCTCTAACCTTAAGGCCACCGGCGTAGACCCAGCGGCGTAACTGCTTCGGAACCTCATCGTATTGCTTGTTGTTGAGCACTTTCAGCAGCGTGCTGTTCTTGAACGCCGCCGCTCCGACGTTGAACGAGAAGGAGACGAGAGTATCGAACTGGTTCTGATTCAGCGGCACCTTCACGTTCTCGTTAACGACTTTCTCAAACCCTTTCAGATCCTGCGCGAGCAGATCTCTGATCTGTTCTTTGGTCAGCCCGCGTCGATAGTCGATGGATTCTGAGCCGATATGAATCTTGCCCGAATGCAGCTCGTCCTGGGTCAGCAGGTGCCCCACCCCAATCGTCAGAAGGCCCGCCACATCCCGGTAGGCTTTGCGCTCGCTACCTTCCCACAACTCCAGCTTATCGAGACCGTTGGTGCTCATCTTCATGACCCGACCCTCCTAAGGCAGAAGGAAAACGCCGATCGGACTTCGTGAGCCCACTCAGTGCGACGATTCACCGACTCGCCACTTCTGCCAGGTCCGGCAGAGCCGGATCCGCCCGTCGCCAGATCAGTCGCAACGTCTCGTACGTCTCGCGCGCCACGGCCACATCGCCCGCCCTCTCGGCGGCACGCGCCAAACCGAGAAGCGAGGCGGTGCGCCGCGGCGCGCGCTGCAGCGCCGCTGCGAAGGCCTGGCGCGCCTCGGCCGGGCGACCCAACTCCAACAGCATCTCTCCCAGCAGCTCGGGCGATGGCTTCACAATGAACGGCGGCCCGAACTCGAACGGCATAGCCGACTCGATCGAGGTCGCCTCTCTCATCAGCCACAGCGCCCTATCAACCTCTCCACCTTTCATCGACAACAGCGCCCGCAGCTCCAGCTCCAGTACCCGCACCGCCTGAAGGTCCGGCGGATACTCGCCACCGCCGCGCGATGCCGACTCACGCTCCTCTTTCAGCCGGCCCACGACGCTCTCGGCCTTCTCACGATCGCCACGCCGTAACGCCGCCAGTCCCGTGGCGAACAGGTGGCTGGCCGCCGTCGCCGGACCCAGGCCATGGAGATCGACCTGGAGTGCGACCGCGTCGTCGTTCCATCTCCGCATGTTGACCAGATAGTCCGCACGCATCTGAGCCAGGTAAGATCGCGCCCGCGGCGTGCCACTCTTCTCCGCATCGCGCCGCATGATCTCGAGCTGCTGACGCGCATCGTCGTAACGGCCCTGCTGCATGTAACCGTAGGCGAGCCAGCGCAGAGCGTGGGCGTTGCGGGCGTCGCTCGACAGCGTTTTCCGTTTGACCCGTTCGTCGGCTACGTTCCAGGCCGTTTCGTTCGCCACCACAGCCTCGTCCCACATCCCCAAGGCGACGAAGATGTGCGAGGTCATGTGCTGGGCGTGGCTGGCCGCCGGCGCGATCTTCGAGTAGGCTCGCGCAGGCCGAAGTCCCAGGGGCGCGTGCACCGGATCGTCGTAGGAGTGGATCAGGTAGTGGGCCGCGCCGGGGTGCTGCGGTCTGTCGCGAAACACCTCCTCGGCCACCGCCGCCGCCCGCATGTAGGTCGGGATGTCGCGCCCCTCGTGCGCGGTGCCCAGCAGCGCCAGCGCATAGAACGCCGCGGCCTCGTGATCGTCCGGGTACTTCTCGCGCAGGCGGCGCATCGCGTCGGCGTAAGCGAAGTCGCGTGAACGCTTTTCCCCGTCGCCGTACAAAACCTCCAGCGCGCGCAGATAATCCTTCTCTCGCTCGGTGCCTGCCTTGGCTAGCCGCGCCTCGGAGGTCGGGCCCAGCCGACGCAACGCGGCGAGCGCCGCCTCTCGATCCTGCTGCTGCCAGATCGGATGGTTATACGTCATCGCCTCGCCCCAGTAGGCGAGGGCGAAGTCGGGGTCGATGTGCTGAGCCTGGCGAAACGCCTCGGCGGCGTCGGGATACTCGAAGCTGTGAAGCAGAAGGACCCCGCGGATGAACGCCGACTGCGCAGCGGGCTTGCCGGAGTTCGGGAAGTCGACATGGCCCAGGTCCGTTGTCTGCGCGACGGCCACCTCGACGAGCGCCGCCGCGACCAGGGCCGCGAGCTGAAACGTGACGATGCGGTGCCTCATCGTTTCTTTCTCCGTTAGTCGGGGCTTCGCGGGCTCGACTGAGTTGAGCTCCTTCTGGTGCCGCTAGGAAATCTTGCCCACAGGCATGATCGCGAACGGCTGCTCCGCCTCAGGAAGATCAAGCACCGCCTTCACCCCTGTATCGCTGAATGCCCCCACGAACACCGTGCCCAGGTCCAGTGCGGTAGCCTGCAAGTAGACGTTCTGAGCGACGCACCCCACCTCCATATGCACATAGCGGACTGCGCGCTGGCCGTATCTGCCGGCGGTGCGTTCGATGGCCCCGGCGATGACGATGACCGCCGGCGCTGTCGCGATCCAGGTCTGGGCGAGCGCGGCGGAGGCCAGCTCGCCGCGGAGATCTTCAGCCTTGACCACGACGAGGTCATGCGATCTCACCCGGTAACGATACAGGCCCGACGCCAGATCTTCCACGTTGCCAGCCGCCACATATAGCTCGATCGGGTACGTCGCCCCGGCGGATGGCGCGGTCCGCCTGCCGCCCGAACGGGTGAGGCCCTGGGCCGCCCAGAGCAGCTGCGAAAGGTCGGCCAGCGCGACCGGCTCGGCGGAGTACTCCCTGACCGACTGACGCTCGCGCAGCGTGGCCTCTAACGATGTCGCGCCTTCGAGGTTCGGCTTCGGTAGACGTATGACGCGTGCGTCCTCTTGGGTGCCCATGCCGCCTGTCATGATGGATAGTGGGATGAGCGTCGTCATCACCGCCGAGGCTGTAAGCCGCATCGATCACCCCAGACGGTTGCCAACAGTAGAAACCACGTGATGCGACGCAACGTCAATTTTCCCGGGAGCCAGTGGCCGGGTCCGCGGCGTCGCTCAGATGACGGAACTTTCCGTTTTCCAGAAAGAAGATGACCTGCTCGATCACATCCTCGCTCAACATGATATAGGTGTGACTGTGTGGGACGACGAGGAAGTCGGTCATCCCCGGCACCTTGGCGCGTTCTACCGAGACCTTGCCGTCGTCCTCACCCGGTATGATCCGCGAGAATAGTGGATTGAGCGTCCGGTCGCCGGTGATCACTCCCAGCTCGAAGTTCACGGGCCCCAGCTGGCTCGGCACGCTCGCCGGGCCCGTGCCCAGCTGCTCGACGGCGGGCCCCAGCAGCTTCTCGAGAACGGGGTTCTCGGCGGCCCAATCCGCCAGCTCACTCCCCTGGTTGGGCGGGCTCAACATGACCACACGGCCCAGAGACTCCATCTCGTGCCGCTGGAGGTAGTAGCGGAGCACGATGCCGCCCATCGAATGGGTGACGAAGTGAACCTGGCCCGCAGGCTCGGAGCAGCATGCTGCCAGGGCGGGCCCCAGGTCGTGCTCGGAGAGCTGTTCGATGGAACGCTCAGTGGAGGGATAGCTGACGTTGGCAACGCGATAGCCGCTGTTCTCCAGCGCCATCTCCAGTCGCAGCATCGAGAGATCGCTGCGGCCCAGACCGTGGAGCAGCACGACACGGTCGGCGCCGTCCTGGACTGGAGGCGCGCCCCCGCAGGCCGTGGCCGCCGCCGCCAGCACGGCCAACAGGGTCAGGGTCCATATCCCGCCGGCCGATCTCATCACGTTTCGCTTATGACCGAGCGCGTTTTGCCGTTTCACAGAGTGGGGAATCTAGCCCAAAACGCTCGGTGAGACCAAGACCGGCCGTGCCTGCCCGCTACGGCTCAGCTTCGCCTCGGGCCGGTGCCGAGCCGCGCGCCCAGGTACTCGCGCTGGAACCCTGGGTGCCGCCTGGCCTCCTGCGGTGAGCCCAGGTGGTGCGTGGTCCCGGCCGTCTGCCAGATCACCACGTCCGCCAGCTCGAGCAGTGTGTCGGCTTCCTGTCCCGCCACCACTACGGCGCATCCGTCGTCGGCCAGCCAGCGCAGGGCGTCGGCGATCGACCGCGCCTCCATGGGCATCAGCTCGCGAAACGGCTCATCGGCCAGCAGGCAGAGGGGCTTTCGCGCCAGCGCGACGGCCAGCTCGGCACGGCGCCGCTCACCGCCCGATAGCGCCGTGGGCTTGCGGTCCAGGAACGCCTGCACCGCCAATCGCTCCGCGCCCTCCTCCACTTTCGCCTCGGGGATGTTTTGCCCTACGGCCTCGAGGTGCCGCCGCAGCGTGACCGTGGGCACCAGAAGGTCGCGGTCCGGCAGGTAGAAAAGCCCGAGCCCGGCCAGCGTCGAGAGCCGCGGCCGCGTGAACCGGCGGTCGCCGAAGATGACCACGCCGAAATCCGGCCGCAGCCAGCCCGCCGCGATCTTGATCAGCGTCGTCTTGCCCGAGCCGTTCCGGCCCAGCAGCACCGTGATCGAGCCCGGCTTTGCCCAGAGCCCCGCGCTCGCCAGAACCCGGTTCCGACCGAACGACTTCCCGATCGACTCGGCGGCGAGGATCGGCTTCATGCCGCGCCACCGATCGCGATGAGGATCTCCAGTAGCGCCGGAAGCAGCGCGGCTAGAAGAACGAGCATGAAGATGGGCACACGCAGGTTGGCGAGAAAGATATGTTCGTTGCGCCGTCGCCCCGCGGGTGTCGCGAGGGCGGTCGCCGCGATAATCAAGAGAAGGGCAGCGTGAACGCTGATTTGCAGATCACCACTGTCCGCGACAAGCACCGCGCGAATCGCCACCCAGACTATCAAAGAACGGAAGAAGATGGCTCGGGCGAACGTCCAGCGCGGGAGAACCATGCTGCGGGGCTCCCGGCCCTTACGCCGACCTGATCATCGTCAACATCATCTTGAAACGGCTTGGTGCGGAGACAGCGTGGGGCTCGTTGGCCGGTAGAATCACTATCTCCCCTGCCGCCACGCGAGCCGACTCACCCGACACGGTGATCTCCGCCTCGCCGTCGATCACCTGAACGAGCGCGTCGTACGGCG
>CAYGCC010000511.1:0-2526 GCA_964348165.1 uncultured Gemmatimonadota bacterium | reverse complement strand
TACATTACATGCGCGTCTTCGGACGCCCCGGGCACGATTTCTGGCGATTGCAGCCGGGTAACCAAGGTGCTAAACCGCCGAAGGGCCCTCGCGGTGGTAGTCAGGCTACGGGGGCCCTTTCTTATGCCGCCTCAGCCCGCCCGCAGCAGGTCCGCCCGGCCCTCCAGCTCCAGCAGCCGCTCGTGCGGCGGCCCCTCCACTCGCATACCGGTGCAGGTGGCAGGCGTTAAGGAGTCGTTTGCCTGGGCCAACCCAGAGGGCAGGGCTCTTGCATGGACGACTCTTGCCTGCTACGCGGAGCAGCTCTGGACGGTCGGGTCGGCGCGTCACCGCTGCGCGAGCGGACTCGACGTGGGGCGTTGCGCTAATGCAACGATGACAGGCGGACCAAGCTGGATTCGATGGACCCGCGCAAGAAGAGAAGCCACTCGCGAATCTCATCAGTGCGTGGTGACCGATGACAGACCGCTTTCGGGTCGCCATGGTGGCGGCGTGTCCGTTCCCGTGCCCGCGCGGCACGCCGGTGCGCATCCGCCGGTTGGCCGGGGCGCTGGGCCGCCGCGGTCACGAGGTCCACGTCGTCACCTACCACCTGGGCGACACCGTCGCGGACGCCGACTTTACCGTTCACCGCATCCCCCGCGTACCGACCTATCGGCGCGAGGCGCCGGGCCCGACGTACCAAAAACTGTTGCTGCTCGACGCGCTGCTCGTCTTCAAGTTGAGGCAGGTCATGCGGGAGCGGCGATTCGATATCATCCACGCTCACCACTTCGAAGGACTGATCGCCGCGCTGCTCACGCGACGCCGTGACCGACCCCCCGTCATCTTCGACGCCCACACGCTGCTCGAAAGCGAGCTGCCCTACTATCGACTCGGGCTGCCGGGTGCGGCCAAGCGTTGGCTCGCGAGGAACCTCGACCGGAGGCTTCCCCAACGCGCCACCGCCATCGTCGCTGTGTCCGAGCAGATCCGGGACAAGCTGGTTCGTAGCCAGCGAGTCGCGCCGGAAATGATCACGGTCATCCCGGGCGGCGTGGAGCTCGACCTGTTCAAGCCGGAGGCGGAGACGCGGCCGTCGGGGGAAACGCGACCCAAGACCTTGATCTATGCCGGCAGTCTCGCCGCCTATCAGGGAATCGAGTTGATGCTCGAGGCCTTTGCCGAAGTGCGCCGGTCACGTTCCGACGTTCGCCTACTCCTGGCGACGGACTCGTCGTTCGCGCCATACGAACGGGCGGCCCGGCGGCTAGGTATCCGGGAGCAGATCGACACGGTGCCCGGTGATGTGGCGAGCTTGCGCGCGCACCTGGCGCGGGCGGACTTGGCTTTGAACCCGCGGACGAATTGCGACGGCTATCCACAGAAAGTCCTGAACTACATGGCCGCGGCCAAGCCGATCGTCTCCTTCGCCGGTTCCGCCCGGAACCTGGAACACGGCGAGGTCGCGTGGTTGGTGCGGGACGGTGATGTGTCCGGCCTCGCCGCGGCGATCGTCAGGCTGCTGGACGACCCGGAATTCGGCCGGCGCCTGGGCCGCAACGCCCGGCGGCAGGTCAAGCGTGAGCGGAGCTGGACGAGGGCGGCCGAGGCGACGGAGCGGCTGTACGCGGCGGTAGTCCAGCGGTCGCGGTCCCGGGACAGCGGCGAGCGCGCCCATCGGTCGGTGATCGATCGGGCGCGGATCCGAAGCGACGCAGAGCGATGACGCTATCGAACTTGCTGATCATCGGTGCCGGCAAGAGCGGAACCACATCGCCCGATCACTACCTGCCGGGGCCCGACTTGTCGACATGGCTGGACTAGAGGTGGTTGGGCGAGAGTTGGCCTCAGGTGTCAGTTCCGTCGCTGTGAGCGCCATCGTAGTCAATCGCAACGGCGGCGCGCGGGTGATCCGCTGCCTCGAGTCGCTGTACGCTCAAGACTTTCCGCTCGCCGAGATCATCGTTGTCGATGACGCCTCCACTGACGACAGCTGCGATCGCATCCGCTCCCAGTATCCTGGTGTGCGCTTGCACCGGCTGGGCGAGAATCGGGGCCCTGGGGCGGCGCGCAACGCAGGGCTGAGACTGGCGCGGTCTGGCCTGGTCCTGTTCATCGACAACGACCTTTATCTGGAGCGCGATGGCCTGCGCCGGCTGGTCGCTCGGCTCCAGGCGGACGGCCCGGCCATCGTATGCCCGCGAATCGTGCACCACCCGGAGCGTAGCCGGCTGCACTGCGACGGCGCCGCGGCGCACTTCGTCGGCACGATGCTCTTGCTGCGCGGCGAAGAACCGGTCGCGGATGCGCCGGCGGATTGGACCGATGTGGGAGGTTGCCTGAGCGCTTGCCTTCTGCTCGAGCGATCGCTGGCACTCGACGCGGGCGGCTTCGACGAGGACTATTTCTTCTACTTCGAGGACCTGGAATTCAGCATCCGGCTGGCGGGCTGGGGCCACCGTTTCCTCTGCGACCCGGCCGGCGTCGCCTACCACGACCGGGGAGAAGGCACCCCAGGGCTCTCGTTTCGCGGCGACGGAGCCT
>CAYGCC010000510.1:0-1899 GCA_964348165.1 uncultured Gemmatimonadota bacterium | reverse complement strand
CCACCGCGGGGCTCCGAGCCGGGTCTCAGGCGGCCGGTTCTCATCGTCCAGGCCGAACCCTTCAACCGCAGCCGGCTCCGAACCGTTCTTGCCGTCATCCTTACGTCCAACCTGCGCCTGCTTGACGCCCCTGGCAACGCGCTGATCCCGCGAAGGGCCTCCGGGCTGCCCAAGGACTCCGTGGCCAACGTGACACAGGTTGTGACGCTCGACCGGGACTTCCTCGCCGAGCGAGTGGGGCGGCTTCCGGCAGGAGTGATGGCGCGAGTGGATGCTGGCCTGAAACTCGTACTCGACTTGTGAAACCTCGACCGCGCCAACCGGGTTCGAGTCCCGGGCACTCCGCTTAACTCCCCTTCACATCGTCCGCCGATCCCGACTCCCTCACTACAGCCTGACGCGCACGACAGCGACGCCGCGTCTATCCCGTAGCTCGGCGTCGAGCTGGGCGGGCCCTTTTCAGCTTCTCGGCCGCGCGTAGATTCGGGCAACTTCGTCGGAGGATAGCGTGACGGCCGAGATCTGGATCGCTTTCGCCGTTACCCTCGCGGCGCTTGGGCTGTTCATCTGGAACCGGCTGCGGGCCGATGTCGTCGGACTGATCGTCATGGCGACGCTGATCGTAACCGGTCTGGTCAGCGTGAGAGAGGGGACGAGTGGGTTCGCCAACGAGGCGATGCTGACGGTGGGGGCGATGTTCGTGCTGTCGGCCGGGCTCGTGCGCACCGGCGCCGTCGACGCCCTCGGCCGTCAGCTGGCGCGCCTGGCGGGGAAGAGCGAGTTCCGGCTGCTGGTCGTCAGCCTGGCGCTGGTCGTTCCCCTCAGCGCATTCATGAATAATACGCCGGTGGTGCTGGTGATGATTCCGCTCGTCCTCGGCATCTCCCGCGAGATCGGGTCGGCGCCCTCCCGCACCCTGATGCAGCTGTCGTTCGGCAGTCAGATGGGCGGCACGCTAACACTGATCGGCACCAGCACGAACCTGCTCGTTGCCGGGCTCGTCCTGGAGCTGGGCCTCGAGCGCATCCGCCTGTTCGACATCACCTTGCCGGCGCTGGCGCTCAGCGCGGTGGGAGTCGCGTACCTGCTGTCCCTGGGACGCTGGCTCACGCCCAGGCGGGCTGCGGTGTCCGACCTCGTCGAGGTCTACGACCTGCGGGACTACCTCTCCGTATTGCACGTCGAGGCCGGCTCGCCGTTGACCGACCGGAGCCTGGGCGAGTTGCGCTTCGCTTCCGAGTACGGCCTGCTGGTCGTCGGGATCGAGCGCCAGGGTCGCAAGCTGCTGGCGGTCGACTCGGGCACGACGATCCGCGGCGACGACTTCCTGCTGGTCGAAGGGAAGATCAAGGATATCGCCGCGATCGAAGAGCGGGCGGGCGTGACCATCAGCCGGCCCACCGGAGACCTGGCGCTTCCTGACGAACGGAGCGGCCCGGGCCGTCGCAACGAAGCCGCGAAGTTCCAGCTCGCCGAGCTACTGGTTCCGCCACGCTCGCCCCTCGTCGGCCGCTCGATCCGCCAGCTCGACTTCCGCCATCGCTTGCGCCTCCCCGTACTCGGCATCCAGCGACACGGCGCTTCCCTCGTGGATCACGTCCAGGACGTCGTGCTCGCCCCCGGTGACCTTCTACTGGTGGAGGGGACGGCGGAGGACCTGCTAGCCGCCCACGGGAGCCGTGACCTGGCCCTCCTGGGGGCCGTCGACCTGCCCGCCCGGCGCGTTCGAAAGCTACCCGTCGCCGTCGGGATCATGGCCGCGGTCGTTCTGCTCGCCGCCTTCGGCGTGATGCCGATCATCGTGTCGGCCCTGCTCGGGATGATCGCCATGTTCGTGACTGGGTGCGTGACGCCGGAGGAGGCCTACAAGGATGTCGACTGGATGGTGCTGGTGCTGCT
>CAYGCC010000509.1:0-1572 GCA_964348165.1 uncultured Gemmatimonadota bacterium | reverse complement strand
GTTCCATCTGGTGATTGGGCCGGACCTGTGACCCTGCCGGTCGGCCGTTGGCGCCGTGTTCTGCTCTCACTGGCCCTGCTCGGCTCGCTCGTCCTCATCGGGGTCTGGCTGCTCGTGTCTACGGCCGCCGGAGCCCGCTGGGTCGTCCAACAGATCCCGCGTTTTGGCGCCCCGATCACGGCGGCGGAGGTTCGCGGGAAGTTGCGGGGTCCACTGGAACTCTACGGCCTCCGCATCGATCTGGAATCGGCGTCGCTGCAAGTCGACCGCGCTCTCATCGAACCCCGACTGATCGGGTTGCTCGGCGGTCGTCTCACTTTGGAGCAGATTGTGCTCGATGGCGTCTCTGTGCTGATCCGCCCAGCGGAAGACGTGACGTCGCGCGAGCGGCGCACGCCGGGGCCCGAGGCGACAGGGACGCCCAGGTCGCCCATCGATGTCGTGATCCGAAAAGGCGCGGTGCGTGACCTGTCGATACGCGCGCCCGGGGGGATAGAGATCGATGATGGCGAACTGACGATCACGGGCAGCCTGGAGAGCTACGACCTGCAAGCGACGGCGGTCGTCACCGGTCCGCGTTTGTCGGCGGCGCCGCTCGCTGTCCGCGCACGCGGCGCGCTCGACCAGCTCGAGCTCAGCGATGCGAGGCTCGACCTGCTCGACGGAACCGTCGTGGCCCGGGGGCGAATCGCCTGGGCTCCCCTGCTGGAGTGGGATATCGCTGTCGAGGCGAACGATCTGGGGCCCGCCCAACTGTTCACCGATCCCTCGCAGTGGCCAGGGACGCTGAGTCTGCGCGCTCGTAGCCAGGGCAGGTCCACGGACAGTGGGTGGTTCGGCGCCGTCCGGGTCGACACGGTAAGCGGCCGGCTTCGCGAGCAAGCTCTCAGCGGCCAATTCGCCCTCGACCTCGAGGGCGTCCTCTACCGCCTGGAGGAGCTTCGACTGGCCTGGGGCGACACGAGGTTGACCGCCGACGGGACGGTAGGCGACTCGCTCGACCTGGGGTTCGAGCTGAACGCGCCCGATCTCGGTTCGATGCTGCCCGACGCCCGCGGCGTTGTGCGGCTGGACGGTAGAGTTAGAGGCACTCGTTCGCTACCCAGCGTTCAGGCACAGGTGGAGGCGCGAGGGGTGCGGCTGGCACGGGCACGGCTCGATCAACTCGTCGGCGTGATCAGCTTTGACGCGGGCCGACCGGACGAGGCCCGGCTCGATCTGCAGGCGACGCGCGTCGCGCTGGGGGACCAGGCGATCGATCGTGTCGCCCTCCGCGCGCGCGGCGTGCGAGCGCCCGACGACCCCGGCTCGATCCTGCTAGAGCGCGCCGAAGTGGATCTGCTGGGCGGTCAGCTGCGGCTGGACGGCAGGCTCAGCTGGAAGCCCGAGCTGCGTTGGGATCTCGACCTGCGCGCCGAGCATATCGCTCCCGCCTCGTTCCTTCCCCAGCCAAGCGACTGGCCCGGTCGCCTGACGCTCCGTGCCAACTCGGCGCGCCACCTGAGCGAGAGCGGTCCGGTCGGGCACTTGCAAGTCGACACGCTCTTCGGCTCACTACGCGGTCAGCGATTG
>CAYGCC010000508.1:0-2205 GCA_964348165.1 uncultured Gemmatimonadota bacterium | reverse complement strand
GCCCGTCGGGCGCCGGTTCGATCGTCGCCGTCGCAGCCGAGGGCAGTCGCTGGAAGACGCCGAAGTCACCGTCGAGCACGTTGCGCCCGCCGCTCGCGAAGTCAGCGACGACCAGCACGTCATCCGGAACCTCCGGCGTCGCGCCCCGGGAGTCTGCGGGGAAGACCGGTGGCTCCGCCGCGCTCAGGCGGTAGACGGCGAGCCGCGGGCCGGCGCTGTCGTGGATGAGGCTCAGCTGGCCCAGCCGGATGTCGGCTGGCGACGCGAAACCCCACTCGGGCAGCAAGAGCGTCGCCTGCGGAGTCGCTGGCGTGGCGGCAGGCACTTGCGCCCCAGCTGAGGTTAAGGAGATCAGCGTCAAAGCCGCGACGCTCACCGCGGCGAGCAACCGGCCCCAGACGCCGCTACCGATCCCAGCGCGCCCTACAGGCTCGGCGCCTGCGGAAAGTGGGCAGCCGGTCAGCCGGTCACCTGTCTGACGGGAAGGTAAAGGGTGACCGCAGATCCGGTGTCGACCTCGCTTTCGAGGGTAACCGCGCCTCCGTGGTCGAGCACGATCTTCCGCACCATGGAAAGGCCGAGACCGGTGCCATCCTCGCGCGTCGAAAACCCCGCCTCGAAGACACGGTCCCTCAACTCGTTCGGTATGCCGGTTCCCGTATCCAACACCTCGACCTTCACATAGTCCCGCTGATCGAGGTCGGGTGCAGGCCGAACACCATCTGCGTCGTCGGTCGAAAGGGAGATGACACCGCCGTCCGGCATGGCGTTGATGGCGTTGACGACGAGATTGTCCAGCGCCAGAACGATTTGGTCTCGATCGATGGACACAAGCGGGAGATCGGACTTGAGTCTAACGTTCAAGCGGATATCCGGTGGCATGCTTCGCCGGAGAGAATCGGCGAACTCTGCGACCAGGTCGTTCGGGTCGACGTCGACGAGTTCTCGCTCTTCCAGATTGGCGAATTTCAAGAAGCTGCTGGTAAGGCGTCGTAGCTCCTCGATCCGTTCTTCTATGCGAACACTGTAGCGGTCGAGGCGATTCGCCACCGCCGGCGCCCGCTCGACGTACTCCATTCTCAGACGCTGCACCGAGAGAAGGATACTCGTCAGTGGGCTCTTGATGCTGTGAATGATCCGCTGGGACATCTTCGACCAGATGATCGCGTCGTCCGCATCAGGCTCAGCGTCACCTGTGACCCGGACGAGCCAGTGGGGGTCGCCGCGAATCCCCGCGAGCAGAGGGTCGGCGATCAGCCGCACCGGGCGCGGCTGGTCGTCCAACCGTAGGATGTCACGAGTAACGCTCCGCTTCGGCGGATCATCTAATACGCGCTCATTGCAGAATGCGGCGACCCCGGGAAGGCGATCCGCGAGGCTCTTGACCTTCCTGGGCATTTTGGAGCTGCCGGAGCCAATGCCCATCCAGTTACGCACGGTCCTGTTCATCCAACGGATCCCGCCGTGACTGTCAACCACCAGCAGGCCGTCCCGAGCGCCTTCCAGCTCAAAGGCATGAATCGACTGTAGCAACCGACTGCGGCGAACCACCTTGCGGAAAGCGAGCGCAACACTCAGAAAGGCGATGATTCCCAGCGACATTAACACAGGCGGGCCGTATCTATACAGCCAGAAAAACGGGTTTCTGGCGAGTTCCAGTGCAACCGTGCCGCCCTCTAAATACTTTGCATCCTCGTTTACCAAAATTGATGGCCGTTGGCCCAGGCCATGTCGGAGAACGCCAGCGAGTGTACCGGGGTGAGACGCTTTGACTCGTAGAGCCGGATCGAGAAGCAAGAAACGTCCGGCCCCCAAGATGTAAGCGGCGATCTCATAGACGCCATCTCCATCGACGTCAGGCCAGACCTCAAGTCGAACGAGTTCTTCCGCGACCCTGCGCCGTTTGATGACATCGAGGTCGCCGTCGAGCACCCAAACCTCGCCCGGAACCCTGATAAGAGCGAGCTCGGATCTCGTGTCACGGTCGAGGTCGATAACCACAGGTGAAGAGAGTCGCTCGGCCAGCGAGAACTCCCGATATGTTCGCCCCGTTCCGGCAGACATGACCTCCAGTCGAGCAGGCTCGCTGGACCCCCAAGAGGATGACATTACCATCAGTTCGCGGTGACCGTCCCCGTCGAAGTCGGCGTGAGCGAAGCGCGCATGCTGCCACGACTCGCCCAGCTCTTGAGACCAGGCGACGCT
>CAYGCC010000507.1:0-1765 GCA_964348165.1 uncultured Gemmatimonadota bacterium | reverse complement strand
TGGCGCTTCAGCTCGCCGACTACGAGACCGTCACGGGCGACTGGCGGAACCTCTTCCGCTACATCGATCGCATTCAGGCTCTGACGGCTGAGGATCTGCGTCGTGTGGCGACCGAGTACCTGGATAATCGCTATCGCACCGTGGGGAAGATCGAGACGATAACCGAAGCCGCCCCCACCGGCACCAACTGAGGGAGGCGACGATGAGCACAAAACTAACTGCAATCAGTCAGGTCGGTTCCCGGATCGCCGGAGCCGTCCTGGTCGCCACCGTCGCCGCGGCCCCCCTCTCGGCGCAGGTGCAGCGGCCAGAGCAGATCAAGTACCCGCCGCTGCGCGCGACGGAGCTACCGCAGCCGGAGCGGGTCGAGCTTGATAACGGGATGATCGTGTTTCTGCTAGAGGATCACGAGCTGCCGCTCGTGACAGTGCAGGTACGCATCCGCACCGGTAGCCGCTACGAGCAGGCGGACAAGGTGGGGCTGGCCGACCTCACGGCCAACGTCATGCGGACCGGTGGTGCTGGTGAGCGGTCGGGCGCGGAGGTCGACCAGTTCCTGGAAGACCGGGCCGCCAACCTGTTCGCATCGATGGGCAGCAGCGTGGGCTTCGCTCAGCTCTCCGTACTCACGGAACACCTGAACGACGTGTTCCCGGTGCTCGCCGATATGTTGACGTCACCCAGATTCGAGGCCGACAAACTGGAGGAGGCGAAGGTCCAGGAGCGAAGCGCCATCGCCCGGCGCAACGACTCGCCCGGCGGCATCGCCTCGCGCGAGTTCAACAAGCTGATCTATGGCGCCGAAAGCCCCTACGCCCGGCAGACGGAATACGCGACCATCGCTGCCATAACGCGAGAGGACCTCGTAGCCTTCCACAAGCGGTTCTTCCACCCGAGCCGAGTCATTCTCGGGGTAACCGGTGACTTCCAACGCGATGCGATGCTGGCTCTGATCGAGAAGGAGTTTGGCGATTGGGAGCGCCTGTACGAGGTCGCGGCGAAGGAGGAGTTTGCCATCAAACCGGCCGACCCCAGCAAGATCTATTACGTGGAGAAGACCGACATCACGCAAACCAATTTCAGGCTCGGCCACCTGGGCACGACCGTCGATGACCCCGATTATTTCGCCGTCGAGATCATGAACCAGATCTTCGGTCAGGGCTTCGCCAGCCGGCTGTTCAACGTGATCCGGTCGGAAAAGGGACTGGCCTACGCCATCTGGGGCTACGTCGGCGCGAGCTACGATCACCCCGGCGTCTTCCAGGTCGGCGGCGAGACCAAGTTCGAGTCAACCGGGGAAGCATTAGAGGCGGCGATCGCCGAGATCAAACGCATGAAAGCCGATATGGTCACGGACGAGGAGCTCGCCTACGCGAAGGAGAGCTACCTCAACTCCTTCATCTTCAACTTCGACACGCCGGAAGAGGTGGTGGGCCGGCAGATGCTCTACGAGTACTACGGGTACCCCGCCGACTTTCTGCAGAAATCCCGCGCCCGGATCGAGGGCGTCACCAAGGACGACGTAATGCGCGCCGCCCAGAGGATGCTGAATCCTGACAAGCTGATCATCCTTTGTGTCGGCGACCATTCCAAGTTCGACAAGCCGCTGTCCGAGCTCGGCCAGGTGGCAACCATCGACGTCACGATTCCGAAGGGCGAGTAGTCTGACGTACGATTCAAGGGACAAACGAGGCCCCGCGCACTAATCGCGGGGCCTCTGACTTTCTGAAGCTCAAGCCTGGGCCACTAAAGCCCTGGCCAAAGA
>CAYGCC010000506.1:0-4538 GCA_964348165.1 uncultured Gemmatimonadota bacterium | reverse complement strand
GGAAGCACAGTAGCTGGAGTCCACGAGCCGTGAAGTTGAACAGGTAGACGGCGATCAGCGCTGTGCCGAACATCGTCAGATGGCCCGCCCAAACCACGATTGTTGGAGGGAGGAGACCCTCCTCCAAAACCGGGCGGAGGCCGACGACGTATCTGACGACGACCATGACGAGTGCGGCGGCCAGGAGAGCGAGAGCGAATAGAAGGCGCGCGCGCTGACGCAGCAAGCTGCGAAGCTCCTCCTCGAAGGAGCCACTGGTTCCCGAGGTGAAAGTGGTCGCCTTCGCTATCGCCAGGTTCTGCTCCATTGGCCGTCTCAGTAGAGGAAGCCCTTGAAGCTGACGCGGAAGAAGAGCGAGTAAAGCACCGGCACTACGCCGAGCGTCAGCAAGGTGGCAAACAACAGGCCAAAGATGATCGCGATCGCCATCGGCTCCCACATCGGGCCACCGCCCAGCCAGAGCGGGGTCAGCCCGCAGACCGTGGTGGCGGTGGTCAGCAGAATCGGCCGCAACCGGCGTTGCGCCGCCTCGATGATGGCGCGCGGCGGCGCGAGACCGTTCTCGTTGATCTCGATCCCGATGCGGTCGATCAGCACGATGGCGTTGTTGATGACGATCCCGGCCAGCGAGATGATCCCCAGCAACGTCATAAAGCCGAAGTACGAGCGCGCCACTAACAGGCCGATCACCACGCCGATCAGGCCCAGCGGTATCGTCAGCAGGATGATCGCCGGACGTCGGATCGAGTTGAACTGGATGACCAGCAGCAGGATGATGATAAAGGCGGCGATCGGCAGCTTGGCCGCGATCGATTGGTTCGCCTCGCCCGACGTCTCCGCCTCACCGCCCAGCTCCCAGCGGTAGCCAAGTCCCCAGTCGCGGCTCTGATCCTGGAGCCAGGGGACGATCTGGGCGTTGATCGCCGTGGCCGTGAGACCCGGGTCCAGGTAGGCGCTGATTGTCACCGTCTTCAAGCGGTCCCGGCGCAGGATCTTCGCCGGCTCCCAGCTCACCTCGACGTCGGCCACCTGCTTGAGGGGCAGCGAGCGGCCCGTCGCCTGGGCGAAGACGTTCAGGCTCTCGAGCTTGCCGATGTCCTGCCGGTCGGCGGCGACTGAACGGAGCGTGATCGGTATCAGCTCGTCCGCTTCCCGGAATTCGCTCATCTCCAGGCCGCTGAGCCCGGTGCGCAGTGAGAGGGCGATGTCCTGGCTGGTCACGCCGGCCCGGCGTGCCCGCGGCTGATCGACCTTCACCAGCAGCTTCTTCACGCGCCGGCCCCAATCGTCGCTGACGTTCTTGATCCCAGGTACGCTGCGCAGCTTCTCCTTTACCTCGTCGACCAGGCCGAACAGAACGTCGGGCTCGCGGCCGAGCACGCGGACCTGTACCGGCGCCTCGATGGGTGGTCCGTAGTCTATCCGCCGCAGAGTGGCCTCCAGATCGGGAAAGCGCTCCAGGGTAAAGTTCTCGACCCGGGCGATGTAATCGTCGATCGGCTCATAGGAGGACGCGTTGACAAGCAGGAAGGCGTAATTGGGGCTGGGCGGCTCCGGGTTGAAGCTGAGCACGAAGCGGGGGGCGCCCTGGCCGATGAACGAAGCCCAATTGGTAATCCCCTCCGCTCGTCCGTCAGCGACCCAAAGCTCGTCGCGCATGAATTCTTCGATCTGGGCGACCACCTCCTCCGTCCGCTCGATCGAGGTGCCGATCGGCATCTCGAACTCCGCCCTGAAAAAGGCCCGGTCGGAAGGCGGGAAGAAGAGGACGGGCACGAAGCGGAAGCCCGCCATGGCCAACGCGAAGGTGCCGACGATGCCGGCCAGAAAGAGCGTCCGGTGCTTGAGGGTGGACGTGAGCCAGCCGCGATAGCGCCAATAGAACGGGGAGTCGTAGCTGTCCTGCTTCGGGTTCGATTTGACCTTCACGAAATGAACGGAGAGCAGCGGTATCATGGTGAGCGCCAGGATCCAGGAGGACAGAAGAGTGATAGTCACCACCTTGAAGATCGGCGCCGTGTATTCTCCGGTTGTGGATTCTGCGAGGAAGATGGGTAGGAACGCCGCCGCCGTGGTGAGTGACGCGATGAGCAACGGCACACGGAGCTCTCGGGCCGAGTCGACGGCGGCTTCAGCCGCAGGCTTGCCCTCCGACATCTGCACCATCGTGGACTCGACCATGACGATGGCGTTATCCACCAGCATCCCGAGGGCGATAATCAGGGACGCCAGGGAGACTTGGTCCAGACCGATCCCAAAGATCGACATGACCAGGAGCGCCATCACCATGGCCATCGGGATCAGGCTGGCCACCACGAGGCCGGTGCGCAGGCCGAGAAAGAGCAGCATCACCACCGCCACGACACCGACCGCCTGCAATAGGTTGCCGACGAAGTCGCTTACTTTCTTTTCCACTTCCCGGGGCTGGAAAGCGACGACGTCAAACTCGATGCCGATCGGGTAGATCGTCTGCAGGCGTGTCAGTGTGGCCTGTACTTCTTCGCCGAGCGTGAGGATGTTGCCGCCCTCGCGCATCGAAATGGCGAGAGCGAGCGCGGGGACGCCGGTCGCTTTGACCTTGCTGGTGGGTGGATCGATGTAACCGCGCTCGACGGTCGCAATGTCATCGAGATAGACGAGCTCGTCACGGCCGGGTAGGCTGATGACCGTGCGCCGCAGGTCGTCAACCGTCTCGAAGTTACCCGAAGGCTCAAGAATGATCCGTTCGTCGCCCACGTTCACCGCGCCGCCCGGCACGATGATGTTGCGGCTGTTGAGGATAGCGGTCAGCTGTATCGGCGAGAGGCCCAGCTCCGATAGGCCGGCGTTGTTGTATTCGACGAAGACGCGTTCCTCCTGCGCTCCATAGATGTCGACCTTGGCGACTTCCTCGATCAGCAGGAACTCGTCCCTCACTTCGTCGGCCACCTCTTTCAGCTCGGCGTAGGTGAAGCCGTCGCCGGTGAGCGTGATGATGACGCCGAACACGTCGCCGAACTCGTCGTTGACCTTGGGCCCGAAGATATCCTCCGGTAGATCCGGACGAACGCGCTCGACTTTGCGGCGCAGATCATCCCAGATCGGCCGCAGGTCCGTGTAGCTTTCCTTGATGTTGACGAAGATGACCGAGACGCCGGTCTTCGACTCGCTGGCGATGAAGTCGAGCTCCGGCATCTCCTGGATCGCTTTTTCGAGCTTGTCGGTAACCAGCTGCTCGACCCGCTCGGGCCCAGCACCCGGGAATATCGTGGTCACCTGGGCCGTTCGGATGATGAAGCCCGGGTCCTCGGCGCGCGACATGGTGCGGTAGGCACCGAGGCCGCCGGCGACGATGATGATCAGGGCGACGATGGTGATGCGGTTCTTTTCTATCGCAGCGCGTGTGATGTTCATCGCTAGGTCTGCGCTCCGGGTAGGCGGACCTGCATGCCGTCCTCGATCTTGCTGACGCCGGCGGTGACCACGCGGTCGCCGTCACTCAGGCCGCTGACGATCTCCAGTCCCTCGGGCGTCAGCTCGCCGATCTCGACAGGTCTTCGGTGAACGGTCCCCTGACCCTCTTGGGTGGGCTCGACCACGTAGACGTAGCGCCCCTGTCGGTCTTCGCCAACCGCCACCGACGGCACCAGATAGATCTCGCGCTCGCCCTGGGCCCCGAAGCGGAAGCCGACCTCGGCCGCCATGCCGGACCGTATGTCGGGGTCCGTTTCTTCTAGCAGCGCGGTCACGGGGAAGGTGGTGCCCGTCCCGGTGGCGGCCACGCCCACCTCGGTCACCACCGCCGCGAATTCGCGGCCCGGTAGCGCGTCGAACGTTACCGTCGCTGTGTCGCCCTCGCGCACCTGGGCGATCAGCACCTCGGGGACGCCGACGTCGACCTCAAGCCGCGAGCCGGAGGTGAGCAACACGATCGCCTGACCGGGGCTCACGTTTTCGTTCACCTCGACGTCCACGGCGGCGACCGCGCCTGCCACAGGTGCTGTGAGCCGTGTGTAGCTCAGCTGGAGCTGCGCCAGCCTTAGGCTCTGGTCGTAAGCGCTCACCGAGGCCTCCGCCGACTCGTAGGCGGCGCGTGCGGCGTCCAGATCGCTCTTGGCGGCGGTATTGTTCTCGTACATCAGCCGGGTGCGCTCGTAGGTGACCTCGGCGTTGCGCGCCTGTGCGCGGGCCTGGGCCAGGGCCGCCTGGGCTCTCTCCACCTCGAGCCGGTAATCCTCCGGGTCGACCTCGGCGATCAGCTGGCCCGCCCGCACACTGTCCCCGACCTGCACGATCAGCCGGCGAACGGTTCCAGGGACCTTGAAGCTCAGTCGCGACTCGACGCCCGCCCGCGCCGTGCCCGTGAAGACCCGCACTCGACTGCCGCCGGTGGCGTAGACTTGCTCGTAGCGGACCGGCCGCAGCACGGTCTCGGTTTGCTCTTCTCCGCCGCAGCTCGCCAGGACAGCCAGGGCGAGGCCTGCGACCAGGGTCGAGGTGATTGGATTGCTGGCGTTCACAGTCCGCCTCTCGTTTCGAGCCGGTCAGCGGCGGTTGGT
>CAYGCC010000505.1:0-3200 GCA_964348165.1 uncultured Gemmatimonadota bacterium | reverse complement strand
CTGTAAACAACTTACGGGCTTCGGGGCGAACGGGCAAGCGCGGGGGTGTCGGGTGCGGCGGGTGTCCCGCCCTTCGGGTTCGCGGGTGGGGTCGGGTGCGGCGGGCGCCCTCGCTTCATGTCGCGGGCGGGGTCGGGTGCGGCAGGTGCCCTCGCTTCATGGTCGCGCGGCGACTGGCTGCGGGCTTTCACGGGCTAAGGCGCTCCAAATGTCCGCTCGTGGCACCTGCCGCACCCTCCTGATCGCGGGCGGGCGCCCGGCGGCAGGTATCAGCAGGGACGCTTCGGAGCGAGGCCATGGTCAGAGTCATCATCTTTCTCGTTTTGACCGCCGCGTTCGCTTACCTCACGAGGGCCTCGCTCAGGTCGCCGCGCTCGCACGGGTTCTACCGGTTCTTCGCCTGGGAATGCATCGTTCTGCTCGTCCTGCTCAACTTTCGGAGCTTCAGCGCTTGGCTCGGCGACCCCGTCTCGATCCGCCAGCTCGTCTCCTGGTCGCTGCTCGCCGCCTCGCTGGTGCCGGCCGTCTGGGGGGTTCAGCTGCTGCGCAGTGCGGGCCGACTGGCGCGGGACCGGCGCGAAGATGAGTCGCTGGTCGGGATCGAGAGGACGACCCGGCTGGTGACGACGGGGGTCTTCAAGTACGTCCGCCACCCGCTCTACAGCTCGCTCCTCTTTCTGACCTGGGGCGTCTTTTTCAAGAGACCGGGTTGGGTGGCGGTGGCCCTGGCGCTGGGCGCGACCGGTTTTCTGCTGGCGACCGCGAAGGCGGAGGAGGTCGAGAATACCCGCTATTTCGGTCCGCCCTACGATGCCTACATGCGTGGAACGAAGATGTTCATACCGTTCCTGTTCTGAGCCGAGGGGTCGGGAGGAGGGACGGGGGAACGCGCGATGGTGTCTGGCTAGCCTTGCAGACCCGCGCGCCGGCTTCGCATCTTCAACAGCCGTGAACCCACGTCCCAATCGCATCCGGAAGCTGTTCGCCGAGCTGAAGCGGCGGCAGGTCTTCAAGATCGCCGCGGTGTACGGTGCCACGGCCTTCGTGGTCATCGAGGCGGCCGACCTCACCTTCACGCGCCTCGGCCTGCCCGAGTGGACCGTCACCCTGGTCGTCGCCCTCGCCCTCCTCGGCTTCCCCATCGCGCTGGTGCTCGCTTGGGCGTTCGAGCTGACGCCCGAGGGCGTGAAGCGCGCCCAGCCGGCGGCCCCGGATGAACTGGAGGCGATTGCCCGGGCACCGCGCCGGCAGCGCTGGCGGATGGGGCTCGCCGCGCTGGCCGCCATCGTGCTGCCGCTCGCCGCCGTCTGGTTCGCCGGCGGCCGCGAGCTCGTGCGCGGACGGGCCGGAATCGATGTGACCGCGCCATCATCCGAAGCGGCCTCCGATCGAACACTCGGTCTGTCGATCGCCGTGCTCCCCTTCGCGGTGCAGGGAAGCGCCGAGCTGGCCTACCTGCGCGAGGGTATGGTGAACCTGTTGAGCACGAAGCTGGACGGGGCCGGCGAGTTGCGCAGCGTCGACCCGCGGACGCTGCTGCGGTACGTGGAGCGCCAGGACGTCGCGCCCGGCGACCCCGTTGCGGCGCGCCGCATCGCCGACCAGTTCGGCGCGGTCCTGTACGTGGTCGGCGACCTGGTCGAAGCCGGCGGCCGAATCCAGCTCGCCGCCGCGCTCTACGACCGGCGGGCCGGACGCGATCCCGTCAGCCGGGGCGCGGTGTCGGGCGAGGTGGACGGGCTGTTCGAGCTGGTGGATGAGCTGGCCGCGCGGCTCCTCTCGGGTCTCAGCGGCGGCCCCGCGGCCCGGGTAAGACGGATCGCCGCGGTCACGACCTCCAGCCTGCTGGCGCTCAAGGCGTTCCTCGAGGGCGAGGAGTTGTTTCGCCGGGCGCAGTTCGGGGCGGCGGTCGAGTCGTTCCAGCGCGCCGTCGCCGAGGACACGCTGTTCGGCCTCGCCTACTACCGGCTGAGCCTGGCGGCGGAGTGGAACCTGCAGGACGGTCTGGCGCGCCAGGCGGCGGAGCAAGCGGTCCGCTACGATCAGCGGCTGTCCGACCGCGACCGGCGCCTGCTCGAGGCGTTTCTGGTGCGGCGCCGCGGGGCGAACGCCGAGGCCGAACGGCACTACCGCTCCATCCTCGGCACCCACCCCGACGAGATGGAGGCGTGGCTCGACCTCGGCGAGGTGCTGTTCCACGCCAACCCGCTGCGCGGCCGCTCGTTTGCCGAGTCGCGCGAGGCGCTGGGGAAGGTGCTCGACTTCGACCCGCGCCATTCCACCGCGCTCATCCATCTGTCGCGCCTCGCCGCCTATGAGGGCGACCTGGCCGAGCTGGATTCTCTCGTCAGCCTGTTCATGGCCCTGAACCCCGAGCCGGGCCGCACGCTGGAGCTGGACGCGCTGCGGGCGTGCGCGAGCGGTGAGCCGGCGGCGATCGAGGCGACGGTGGCGCGGCTCGGCTACGCTTGGCTGGCGCACCTGAAGCTTGCGGCCGGGCAGTGGGAGGCGGCGCAGGCATGCCTCGCGGAGCTGGCCGATCTGAGTGAGGGGGCGGCCCTGGAGTACCGGGCGCTGCTCGCCCGCATCCCGTTCGTGCCCGTGGACGACGGCGTGCTAACGCGGCTGGCGGCCGAGCTGCAGCGGCTCGACCCCCAGTCGGTCGCGACCAGCGACAACCCCAGCGTGGTGTTCACCGCGCACGACCGGCTGCATCCGCTCATCCGTCTATATCTACTGGGTCTCGTCCATGCCCGTCTGGGCGACGCGGCGGCGGCGCGGCGTTACGCCGGCGAGCTGGTGGGCGTCGAGCTGCCGCGCACCGCCGGCAGCCTGGCCGAAGACCTGGCGCGGAGCGTCCGGGCGCAGATCCTGATCCGCGAGGGACGGCCGGCGGAGGCGCTGGCCGAACTGGACGGCGCGCGCATGGAGACCTGGTACGGTCAGACGATGGCGTCGCCGCTCTACTCACAGGTGTTCGAGCGCTTCGTGCGGGCCGAGCTGCTCTTCCAGCTGGGCCGGCTGGAAGAGGCGCGCGGCTGGTACGCGAACCTGGTGGAGACATCGCCGTTCGAGCTTCCTTACCTGGCGATGTCGCACCTGCGGCGGGCCGAGATCGACGAGCGGCTAGGCGTGCTGGAACGGGCGCGCGAGCACTACACGCGCTTCATCGAGCTGTGGCAGGAGGCCGATCCACCGCT
>CAYGCC010000504.1:0-2408 GCA_964348165.1 uncultured Gemmatimonadota bacterium | reverse complement strand
GGCCATCGCCATCCAGGAGCGACACACCGAGCGCCTGCTCGCCCAGCCCGGTGTGGTCGGCACCGGCGTCGGACTGAACGAGGCCGGTCGGCCGGTGATCAAGATCTTCACTGAGTGGGCAGGGGTGGAAGGGCTGCCCGACCGGCTGGATGGACTGCCGGTGGCCGTAGAGGTGACGGGCATGTTCATCGCCCGCAGCGATCCCACGGCCCGGTTCCCGCGGCCGGTTCCCACCGGCGTCTCCGTCGGGCACCCAGCTGTTACCGCTGGCACGATCGGGGTCCGCGTGCGTGACGCCGCGGGCAACGTGTTTGCCCTAAGCAATAACCACGTCCTGGCCAACCAAAACGACGCGAACATCGGCGACAGCGCGTTGCAGCCAGGACCGTTCGATGGCGGCCAGGATCCAGCCGACAAGATCGGAGAGCTCTACGACTTCCAGCCGATCAACTTCAACGGCGGCAACAATACGATGGACGCCGCGATCGCCCGGTCATCGGTCGCCCAGCTGGGTAACGCCACGCCGGAGGACGGGTACGGGACGCCCAGCGCCACGCCGGCCACCGCCTTCGTCGGCCAGCAGGTGCAGAAGTTCGGCCGCACCACCAAGCTCACGAAGGGCGAGGTGTCCGAGATCAACGTCACGGCGGAGATCTGCTACGAGGTCTGGATCATCTGGTGTGTGAAGTCGGCGGTCTTCGTGGGCCAAATCTCGGTGACGCCCGGCACCTTCAGCGACGGCGGCGATTCGGGATCGCTGATCGTCACCGATGATGCCAACAAGAACCCGGTCGGTCTGCTGTTCGCGGGCAGCTCGACGCACACGCTGGCGAACCCCATCGGTGCGGTGCTCAGCCGCTTCGACGTCATCATCGACGCAGCTCCGCCGACGCCGCTCACCGATATCGCGATCGCCAGCGTCAATGCGCCGGCCTCGGCCACCCAGGGTGAGGTGGTGTCGGTGAACGTCACAGTTCAGAACGTAGGGAACCAGGATGTCGGAAGCGACATCAACGTGACGCTGCATGACGATACCGACAACGTCCCCATCGACACGCAGACGATCGTCGGAGGTCTGGCGGCCGGCGCCTCGAACACGCTGACCTACACGTGGGACACGCAGGGCGCGTCGCTGGGCGATCATACGTTGACGGCCAGCCACGACTTCAGCGACGAGAACGCGGCCAACGACTCCAGGAGCACCACGGTCACGATTACGGATACGCCGCCGCCGGCGACCGGCATGCACGTGGGCGACCTCTTCCCCTACAGGAGCAGCGAGGGTAAGACGTGGAGTGCCTACGTGATCGTCCGCATCGAAGACAGCGGTCACAATCCCCTAGAGGGCGCCACGGTTTACGGCAGCTGGACGGGCAACGGTCTGGCCGTCGATCAGTGCGACACCGACTACGCGGGCGAGTGCCTGATGCTGAGCACCTTGCTGCCGAAGAAGACGAAACAAGTGACCTTCCGTGTCACCAACGTCGTCTACCCAGGGCTCGACTACACGCCTTCCGAGAACCATGATGCGGACGGCGACAGCGACGGCACCAGCATAACGATCAACAAGCCGTAGGTCGGCACACCGCCCCGAGCCCTGGATCGAAAGTCGGTACGAGGGGAATGTCGGAAGACGTTCCCCTCTTCGCTGGCTGGACCGACGTTTCGGCTGTACCTAGTATGCAGAGGGCACGACAGGAGCCGCGATATCGAACGTCGGCACAAATGTTGAGATCGATGAAACGCCCCGTCACCGCCGCCTGCGTGGTTCATGTGGCGGTGTTGCTCTCGCTAGCCGCCCTGTGCAGCACAGCCTGCATCTCGCGCGCCGCTGATGACTCCAGACACCAGGACGAGATGGCGAAACGAAGCATAGAGGAAGTCCTGGCCGACTACACACCGAGATGGATGGCGATTCCGGGCGTGGTCGGGACCGGCATAGGGAAATGCGAGGACCAGCCGTGTATTCGCGTGATGGTTGCCAAGAAGACGCCGGAGCTTATCGACCAGATCCCAGCCGAGGTGGAAGGCTACGTCGTAGACATCATCGAGACCGGCCAGTTTCGTCCCCGTCCGCCCCGTTGACAGTCACCCGAGAACAAGATTCCTGACGCCGACCTAGGCACGACGCCAGCGCTGGTAGCGGAAGGACAGCGCCAGCAGAACGATGGCCAGCAGCACAAAGCTGACAATCCGGTAAAGCTGTGACAGCTGCGAGAGGTCGTAGAGGAAGACCTTCCCCGCAGCGATCAGGGCCATAGCCAACCCGGCCCAGCGGACGGGCGGCCGCTGCAGCCAGAATCCGGCAGCGAGTAGTAAGGCCGCATACGCGATCCAGAAGGAGCTGACCGACAGATCTCGGGCCAACACCCAGCGCGTCGCCTCGCCCAGCAGATCGTAGAAGCGGA
>CAYGCC010000503.1:0-3192 GCA_964348165.1 uncultured Gemmatimonadota bacterium | reverse complement strand
CGAACGCCGCGACCGCCGCCGCCACCGCGGCCTCACGCTGATCGGCGCTGGCCAGGGGGACCCGCCCTACCACATCGCCGTTGAACGGGCTCTGGACTTCGTCCACCTGATCCGATTCGACCATCTCGCCGGCGACCGGGAGCCTGTAGTCGGCTTTCACTGAGATCCTCCTTTTGCGGCCCTGCCAACAATGTTTTGACGCTTCTCAGACAACTGCCTAAGGTTGGCATCAATAGCACCGTGCGAGCAACGGGAGCGAACCCCACGCGCTCCCCAGCCCAATTGCTCAGTGACGGAGGTGTGCCATGCGGTGCGCGCTCATCGTTCTCACCGCGGCGTTGATGCTCGCGGCTCCCGGCCGTGCGCTCGGCCAGAAGAAGCCGAAGCGGGTCGACTGCCACAAAGATCTCAAGAAGGCCGTCGAGCTCATCGACCAGCGTTGGTCGTTCAAGCTCTTCAAACCCGGCGCCGTAAACTTCAGGCAGGCCTACGAGGAACTGGCGCCCGAGGCCAAGCGGGCGAAGGAACCCGAGGCGTGCGCCGGGGTCATCGCCCGCTTCATGGCGAAGCTGGGCGACGGACACTCGCGGCTCCAGTATTACCCCGGCGTCGAGCGCACCCGGCCGAAGATCGAGGTGCGCAGCCGCCGCGAGCGCCTGTCGAGGATACCGGGGCAAAAGCCGCCCCTCCACGCTTACGTGTTCTTCCGGGACACCACGGACGAAACGCTCCGCGTGGCGCCGTGATCTCCTTCTCGTGGACCGTAGCCTGGCGGCCAGATGGCCAGCAGATCGAGGGCAACGGCGTCGTTCCCGACGTGCGCGTCACCGACCGGCCCACCGACTGGGCGGTGGCCCGCGACAGGGTGCTGGAGCGCGCGATCAAAGCCCTCGAACAGGGCGAGGCCAAGCCGCTGACCATGGCCAAGGTAGGAAACTGATCGGAGATCGCGTCCTCGGTCGTCCATTCGCCAATGGTAACGCGTGAGGGGAGCCGTATCCGGCTCCCCTCACGGATATGGAAACCGCTGTGTGGTCAATACGGAATCGTCCCCTCAAGGGTGAACCACACGTACCACGGCTCGATCGGATTCCCGTCGTCTCCCCACTCTCCCACGATTTTGAAGTCGACCAGGTAGATCGTACCGGAGGCGTCGGCGAACCGGCCCGTCCCGCCAACGACCTGCGTCGGAAGCGGAGGCGACAGGTTGGCCGGCCAGCCGCCGTACTCGAGGACGAGTTGATCACCGTTAGCCGCGGTGATTTCCCAATGTCCGTTCTCGTAGGTCGGCTTCGTGACTGCGGCGCAGTGGGTCTGGTGGTGGTGCACCTTGCCGAGGTGGCTCATGGTGCCCCAACCATCGGACACGGTTGTGACGGGGCAATCCGGATCCGCCCAGTCGTACTCCCAGGTCACGGTAGCGCTCAGGTCTGCCTTGATGGGGCGGTCCGTGCCCCCTACCGCGAACGCCGGGCTGAGGGCGTCCTGCGTCGGTGTCAGCGGCTCGTCGCCGCAGGCCACCAGTAGTGCAGCCAGCACCGCGCAAGGCACTACTCTTAGACAACGCATCGCTCGTACTCCTTAAGAAAGAGTTTGAGAGGGAAACGCTCGGGCCGTTTCGCCCGAGCGGGACCGGTATCCGCCCCTTCCGTTGCCCGGATAGCCAGACGCCGCCGGGCGACTGCTGGCCAGCGTACCGGTCTCGCTGCTATCATTGAGCACAGGTATCCGCGCAGTATCCGGCGACTATCGCAGAAGTGTCGCCGGTCTATCTGGGCCTGCTATGTACCGCTTGCAGCTTCTCGGTGGTGCCTCCTTTGAAGACCCGAGCGTGCCCGTCTCGGGGCGCGTGGGCCACCGCCATCGCCTGGCGCTGCTGGCATTGCTTGCGGGGGCAGGCGCGAAGGGCTGCAGTCGCGACAAGCTGATTGCCTACCTCTGGCCTGAGAGCGACACGTCGCACGCGCGCCACCGGCTCTCCGATTCGCTCTACGTTCTACGGCAGGCGCTGGGCAAAGACCCGGTCGTCGTCGACGGCGAGCACATGTGGCTGAACCGCGAGGCGGTCTGGGTGGACGCTATGGCTTTCCAGGAGGCCCTCGAGAGCGGCGATCGCGAGGCGGCCGTGGGGCTCTATGGCGGCCCCTTCCTGGAGGGCTTCCATCTGGGTGGCTCACGAGAGTTCGAAGATTGGCTGCAGTCGGAGCGTGCGCGCCTGGCCGACCTCCACGCCAAGGCGCTGGAGTCGTTGGCCCGGCAGGCGGAAGGTGCGGGCGATCCGGCCCGCGCCGCCGATTGGTGGAAGCGGCTCCTGGCCACGGATCCCTACAGCTCGCCGGTCGCCCTGCGGCTGATGGAAGCGCTGGCTGCGGCGGGCGACCCGGCGAACGCGATCCAACAGGCCCACGCCCATGAGCGGCTGCTCCGCGACGAGCTGGACGTGGAGCCGCCCGCCGAGATCCGCGCCCTGGTCGAGCGCCTGCGCGCCGAGCCGCTGCCAGCCGCCCGGGCGGCGGAAGCGCCCTCAATCGCGGGCGAGCCCGAGGTGGTCCGAGGCGTTTCGCGTCGGCGCAACGCCCGTACCCGCACCGCAGTCATTCTCGCCGGCGCCGTCATCATCTCGCTGCTGAGCTTCGCCAGCGCGTACGTGCTGTCGCGCGACCGAGCGGGCGGGATCGTCGGCAGGGCCACGGCGGAGCCGGCGCCCGCCGTCGCGGTCCTCCCCTTCACCGTGCGCGGGCCGGGGATGGAGTTATGGCGCGAGGGTCTCGTCGACCTCCTCTCGGTCAACCTGGACGGGCCGGCGCTGCGCGCGATCGACAGCCGCACGGTGCTCGCCCGCTGGCGGGAGCAGGTCGGTGAGGCGATGGAGCCCGATCTCGAGACCGCACTCGAGGTGGCCCGGGCCACAGAGGCGCGGCACGCGGTGATCGGGACGGCCGTCTCTTCTGGCCGCGACGTGCGGCTGACCGCCGACATCGTCGACCTACAGACCGGCGAGCGAGTACGCCAGGCGCACGTCGACGGACCCGCGGACAGCATGATCGCGCTGATTGATCGCCTGTCGATCCAGCTGCTGCGCTCGCTGTTGAAGGGGCGGGTGGCAGGAAGCGTCGACCTCGCATCCCACACGACGAGGTCGGTGGAGGGGCTCAAAGCCTTCCTCGCCGGCGAGCAGCTGTACCGACGGGG
>CAYGCC010000502.1:0-4165 GCA_964348165.1 uncultured Gemmatimonadota bacterium | reverse complement strand
TCGTCTCGAAGGCGCTCTTGCGCGAGTACTTGCTGCCGTCGGACACGTCGCCGGTCCGATGCGTCCAGGCGACCCGCAGCTGCCTCACGTTCTGGCGGTTGATCTGGTCCAGTGGCGAGTAGCGCGACCCGCCCGCGTCACCGCCGTAGTGGGCCCAGCCCCCCACGACGCCGCCCTGAAGCGCGATCAACCCATTCGAATCCCTCACTGCCAACAACCCCAACGCCAGGACCGCCACTGCGCCCACCACGACGGCGGTGAAGATCAGGCGTGCGGTTCGTCGTTCGCTATGGCTCATCTAGACCTCCGGTCTCGCCTTCTCCCTACTCGTGCACACTATCCCCGGCGAGCTGAAGTTGGCCACCTAAGACAGCTTCCGCCAACGGACCCGGGGTAAGCGGGACATCGCCGGGGCGAAGCGGACATTTCCGTCTGCCGCACAGCGCTCGCAAATGTCCGGCTTCGGCCGTACCGTACGGCGTGCGGCGACCGAGAGATCGCGATCGACGAAGCGCTGTCGGCCGATCGCTCGATCGCTGAAGACGGCGACTCCTTACTCCAGCGACGAGAGAGCCACTCCATGTTCAAGGCGGTCAAAGACCCGTGCCTGGTACCGCACGACGGAACGTTCCGCAGCGCCGACGCCCGCCGAGCCTGTAGGGGGGAGTGCCAACGGAGAGCCGGACAGTCGGGGATTCATCGATCAGATCGACTTCCTGCCCTGGTCTAACATGCAGCTGACACTCCAGTACACGGCGTACGCAAGATTCAACGGTGGCGGAACGGACTACGATGGAGCCGGGAGAGGCGCTTCGGATAACAACACCCTCTACGTTCTTGCCTGGTTGCTATTCTGAGTAAGGCATCTGGCGGCGGCGTTGGGGGCGATTGGCAGACTGACCCAGCTTGCCAGTGAACGCGGCGTCGAGACTGCTGCGCAGGGTGTTCAGCCAGCCCCGAAACGTGCTGGGCCTCGGCGGGGTGTCGTTCCTGAACGACGTCTCGAGCGAGATGATCTATCCGCTCCTCCCGACCTTCCTCGTCAGAGTGCTGGGGGCGAGCTTGCCGGCGGTCGGCCTGATCGAGGGCGCGGCGGAGTCGATCAACAGCTTCATCAAACTGTTCGCGGGCAACCTGTCGGACCGACTGGGTCGACGGAAACCGCTGGTCGCCTTCGGCTACGGCCTGGCGGCGGTGGCCCGGCCTCTCATCGCGGGCACCGGCGCGGTGTGGCAGGTGCTGACGCTGCGGTTGACGGACCGGTTCGGGAAGGGACTCCGAACGGCGCCCCGGGATGCGCTGCTGGCACAGTCCGTTTCGCCGGACGCGCGGGGATTGGCTTTCGGCACCCAGCGGGCCCTCGATCACGCCGGCGCCCTGCTCGGGCCGCTCATCGCCGGCGCACTCATTCTGTTTGTGACCCAGGATCTGAGGCTGGTCTTCGCCCTCTCCGCCCTGCCTGCTGTGCTGACCCTGATCGTCCTCTGGCGGGCCGTCAGCGAAGCCCCGCTCGCCGAGGCCGAGACCGCAAGACTCGCAGGACAGGCGGGGCTGCGACTGCGGCGTCTGCGGCGCCCCCTGCTCGTCTTCTTCGTCTTCACGCTCGGGAACTCGACGGATGCTTTTCTCTTGCTGCGGGCAAGTCAGCTCGGCGTGGCCACGGCGATGCTACCGTTTCTCTGGGCAGCCTTCCACGCCAGCAAGACGGTGTGGTCGTTTCCCGGCGGGGACTGGGCGGACCGGTTCGGGCCGCGTCCGGTGATCGGTACGGCATGGACCGTGTACGCCGCCGTCTACGTGGGCTTCGCTCTGGCTTCCGCTCAGTGGCATGCCTGGGCGCTCTTCATCGCTTATGGGATCTATTTCGGGCTGGCCGAGGGGCCGGAGAAGGCGCTGATCGCCCGCCTAGCGGAAGGATCCCGCTTGGGGGCGGCGATGGGTGGCTACCAGCTGGCGGCAGGGGTCGGTGCCCTGCCGGCCAGTCTGGGGTTTGGGCTGCTCTGGCAATGGGCCGGTCCGGCGGGCGCGTTCCTGACCGGCGCGGGGATCGCTGGTCTGGCGGTCGTCCTCCTCCTCACGCTGGTGCCAAGCGGCCCCTGAACGCGCTGGTGAAAGGAGATAATGACATCATGCATACAGGCCGACGTGAGCCGTATCGCCTCAAGAAGCTCCCCTCGCATCGGATCTTCGCGCTTCGGCTCGCCCGCGGCGTCGGATTGAGCGTGGTGGTGCTGGGGATCTCTCTGGGGTCCGGAGTGATCGGCTACCGATATGTCGCCGGCTTGGAGTGGATCGACGCTCTGCTCAACGCGTCGATGATCCTGACGGGGATGGGGCCGGTCGACCAGATGCAATCGGTCGCCGCGAAACTCTTCGCCTCGCTATACGCCCTGTTCAGTGGCGTCGCCTTCATCACGGCGATCGGGCTCTTCTTCGCGCCGGCGTTTCATCGCTTTCTGCACACTTTTCACCTGGAGCTCGTGGAAGACTGACCGGCGGCCACTCGCGGATAAAGCGGCGCAGGGCGGCTATCCTGATGTGCCGAGAGCCTCCCGAAACCCGGTCCGCCAGGAAGCGTAGCGAGGCGACCACCCGAGGCTGGCCTTCGCCTTCGCGTTGGATGCGCCACGTAGCTCGGTCATCATGTAAATCCCGTAGCGGCCAGCGATCAGCCGAGCCAGGAACTTCGGAACTCGCCGCGGACTCGGAGCCCCCAGGACCTCTGCATAGACCGGTAGCCACTCCCGCACCGGCGCCGGCTCATCGTCCACGACGTTGTAGACGCCGGTTGCACCCCGCTCGAGCGCGGCGATGGTGGCCGCCGCCGCATCCTCCACGTGAATGAACGAGAAGGTCCCGGTCCCGTCCGCGACGATGGGGAATTGACGTTCGCGCACCCGATGGGCGGCGGAACCGTCGCGGGCGTAGGCGGTGCCCGGTCCATAAAAGAAGCCGTAGCGCAGGACGATCCCCGAGGCGGTCTGCTGAACCTGACGCTCGAGGTCGAGGATGGCGTTCATGCTCGATGCGTAGGCCGCTGGGGGATCGTCCCAGAGAGGATCCTCCTCCGTCTTCACCGGACCGCCGACCGACCGGTAGGCGAAGGCGATGCTCTGCGCCAGGAACCTGCGGGCACCCGCCTGCCGCGCCCCCTCGATCAAGCTCCGGGTCGCCTCGGTGCGCAGACGGTTGGTCCGCTCGAATTGCCGCCCCACCTTCCGAGGGTGGATCTCGTGGGGGATGGCCGTGAGTTGATGGATGACAGCGTCGGGCTTGGCCCTCAACACCGACTTTATCAGTCGCTCAGCATCGAGGGCATCGCCGACTGCGGCTTCGGCGCCCCGCTGCCGCAGCTCGTGGGCACGCGCCTCAGTTCGCGCCAGGCCGATCACGTCGTGACCGGCAGCGAGCAGCTGCGTGACGAGCGGACGTCCGATCGCGCCTGTCGCTCCCGCCACGAACACTCTCATGCCAGCTCTCCGTTTCGCTCCGGCCTCGGGGTGCGGACGTCTGAAGGTTCAGACAACTCGTACGAAAGAGGCAGCGGCAAAGGAAGGTCCCGGTCGCCCGTTTAGGCGCTTCCGCTTGCAACAGCAGAAGAAACTGGGAGAACCTCGTCTCCCGGTTTCTTTCTTCTTGTGCCCTCTCTGTCTGAGCGGGCCATTGCCCTGCAAGCGGCTCACAGCGGCCTAGAAGATGACCCCGTCGGGATCATAGATGTTTGTATTTCCGCGCTCCACGAAAATCGCCCGAAACTGAAGAGTGTGGAAGTCTCCGGTGCCGTGAGCGTTGCCCTTCGATGTGGTTTGCCCGCCGGGCGCTCCTTCGGCCTGGAAGGGACCCCCCCTTTCGCCCTTCGCACTCGGACTTTTCCCCCGCTACGGGTGGAAGGGGAAGAAGATCGGGATGACCAGCGTCGCGGCGGCCACCATAAGCAGGTTGAGCGGTGCGCCGACGCGAAAGAAGTCGCTGAAGTGATAACCGCCCGGCCCCAGGATGAACGTGTTGGTCTGATAGCCGATCGGCGTGGCGTAGCTGTTGGAGGCGGCGATCATCACGGCGATGATGAACGGCAACGGCGAGACGTCGAGCCCGGCCGCCGTCGCGATGGCGATGGGAGTCAGCACGACCGCGGCGGCGTTGTTGCTGAGCACCGAGGTGAGCA
>CAYGCC010000501.1:0-8023 GCA_964348165.1 uncultured Gemmatimonadota bacterium | reverse complement strand
TGGCGCGGCCGGCGCCACCCTGCCAATCGACGCGGGCGTCCAGCGGCGCCGCACCGACAGCCGCGCGACGCAGGTCGGCGAACCGCCAATCCATCGAGATCTCCGCCGGCGTCCCCGGCGCCAGCGAGTCGAGAAGGTGGCGCGCCACGACCGCGTCGCCCTGTGTCAAGACTAAGTCCACCGCGTCGAACGCCCTCGAGCCCCAGGCCGTGAGCGAGAGTCGCGCGTCGGCGACCAGCTCACCGCCGCGCCAGCTCAACGCCGGCCCGAGGAGCAGCGGCCCCACCGTCACCGTGGGCCGCGGGTAGTGGTAGGCGACCAGCCCGGGCGGCCGCACGGTCGACAGCAACAGGTCGCCGGTGCCTGCCGTCTCCGCGGCGGCCAATCGGGCCAACAGCCCGAAGCCGCCGCTGCGGTTGAGCGCCTTGAGCAGCAGGCTGTTCCACCCCTCCGCCAGCCGCACCGTTACTGTGTCGCCCCCGCGACCCAGGCCGCGGGCGATCTCGTTCACCCAGACCCGCTGGCCGTTCACTCGAACGACGAGATCATCATCGCTGTCGGCGACCAGCAGCACGGTTCGGTCTTCCGGCGCGAAGACGTAGGTGTGCGCGTAGGCGGCGCTCCAGGCGGTGCTCTGTCCTTCGAACACCACGTTCAGGTCGAGACCGCCGCTTGCGTCGGCGCTTACCTCGCCCCAACCCTCGTCCACTACGTTGGGCAACGCCGTGGCTTCGCCGCCCAGGTGGTCGCGCACCACACGATCGCTGTCTTCCTGCGGCGCCGGCAGCGGCCCGCGCACCAGCCAACGCTGGATCACCAGGTCCTGCGGCGATGCCGTTCGCGCGGCAGCGGCAACCAGAAGGACGACGATCGGAAGGCTACGCATGCGCTCCACCGTTGCGCTTGGTCCAGACATCGAAGAGCACGGCGAGCAAGATGATGGCACCTTTGGAGATCTCCTGCCAGAACGCCTGCACGCCCAGCAGGTCCAAGGCATTGTTCAGCACGCCGATCAGCAGCGCCCCGATCAGCGCCCCCCAGGCCGTGCCCAGCCCGCCAAACAGCGAAGCGCCGCCGATCACGGCCGCGGCGATCGCGTTCAGCTCGTAGAGCATCCCGGCATCGGGTCCGCCCGAGCGCAGCTGGCCCACCATCAGCACCGCCGCCACGCCGGCGCAGGCGCCGGCGATCGCGTAAACGCCGAGCTTGATGCGCCGCGTCGGCACGCCAGACAATCGCGCCGCCTCTTCGTTGCCGCCCACGGCGTAGACGTGCCGCCCGAAGCGGGTGCGTGCCAACACGAAAGCGCCGACCGCGACCAGCAACAGCATCACCAGCGCCGGTACGGGAAAGCCGCGCGGCAGCCCCGGCACCGGTATCCGGCCGCCGCCGATGGCGTTCAGCGCATCGAGGCCCGCGACCTTGATATCGAAGTCGGGATCGCCCTGGGCGGGAAAGCCGATGGGCACGCCGCCGGTGAACAGCCGCGCCGCGCCGCGCGCGATCGTCATCGTCGCCAACGTGACCATGAACGGCGCCACACGCAGGTAGGCGATCACCGCACCGTTCGCCAGCCCGATCGTCGCGCCGACGACGATCCCCACCGCCACCGCCAGCGTCGTCGCCCCGGCCACGCCCAGCGTGTTGAGCACGCCGGCGTCCGTGATCACCGCGGCGACGATGACGCCGGCCAGCGCCAGCACCGAGCCCACCGACAGATCGATCCCCGCCGTGACGATGACGAAGGTCATCCCCAGCGCCAGCACCGCGTTCACCGACACGTGCAGCAGCACGATGGTGATGTTGCCGCGCGTGAAGAAGCCGGGCACGCTGAAGGCGGCCACCAGCACCAGCAGCGCCAGCGCCAGGCCGACCCCGTAGCGGCCCACCCAGTCGCGCCAGGCGGCGGGTTTGCGGAGTGCCGCCGGACGACCGCTCATGCCGCGGAGACCGCCAGGGTCATGATGCGCTCCGCCGTCATCTCGTCCCGCGCCAACTCGCCGGCGACCCGGCCCTCGCGCAGCACGACCACCCGGTCGGCCAGCGCCAGCAACTCGGGCAGCTCCGACGACACCACGAGCACCGCTTTCCCCTGGTCGGCCAGGGCGCGGATCTGGCGGTGAAGCTCGACCTTGGCCCCGACATCGACGCCGCGCGTGGGCTCGTCGAACAGCAGCACATCGGCCTCGGCCAACAGCCCCTTCGCCAGCACCACCTTCTGCTGGTTGCCACCGGACAGCGTGCGCGCGCCCCGCTCGATCTCCGGCGGCCGCAAGTCCACGCCGTCGACCGCCGCCTGCGCCATTCCCTCCTCCGCGGCGCGCCGCACGACGCCGGCGGCCGACACGCGACGCAGCACCGGCAGCGTCACGTTCTCGCGGACCAGCATGCCGAGGATGAGCCCATCGCGTTTGCGGTCTTCAGGGAAATAGACCACCCCGCGGGCGATGGCGTCGCGCGGTGTGCGCGGCCGGTACGGGCGACCGGCGAGCACGAGCGTGCCGTCTTCCCAGCGATCGATGCCGGCGATGGCCCGCGCCACCTCCGTTCGACCCGCCCCCACCAGACCGGCCAGCCCGACGATCTCGCCGCGTCGGAGCGCGAACGAGATCTCGCGGAAGCGGGGCTCGCGGCTGAGCCCGCGCACCTCGAGGACCGGCTCTTCGGCAGTCGTCCGCTTCGGCGGCTGCCGCTCGTACTCGACGCTGCGCCCGACCATCGCCCGGATCAGCCCGCTATCGTCCTTCGCCGACGACGGGCCCGTCCAGACGTGGCGACCGTCGCGCAGCACGGTGACGGTGTCCGCGACGCGCCTGACCTCATCCAGCCGGTGCGAGACGAAGATGATGCCGACGCCTTCACGCTTCAGCCGCTCGATCTGCTCGAACAGGTGATCGACCTCGTGAGGCGTGAGCGTCGCCGTCGGCTCGTCCAGGGCGATGAGGCGCGCGTCGCGCACCAGCGCCCGGGCCAGTTCGACCAGCTGCTGCTGCGCTACGGAAAGCCGGCCGGCCTCGGTGCTCGGATCGATGTCGAGCCCCAGTGAGGCGAGCGCGGCGCGCGCGCGTTTGCGCATGGCCGGGCGGTCGAGGAGGCCGCCGCGGGCGAGCTCCATGCCGAGGAAGATGTTAGCGTCGGCGCCGATGTGCGGCACCAGCGCCAGCTCTTGATAGATGACGGTGATGCCGCGACGCAGAGCATCGCGCGGCGTGCGAAAGACGGCGCGCTCGCCACCGACGAGCAGCGCGCCGTGGTCGGGCTCAATCGCGCCGGCGATCACTTTCAGCAGCGTCGACTTGCCCGCTCCGTTCTCGCCGATCAGCGCGTGCACCGCGCCCGCTTCGACTGTCACGCTGACGGCATCGAGCGCGGTGACGCCGGGGTAACGCTTGGTGACGGATTGAAGCTCGAGGAGGCTCACGGTTCGGCAATTTACCCCGCCGAGGTAAGGTCACAATACCTCGCGTCGATGCCGAGGCAATGGCCTAGACGGGCCCTTTGTTTGTGCCCGTGATGGAACTCGCGGCCGGTCCGGTAGGGGCATGATGTTACGCGGAGTCAATGCTCCCATCTTGACGTTGCGGGGGAAACAGGGGCGCGGAGAACGAACGCCTCGGGTGCTCACGGTGTTTGCCTGGACCGTGTTTGGTCGTCCCACCAGGAAGGTTTCGCTATAATTGAGAACCGTGTCGCCAGGCGTCTGCCGCCAGCTCTTTCGGCGTTAGACTGCGGGCCGGGGGAGTGTTCTTGATAGCCAGAGTCGTGGGCGCCAGAGATGAGACAGTTAGTAGGCCCGATCCAAGAAGCCAAATCAAAGGAGAGCAATGAAGCCTCAGATCGGTCAGAGCGCGACGCGGAGCCTGACACTTACCGCTGAGCATGTGCGTACATTCGCCGAGTTGACGGGCGACTACAATCCGCTGCATTTCGACGAGCAGTTTGCAGCGAAAACAAAGTTCGGCGGATTGGTGGTGCAGGGAGGACTTACAACGGGCCTCCTGCACGCGCTGGTGGCGACGGACCTACCAGGTCCTGGAACGGTGTTTCTTAGTCAGGATTGGCGGTTCACAGCGCCGGTCTATGTCGGCGACACGATCACGGCCGATGCGGAGGTCGTGAGCGTTCACGATACCAAACCCGTATGCGAACTTCGCATCAGCGTAACACGCCAGGACGGCGTGGTGGTGCTCGAAGGCACGGCCTGGTGCTATACCTTCTCCGCGGGCGTTGACTGAGCGGGCCGCATCTCACTGGCCGTCTAACCCGCCCTTAAGCACTACCCTGGAATCGATATACACAACCGGTGACTCTCTCATGGCTGGTGCCGGCGTCGAGAGACTCGAAGACGCGCTGCCCGGCCAGTTGGCCAAGGCCTGTCCGGACACAACAGGACAATCGTCCGGACGACGCTGGGAACAGTGGGCGCCCGCACAGCCTTGGCACGCCGGCGACTTGTACCGACTCTGCCAAACCAACACTGCGCGCAAAGACCTTCGATCAGGTTGCTCGAGTTGTAACCGAAGGCCATCATGGTGCCATCAATGCCCGGACCGAGTTCGATCCAGCGCCAGCAAAGTTCGCGCCCGATGGATTTCACCCGTCGGTAGAAAGCTCTAAAAGTCTGGGGTCTAGCCCTCGCCGAGACCATCGTTCGCCACATGAGGCTGGGCGGCGCCGCCAAGGAGCCGCAATGCCGCTGATGTTTGCCCAACCTGGAGGGACGAAACTTTCTGCGGCTGCTTACCGGCGCGCGGGCCGCTGGCTGCGCGAAGGCGGAAACATCAGACGGCGCGCCCAAGCGCTGAAGTGTTAGACGGCAGCGCACATCCGGGTTAACTTGGAAACGCCCTCAATGGCCTTTGAAAAACCTGGGAAAGGACACCATGGCGAAGCCGAAGACCGCCCCGTCCAACAAAAGCGTCGAGGCCTTCCTGAAAACCATCGCCGATGACACGAGGCGCCAGGACTGCCGCACCGTCTCGAAGATCATGAAGCAGGCGACGAAAGCCGAGCCGAAGATGTGGGGCGACAGCATCGTCGGCTTCGGCAGCTATCACTACATGTACGCGAGCGGCCGCGAAGGCGACTGGTTCCTCACCGGCTTCTCGCCACGCAAACAGTCTCTGACCCTTTACATCATGTCCGGCTTCAAGCGATACGACGCGCTCCTGCTCAAGCTGGGAAACCACAAGACCGGCAAGTCCTGCCTGTACATCAAGCGACTCGCCGACGTTGATCTTCAGGTGTTGAAGGAGCTGATTCAGCAATCGGTCAAACACACGGCACGATCTCATGCTTGAGGCTTCTGTCGCCTCGTCACGGTTCTCCCGATGCTGCCAAGCGACTTTCAAGACCTGCTGAACCACATGGAGTGGGCGGACGCGCTCGTGTGGGGTGCGGTGCTGGCAACCCCCGGGGCGCGATCGGACTCGAACATCCGCGAGCGGCTATACCACGCGCACACCGTGCAGTGGGCTTACCTGCAGATCTGGCGTGGCGAACCCCTCGACATCCCAGCCGACTCCAGCTTCGAGGACCTGGACGCCATCCGGGCCTGGGTTCGCGACTATTACCGGCGAGCGGCCGGCTACTTTCGGGCGCTGGAAGCCGAGGGGCTCGGCCACAAGGTGGAGTTCCCCTGGGCCCAGCAGCTGGTCGAGCGCTGGGGAAGCGCGCGGCCTGCCACCCTTGCGCAGACGATTCTTCAGGTTACCAGTCATACGACCTATCATCGTGGCCAGATCAACACGCGGCTGCGCGAGCTTGGGGGCGAGCCCCCCTTGACCGACTTCATCGCCTGGATCTGGGAGGGCAAACCCTCCCCCGCGTGGGAGGAAACAAACGTCTAGCCGGCGTCAGACGCCGACGCGGGTGCCCGCGTCAGCGGCCGAGGGGCCGAGTCGCGGACGCCACCGGGGTCGAGGCCAGGCCGAATTTGCCCAAGGGATGCCGGTTGACCGTACTGACATCGGTGCATATTCTCGAACGCCGTGGAGGCCGGGCACCGGCCCGCCACCTACCGGAGAGCGGCAGCGGCCAGCCGCTTGCAGTGAAGTTGACGCCCAAACCCTGGGGAGGTTGCTGATGAACAAGACGGAAATGGCGGAGAAGCTCGCGGACAAATGCGACCTGTCGAAGGCTAAAGCGGCTGAGGTCGTGAACTGCATCTTCGACACGGAGCCGGGCAGAGGGATCATCGCGATCGAGCTCGACGCCGGGCGCAAAGTAGCGATCACGGGCTTTGGCACCTTCGACACCAAGCACCGGTCAGCGCGCAAGGGCCGCAACCCGGCCACGGGTCAGGTGATCACCTTGGCCGCCAAGACCTACCCGACCTTCAAGGCCGGCAAGGGACTGAAGGACCGAGTCGCGAAGTAAGCGGTAGCCCGTTGACCGATCCCGGTAAGGCGACCCGCGCCGACGGCCGGGATCGGGGCCGATCAGGCCTGCTGGCTCGGCCTCGGGCAACGCGGGCAGCTCGGAGGCTTCAGGTGAGCAGCGGATCGCGTGATTCGGAAGACGCGGCCGTCAAGCGAACGCTCGAGTCATCGTATATCCCGCCAGCCATCAGAGAGGCTCGGGAGCAACAAGACAGGATACTCGGCGAGCGCTTCGTGCGTGGCCAGTATCGAATCGCCGACATCGGCTGCGGTGATGGTTATCATGCCGTGATGTTCCGAGGGGTTTCTGTTCTCTATCACGGCTTCGAGATCTCGCCGGCCATCGCGGAAATCGCCCGAGCGAGGTGGCGACAAGAGAAAATAACCAACGCCCAAGTCTTCGTAGGAGACGCGGCGGATGCAGATGTTGAGGACGAGTTCTACGATCTCGTCCTCTGTCTGTATTTCACGGCGGGAAATCTGAGGGACAAATCAGACGACCTGAGCCTGTTTACGGACGCCTACCTGGATCATAACCCGCGATTCATTCGCACCGTGTCTCGTTTCCACAGGGCCCTGAAGGGCGGCGGGTCCATGTTCCTCACCATTTACAAGGACGTCCCAGAGGCCTACGCGGCTCAGATCGACTATTACGACAACACCGGCCAACACGTCGTGACGCCGGAAGGATTGCGTTTCGTAGCCACCGCGGAAGGATTCTGGTCCGTGCGGTGGACGAAGGAGAGCATGCTGTCGAATCTGACGCCATGCGGCATGCGCCCCGCAGATGTGTTGTTCCATGACCTGAACGCGATCGCCTGGTTGGTGGAGATCAAGAAATAGCGAGAGGTCAGCCATGCGTAGCATGTTCGACCTCGCCGATCGCAGCGAGCTATTCGCCGGATGAGCGCGCGCGACTGGGGCGCGTTCTGCCACCGACACTTCGACCACCATCTGCGTCAGTCTGGCGTCTGATAGAGGTCCCTCATGTCCTTGAACAGCGTGAAGAGAACGTACGAGAAGCTGGGTCGAGACGACCCGCTCTACGCCGTTCTCTCGCGAAAGGAGCTGCGGCACAACAAGTGGGATCCGGCTGAATTCTTCGCGACTGGAACGCGAGAGATCCAGGATATACTCCAGTACGTCGATGGGCTTGGCCTTTCCCTCCGGCGCGGACGAGCTTTGGACTTCGGGTGCGGGGTGGGGCGTCTGAGCCAGGCGCTGGCGGAGCATTTCGAGCGGGTGGTCGGCGTGGACATCGCGGAATCGATGGTCGAGAGAGCCCGCGAGTACAATGGGCACGGCGACCGGGTCGAGTACCGGGTCAACACAACCGATGATCTTCAGATCTTCGGCGCTGGTTCATTCGACTTCGTCTACTCCAACATCACACTTCAGCACATACCGCCCGAACCGGCCGCCAGGTATATCGGGGAATTTTTCCGCGTACTCCGACCGGGCGGCGTCGCGATCTTCCAGGTACCCAGCGGCAAACCTTACGAAGCCGGCTCTTTGCGCGCCTGGGCGTATGCCGTCCGACGTCACCACCTGCGCCGGATCTGGAAGATCGTCCGCGGTAAGCCACCGGTCGAGATGCACTACATCGCCGCTGGGCAAGTCCGACGTGTCATCGAGGAGAGCGG
>CAYGCC010000500.1:0-2170 GCA_964348165.1 uncultured Gemmatimonadota bacterium | reverse complement strand
CTTCTGGGCGTCCTCGGCCGTCGCCATCGCCTGGTCGAAGTCACTGCGCGCTTCGTCGTAGTAGCCGAGGAATGAGTTGGCGTGTCCGCTCTTCGACCACGCCAGGTCGTTCGTCGGGTCGAGCTCGGTCGCCTTGCGGTAGGAGGCCCGCGCTTCCATCAGGCGCTGGCTGCCCCGCTGCACGTCACCGAGGTTCACCCAGAGAACGGGCTCATCGGGCTGAAGGTCTACAGTCTTCTGCATGTGCATCTCGGCCTTGCTGTAGTCCTTCGGCTCGTTGTTCAGGTAGGAGAAGCCGGTCGACGCGTGCGCCGGGATGAAGTTGGGGTCGAGCGCCAGCGCCTTCGCATACGTCGTCCGCGCTGCTTCGTGCCGGTTCAGATCCCCCTGCACGTCGCCGAGAACGACAAGCCAGCGCGGGTCCGTGGGATACGTCTCGACGAGCTGCTGTGAGATCTTCAGCCGCTTGTCAAGATCGCGGTCGAGCAGGGTCGTGTTCCAGTCGATCAGCAGCTTCTCGCCTTCGTTGGCGTTGGCCATGTTGGCCTTCGCCTTGTCGAGGTGCATCCTGAAGGTCTCCCACGACCCGGACGTGTTTCCGGCGTGCAGGTGAGCGCGCACAAAGCCGGGGTCCTTCTCGGTCGCCGACAGGAACAGCTTGTGCGCGTCCTGCCACCTGCCCATGTCCCAGGCGTGCATCGCCGAATTGAAGTCGGCGCGCGCGGCCTCGGACGCGGTTGTCACCGGCATCTCGACGACCGCCGCGGCCGCCAACACCGTTTCGGCCTCTTCCGCGCCGGGCTGTCGCTCACAGCCGGCCAACAGCGCGAACGCGGGAAGCAACGCAAGTAGTTGGGCTAACCGTCTCATGGGACATTCCTCCCTTTCTTACGGATTTCGAGGGTGCGTCAGACCGGATGGCGATAGGAAGGACTGACGCGACCGCGTGCAGCCCAGACAAATGCGGGTGGGTCAAGAGACAGCACAGCTAAACAGCGCCGGGGCTTAAGGGCGCTTCCTCCCAGACCTCGCCGTAACACAGTGTGTGAGACTCAAACTTCCGTTGATCGGGATGGAAGTCAAGCAGGAGCCTGAGATCCGTCGGCGGCCGGACCAGAGCCCTCGAGCGCGAGGTCCGCGGGTCGTTCTAGACGCTCAGGGTGCTGCACCAGGGAGCGAAAAATCTCGAGACTGCGGGCGCAATAGAAACCATCGGCGATCCGCTCGTCGAACGACCACCGTGTTTCCATTACGTCGCGAGCCACGATAGCGCCGTCCTCGTCGACCACCGGGATTTTCTTGACGCGACCAATCGTCCCGAAGACGGGCACCGTTCCATACTCATACAGATGATGGTAGGCGGCGTCGATGCCGAGACTGCCCAGGTTGGCCAAGAACGCGCTGGCATAGAGCGGGTCGGACCGGATCGTCCCGGCAGGGAGGAGATTGAAGTAGTCGAGCGCTCGTTGGGCTCGCACGAGAAAGCGCACCAGGAAGCGAGGCAGGCGCGACACCGTCCGCATCTCCCGATCCGATTTGCTCGGCCCGCCGCCCCTACCGACCTGGACCGCCTCACGGATGCGGCGCGAAGCGATGCTCAAGGTATCGTGCGGGTCGAACCGCACCTTTACCGTGGTGATCGGTGCGTCGTCGGTCAAAGCCTTTTTTATCGCGAAAGACAGATCGATCGTTTCTCGTTGATAGAGACGTCGTCCCGCGACAAATCGGTTGAGGCGCGGCCGCAGCGCCAACGTCCGCGCGGCGGCGCACAGGACGACCTGGAAGAGTGTTATGCCTTCTCCGACTTCGTCGGCTTTCTGCCGGTCGATGTAACCGAGAGTGCCCCCAACCTCGATCGGTAGATCGAAGTAGACCAAAGATTCCGTGCGGGACCGCATCAGAAAAGGCAGCATGCGTCGGAGCGGGGGCGCGTCCTTGACCAGGAAGCCATCCGGACGTCGACGGAAAGGCATGGTTCGTGTGCTGAGGTCGTGGCTCGCGTGTCAACGAAGCGACGCGCTGCGCGATCTAAGAGCGCCGCGGCGGCGAACCGAGACGAGACCGTCGCCGCGTCACTTCGCAACCAATGCAACTAGAGCGCGTCGAAGAAACCCTCGATGCGCCGCCGCAACGCGGCGTCCGGCAGCCGGCCCCGGGCGGCGCCCATGTT
>CAYGCC010000499.1:0-1586 GCA_964348165.1 uncultured Gemmatimonadota bacterium | reverse complement strand
CTGCTCCAGCACGCCCACAACCCTGTGGATTGGTACCCGTGGGGCGAGGAAGCGCTGGAGACCGCCCGCCGCGAGGACAAGCTCATCCTGCTGAGCATCGGCTACTCCGCCTGCCACTGGTGCCACGTCATGGAGCGCGAGTCGTTCGAGGACGAGACGATCGCCGCGCTGATGAACGAGAAGTTCGTCAACATCAAGGTCGACCGCGAAGAGCGGCCCGACCTCGATGAGATCTATATGGCGGCCACCGTGGCCATGAACCGCGGCCAGGGCGGCTGGCCGATGACGGTGTTTCTCACGCCCGACCTGGAGCCCGTGTTCGCCGGCACCTACTTCCCGCCTCACGACATGTACGGGCGGCCCGGCTTCCCATCGGTCCTCCAGCAGGTCAGCCAGGCGTGGGAAGGCAACCGGGAAGGCCTGAAGGAGCGCGCCGGCGAGTTCGCTCAGCACCTGCGCGCACAGCAGAGCCTCGAGCCCGCCCTCGCCGTCGGCGTCGCGGAGCTGCAGGCGGCGCTCAAGGCCTACTCGCGGGAGTTCGATTCCCGGCACGGCGGTTTCGGGTCGGCGCCGAAGTTCCCGCCCTCGGTGAGCCTGCAGCTGCTGCTGCGCCTGCACCGCCGCTTCGGTGATCCAAAGGCCCTCGAGATGGTCACGAAGACACTGGACGCGATGGCCCGGGGCGGCATGTACGACCACATCGGCGGCGGCTTCTGCCGCTACTCCACCGATCGCCAGTGGCTGGTCCCGCACTTCGAGAAGATGCTGTACGACAACGCGCTGCTCACCAAGGCTTACCTGGAGGGCTACCAGGTCACCGGCGATGAAGGCTTGCGGCGCGTGGCGGTAGAAACCCTCGACTACATCTTGCGCGAGATGACGTCGCCGGAAGGCGGCATCTACTCGTCCACCGACGCCGACTCGGAAGGCGTGGAGGGGAAGTTCTTCGTCTGGACGCCGGAACAGATCGCCGAGGTGCTGGACAAAGAAGAGGCGCGGCGGTTCAACGCCTACTACGACATCAAGCGCGGCGGCAATTGGGAGGGGAAGAGCATACCCAACACGCCGCACTCGCTGAAGGCCGTCGCCTCGCACCTCGGCATCAGCGCCGACGAGCTTCAACGGACGCTGACCGAGGCGCGCGCCAAAGTGTACACGGCCCGCGAGGACCGGGTGAAGCCCGGCCTGGACGACAAGATCCTCACCGCCTGGAACGGCCTGATGATCGGCGCGCTGGCCGAGGGCTACCGGGTGGTCCGCGACCCACGATACGTCGAAGCGGCGGAACGCGCCGCCGACTTCGTCCTGGCGACGCTCTCGCGCCAGGACGGCGGCCTGCTGCGAACCTATCGGGCCGGGAAGGCGCACCTCGATGCCTACCTGGAGGACTACGCCTACCTGGCCGAGGGGCTGATCGACCTGTACGAGGCGAGCGGTCAGGTTCGCTGGTTGCGCGAGTCGGAGCGGCTGCTCGAGCGCACCCTCGCCGACTTCCTCGATGAAGAGACGGGCTGCTTCTTCAACACGGCGCGTGATCATGAGAAGCTGATCATGCGCTATCGAGACGGCGCCGACGGGGCGACGCC
>CAYGCC010000498.1:0-11769 GCA_964348165.1 uncultured Gemmatimonadota bacterium | reverse complement strand
AACAGCGGCTCGCGCCGACTCACCTGCTCGGAGCTCAGTGATCGAAGGACGGGCTCGAGCGAAAGCTAAGCAGCGCGCTGAACCCGAACCGCTGAAAGTAGAGATCGCGAAAGCCGCTTTCGCTGCGTGACCACTCACCGCGGAGGTGCAGGTTGGTCGAGGCGCCGAGCGGCTGCGTCACCTGCGCGATGACGAAGGAGCCGGTGTCGCGATCCGAAGGCGCCACTCGAGCGCCGGGAGGACCGGGGTTGGTGTAGGTCTTCGCGGCGACGGCACTGTAAAGCTGCGCCGAGCCGCGCCCCAGGGGCGCCGAGATGAGGATGGCGGCGCGGCTCGACCGATAGTCGAAGCCGTCGCGGCTCGAGCCGTTCCAGGCGAATCCAGCGTCGAGCTGGATGAAGATCGGCTCACCGGTTACCCACTGCGCCTGTACCGACCAGCTGGTGTCGTCCCGATCGACGAGTCCCCGTTCCACGTAAGCCTCACCGCCTCCGGCCAACGTCACCCGAGCCAGCCCCGGACCCAGCGCGTGAAGCAGAGCCAGCGATCCCTGGTAGCCGCTGCGGTCGAGGACCTGCCACTCGTCAGGCGAATAGCGAACCACCCCGCCGGAGCCGCGCGCCTCCAGCTCCCAACCCGGGGCCACCGACGCCGCAAACGACGCGCTCGTCCAAACCTCGGCACGACCCGGATCCAGATAGGCGGGAAGGTCCGGCGGGTCCGAGACCGCGCGCAGCTTCGGCGCGAACTCCACCTGCCAGCTCAGACTGCGGTTCGGCGACGACGAAGCGAGGATCGCCGCGGCGTCCAACACCACTTCCGTCGAGGTGCGATCGGCAAAATCGAGCACTCGCACACCGGCCCGCGGCTCGAAGGTGAGCGCCAGCTGCCGGCCAACGCGCGAACGCCAGCTCAGGCCGCCGCTCGCTCGACCGGCAACCGAACCCTCGCTGGAAAAATCGTCTTGAAAGAACAGGAATTCGGGACCGACCATCACATCGTGCCGAACCACCTGGGAGTGGGACGGCGCGCCGGTCAAAAAAAAGACCGCCGCAGATCCGGCGGTCATCAGCCTCAGGCGAGTCATCGCCCGTCTCGGAGCGAGCGTCGAACAGCCTCGGCCTGGCTCTCCAGCGCCTCGGCACGCCGCAGCAGATCGGCGCGCAGCAGCGTCAGCTGTTCCATTACGCTACGCGGCTCGCTACGGACCGGCGGGTTGGTTTCCAGTGATCGCAGCGTCAGGTCCAGCGGCACGTTGGCCGGAGCGGTCCGCCCTTCACCGCCGAGCAGAGTCTGATCGGTTTCGCCCGCCGGGGCTTCGGTACCGGCGGCACCCGCGGCCGCCGCCGGCGGAACGCCGGTCTGATCGAACAGGCGAACCTCGGCCACCAGGCGCCGCATCTCTTCGCGCAACTGGCTGCGCCTCTGAACCCTGGACATCTCTTCGGCGACGGCCTCGGCCGCGCTCCGATACTGTGTCGCGCGATCGGCCAGGAAATCGGCTTTCAACGCAACCTCCTCAGGCCCGTCCCCCGCCTCGACGGCCACGACGGGCAATTCGGCGGTCGGGACCTGCAGCGGCTGTTGCAGCGCCGCCCACTCCGCCGACAAACGGCGTGCGCGCTCGAGCAGCGCGCCTTTACGGTCGGCCGGCGCCCGCTCCACCGCAGAGAGCGCGACCTCCAGTTCGCCCTCGAGGGCCCCGGTCAGAGCCTGACGCGCCCGCCGCTCAGCGACGACTGCCGCGCTCAGCCGCTGGTCCAGCGTCGCCAAGCTGTCCGAGGCGATCTGAGCCGCCGCCAGCGCTTCCCGAAGGGCGCCGCGCTCCTCCTCTCGTGCCACGGCGATCAGCCGATACCTCTCTTCGGCCCATGCGGCGGCACGCTCTCGGGCGCCGGCGAGCTCAGCGACGCGTCGCGATACCGCGTCGTGAGCCCGTCGGAGCGAATCGAGGACCACCGACGCTTGTGGCAGGCTGGCCGGCGCGACCGTGTCACGCTCCGCTTGAGCCTCCAGCGGCGCAGCGGCGCACAGCCAAACGGCAAGCGCGATGAGCGAAGGCGCGGCTCTCACGGCAGCTCGATCCCGTACTTCTGCAACTTGTAGTGAAGCGTCGCCGGCGGGATGCCCAACAAACGAGCGGCTTCCGCCTTGACCCCACGCGCTTGAACCAGCGAGCGTCGTATCATCTCCCGCTCGAAGGACTCAACCGATTCGCCCAACGTTCCGGCGCTCTCGGCGGCCGGGAGCGGTCGCGCCGCGGCCGGCGAAAGCGCCGGCAGATCGGCCGGTGTGATCGTCGTACCCCGGGCAAGGACGAGTGCCCGCTCGATCACGTTCTCCAGTTCGCGCACGTTGCCGGGCCAGTCGTAGACCTCGAGGGCGGCCATCGCCTCGTCGGAGATGCCGGTCACGCGACTGCGCGTACGAGGCCGCAGCAGCTCGATGAAGTGACAGGCCAGCAGCGCGATATCCTCACGCCGCTCCCTCAGCGGCGGCACCGTGATTGGAACCACATGCAGCCGGTAGTACAGGTCCTCGCGGAACTCCCGGCTCGTCCTCAGCGCCTCGGGCCCGAGGTTCGTGGCCGCGACGATCCGCACATCGACCGGGATGGTCTCCTCGCCGCCCAAGCGCTCGATCTCGCGCTCCTGCAACACGCGCAGCAAGCGCATCTGCGTCTCGGGCCGGATGGTGCCGATCTCGTCGAGCAGGATCGTGCCGCCGTGAGCGAGCTCGAAGCGGCCGCGCCGGCGCCGCTCAGCCCCGGTAAAGGCGCCCCGTTCATGTCCGAAGAGCTCCGACTCGAGCAGTCCCTCGGGAAGCGCCCCGCAGTTGACGCGGATGAAGGGGCCTTGTGACCGGGGCGAGGCGGCGTGGATGGCGCGGGCCACCAGCTCCTTGCCGGTGCCCGACTCGCCGTAAACCATCAGTGTCGAATCGGAGGGCGCGACCCGGTCGATCCAGTCAAACACCGCGCGCATCGCCGGCGAGCGACCCACGATTTCGCCGTATTCGCGGTCGATTTCTTGCCGCAAGTAGCGATTTTCATCGCGCAACCGCTCGCGCTCGGCCCGCGAGCGCAAGATTCTCTCGACCCGCGCCGCGAACGCTTCGCTGCGAAACGGCTTCTCGATGAAATCGACCGCCCCGGCCTTCATCGCTTCGACGGCGACGTCTACGGAACCGTAGGCGGTGATGATGAGCACATCGGTGTTGGGCGATCCGGCGCGCGCCCGCTTGAGCACCTCCATGCCGCCGACCGGCTCCATCTTCAGGTCCGCGACCACGAGGTCCACCTCGCCCTTCTCCGCCAACAGCGCGAGCCCCTCGGCGCCGTTCCGGGCTCCGAGGGTAGTGTGACCCCGACGTCGGAGCAGAAGCTCCAGCCCGTCCCGCATGGAGTCATGATCGTCGATCACCAGAATGCGCGCCATGCAGACAACTCTCGGGCCTCCGCCGGGCGAGCGCAATCCCCGCCGCGGTTTCTCGACTGCGCTAGCGGTAGCCATTCAGAGCTCGCCCGCGCACCTGCTCTCGACCCATCCCGGTCACGGCCCCGGCACCACCACGCGCACGCTTGCCGCCACTCGGTCGGCCCACCCGGTGTTCGGATACTTATGGATCACCTCGACGTCGTACTCGCCCGGGTCCAACTCACGCACTTCCAGCCAGTAAGGAAAGGCGTGAAGCACCTGAATGCAGGCGTCCACGTCCTTGCCACGCGCGATGATGAACAGCGTCAGAGCCCCAGGCGGCTCTTGCGCCGTGCCCGCTTCTAGGTCGTAGCAGGGCGTCGGCGTTGTGATGCGACCGATGACCAGGAGTCCGCCAGGTACCGGAATAACCCGTGCCGTGTCGGCCCCCGAGAGCGAGAGAGTATCCCGATCGAGGACCCGAAGCGTCAGCGGACCCGCATCCCTGTCAGGACCCGTGCTCGAATCGTCACCACAGCCGCCGATCGCCAGGCCACACGCCAGAACGACAGCGGCGGCACGCGACCGCCTTCTCCAAAAGTCTGTCAACGCGAACATCATCATTACTCCCAACCCGACCGAGTCATCCGCTAAAAGAGCTGCCGGGACCCGCCTGCTGCGACAACCGGACTTCTCCCCCAATACGCCGACAGGCCCACGGCAGCTCTATCTTTCAAAGCTCACGATAAATAAGGTCTCACCCGGGCGCGACTCGAAGGCCACCTGACCCGAGTTGGCCTCTGCCAGCTGGCGCACGATCGCCAGACCCAGCCCGGCGCCGTCCGCCCGCGTCGTGAAGAACGGCTCGAAGATGCGTTCCCGAACCTCCTCGCCGATCCCCGGTCCGTCGTCCATCACCGTAAAGCTCGCGCGGCCGTCCTCACCCGCCACGGTCAGCCGTACCCGCCGCTCCGCCGCCTCGACCGCATTCCGCAGCAGGTTCACCGCGATCCGCTTCACCTGGTCGGGGTCGGCGGTGACCCAAACGGGGCCGGGCGGCATCCCCACCTCGACCAACTTCCCCCGGGCCACGGCCCCGACCATCTCGGCCGCGTCACCCAGCGGCTCCCTGAGATCCATCTTCCGGACCGCCGGCTCTTGCGGCCGGGCGAAGGCGAGGAAGTCGCTAATGACCCGATCCAGCTCCTGCGCCTCACCACGGATCCGCTCCAGGTGCCCGCGTCGCTCGTCACCTTCCGCCAAACCCTCTGCCGCCGCGCCCGCGAACAGCTCGATGCCACCGAGCGGGTTGCGAATCTCGTGCGCGACCTGGGCGAGCATCAGACGGAGTTCCTCCTCGCGCCGGATGATCGCCACCCGCATCTCCTCCATCGCCCCGGCCAGCTCTCCGACCTCTCCGCCCGCCCGGGTGGGCACCGGCTCGTCCCACCGACCCTCGCCGATCCGGCGGGCCGAGCCCGCCAGCTGCTCCAGCGCGCGGGTCAGGCGGCGGCTCAGTAGACCCGCCGCCAGCGCTACCCCCGCCAAGGCGATCAGCGCGAAGCTGACCATGCCGTTCCGCAAGCTGCGCAGCGGAGTCAGGAACGCCGCAGGCATCTCCACGGCCAGCAGCGCATCCGCTCCGTCGAGCCGCGCGAACCCCAGCTTGTACCACCGCCCCTCGGCACCCTCGAACAGCGTGGTGGTCGCGGTCCCACGCGCCCGCGTCTCCGCGATCTCCGTCCCGTACATCGCCAACGCGTGGACCGGGTCGCCGATCGATGCCGGAGACCAGGAGGCCACCAGCAAACGCCCCGCCGAGTCGAAGACGAACGCCCGGGCCGACACCGGCGCGAGAGCACGCAATCTGGCCTGGTATGCTTGATACAGTCGCGTGCCCTCGTCGCCGGGCCGGAGCTGGCTGGCCAACCCGCCGTCGAGACCCGACGACGCAGCCAGGGCGACCGCCTCGAGCGTGCCATCGAGCTCCCGCTCGAGCAGCTCGCGCGTCGACTCGTACAAACCCCAGCCGCCGAGCCCGAGCGCGCCGGCCGCGAATCCGACGAAGGCGACGGCGAGCCGATGGCGAAGCGTCATGCCGCTCACTCTGTATCAGGGAAAAGGCAAGGCCTGTGCCCGAACCGTGTCTGAAGGCCAGCCCACGCAACCTAATATAATGCGGCCAGTTACAGACGTCGCCCCGCGGCCGTGACCCGAAGCCGACGCAGCCCGGGCTCAGCTTCTTGACGAGCCCATTCAGATTCCTGGCGGAATCGCCAGCCGCACCGGCTCGAGCCGACGGTCGATTGTCGGTGCGCCGGACTTGCGGCCACTATACCTGGGGCAGCCGACTCATCGCCGCTTGCACCGCCGCTTCCGGGTATTCGTAGTCCACCAGCTTGCCACCCAGGTAGGCCTCGTAGGCCGCCAGGTCGAAGTGGCCGTGACCGCAGAGGTTGAAAAGGATCACTCGCGCTTCACCCTTCTGCTTGGCGTCCAACGCTTCGTCGATCGCCGCCCGGATGGCGTGAGCGGGTTCGGGCGCGGGGACGATGCCTTCCGCCCGCGCGAACTGAACGGCGGCGGCGAAGGTCGGGAGCTGGGGAACGGCTCGGGCTTCGATGTGGCCTGCGTCGTAGAGAGCGCTGAGGCTGGGCGCCATGCCGTGATAGCGAAGGCCGCCGGCGTGAATCGGGGCCGGCACGAAATCGTGACCCAACGTGTGCATTTTCACGATCGGGGCCATGCGCGCCGTGTCACCGTAATCGAAGGTGTAGGCGCCCTTGGTGAGCGACGGTGCCGCGGTCGGCTCTACCGCCAGCAACCGTGTGTCCTGGCCACGGCTCAGTTTGCGATGCAGAAATGGGTAGGCGAGGCCGGCGAAGTTCGAGCCGCCGCCGACACAGCCGATCACGACGTCGGGGTATTCCCCCGCCATCTCCATCTGCTCCAGCGCCTCTTCGCCGATCACCGTCTGGTGCAGCAGCACGTGGTTGAGCACGGAGCCGAGGCTATACTTCTTGCGACCTTCCGAAGTCGCAGCCACCTCCACCGCCTCGGAGATGGCTATACCCAGCGAGCCTGGACTTTCCGGGTCATCGGCCAGCACCGACCGCCCGAAGTTGGTACGCTCGGTGGGACTGGCGAAGACCTTGGCGCCATAGCTCTCCATCATCACCCTTCGGTAGGGCTTCTGCTGATACGAGATCCTCACCATGTAGACTTCGAGACCGAGGCCGAAGGCGCTGCAGGCCAGCGCCAACGCCGAGCCCCACTGCCCCGCGCCGGTCTCGGTGGTCAGCGCTCCGGTCCCCGCCACCTTGTTGTAATAGGCCTGGGCCAGAGCCGTATTGGGCTTGTGGCTGCCGGTGGGAGAAACGCCCTCGTACTTGTAATAGATGTGGGCCGGCGTATCGAGCGCCCGCTCGAGGCGCCGGGCGCGGTAAAGCGGTGTCGGCCGGTACATCTTGTAGACATCGCGCACCGGATCGGGGATCTCGATGTAACGCTCGGCGCTGACCTCTTGCTGGATCAGCTCGAGCGGAAACAACACTGCCAGAAAATCCGGAGTTACCGGCTCCTGCGTGGTCGGATGCAGAACCGGAGACGGCGGCACCGGCATATCGGCGGCGATGTTGTACCAGGCTCTGGGAAGCTGAGACTCGTCGAGTAGGAAGCGGACGCGGTCAGACACGGCTGGCTCTCCTGTCGAAGCGTTTGAACACCTGCCTATACACCCGAACGTTGGTCGTCTACTGCTCTATTTCGCCGCCCCGGAGGACGGCCAGCCCACGTTCCGGCGCCAGATGTTCAGGGTCGTTCGCTCCGTCAGGATCGTGCCGAGCATCGTTGTTCTGTACAGATTCCCCGGTGCAGGCAGCGACCCGGGCACGTCGAGGCTCCACCGGCTCGGTTGAGAGAAGGAGGCAAGATGGGGCCCGGCTCAAACGTTGGCAAGCCGCAGACTAAGACAGCTCTTTCTTCCAGCGGCGGATGACCTCTTCGATTCGCTCGGGGATGAGCAGCCGATCCGCGATCGACGCAACCTCCTCGGCCTCGCGCCACGCTTCCTCCAGAAGCGCCAACTCGCCCTCCAACGCCCGGCGCTCGCTCTCCTCCTGGGCGGCCATCTCCAGCGCCAGGCGAACGTTCGTGTCCATCTTCTTCAGAAAGATCGACCCGGCGCGTACGAGCCCCGTCGCCTGTACGGTGTCAGGGTCGCCGGCCACGCGCGCGAACAGCCGCTCGGGGCTACGCGACTCGTCCACCAGCTTCACCGCCTCGCGCACCTGCGAGTCGGTCCCACCCCACGAGTTCACCTGGGGCAGGATGCGCCCGGCCGCGTGCAACGCCGTAGGTCCCCTGAGAACAGTGGTTTGGCGCTTGCCCTTTCCGCGCGAACCGAGAAGCCCGACGCGCTCTGACGGGTGGTGCGGGAGCACCAACGACCAGCCCTCCGGCGCTTCGGCCCGGTTCAGCTCGGCGCGCGAAAGATCCTTGCGCGTCACGCAAAGGCGCATGCCCTCCTCATCCCGAACCCGGGCTACCACCTGCTTGTCCCGCCCGAGGATGAATACCCAGAAGATGTCGGCGCCCAGCGCCGCGCCCACCGCCGAGACCGTTACCTTCGTCCCCGTCACGATGAGCGCACGGATGCGCCGCCGCAGGAACTCGCGTCCATAACGCCACGCCGCAAACTCGTCCCGTTGCGGCCGGCCGATGCGAACCAGCTCCAGCCCGTCCGGCAGCCGCGCCAACCCGATGTTGTCGGTCGAGAAGCGCTGGGGCGTGTCGTGAAACTGGCGGTCGCACTCCTCGATGGCTTCCCAGCGTTCCTCCAGCGGGCTCAGGTTCCAGCGCCGGCAGATCTCGCAGATGACCCACAACCGCCCCCGCTCGCCATCGAAGGCGAGCCGGCGGCCGACGGGAAAGTTCTCGATCCCCTCGTTATCGCCGAGCTTGCGGTTGCAGTAGATGCAGGTCTTGAACATGGGCGTCGAGCTGGTAGCGAGGGAGCGTCCCCGCAGCGGGCCTCCCCTCATCCATACGCCTCGGACAGGTCGGAGTTTCCCCGCGAGTGGCCGGCGGAACCGGTGACCTTTCGGGCGTTCCAATCGTCTCTATGGTGACCGGCTAAGATCATCGACTCGAGACAGACGACCCCGCTTCGGCGGTCGTCTTGGGATCCAAGCTCGGGGCATCTGTGTCTAAGTTCAAGCATAATCAAAACTTAACGGGTTAGGTGTGAGGAGGTTGCGATGCGGTTCCTTCGAGTAAGACCCCATTTCGCGCCCACGGCACTGCTGCTGGGGCTGACGCTCGCCCTTGGAGCATGCGACAAGACAGCGAGCACGGATCCGAATAGCGATGGCAACGGCCTGGCGCGGCTGTCGATCCTGCTGACCGACGCCCCCGGCGAGATCACTGAAGCCTGGGTCAGATTCGACGCCATCTACCTGCAGCGACAGGACGATGACGGTGGCAATGGGATGGCTTCGGGACGAGAAATCCTGCTCGACGATCCCACCGATTGGATCAACCTCAAAGACCTGACGCGCGGCGACGTGGAGCAGCTGGTCAGTGGCGTGACCGTGCCGGACGGGTTCTACGCCCAACTGCGCTTCGTGATCACCCGGGCGGTCTTGGCCACAGGCGACGGGACCACGATCGACAACGTCTACGCTACGTCGGACGTGAGCGCCGATGACCTGGCCGAGCTCAATGAGTCGCGGCCCGAACCCCTTGAACCGACAGGGCTGCTGCATTGTCCCAGCTGCAGCAAGAACGGTCTCAAGCTGAACTTCCGGGACGGGGGTCTCGAGGTCACAGGCGAAATGCTGGTGCTGGCCGACTTCGACGTGAGCCAGAGCTTTGGCCATCAGGCCGGCATGTCGGGACGCTGGATCATGCATCCGGTAATCAACGCGATGGTCATGGGCGGGGGCAGCGGGTCGATCGCCGGGACTGTTTCGTCCGACGTGAGCCTGCCGGCGAGCTGCGGCGACCAGGATATTGATTTGTCCGACTTTTCGCCGACCGCGGAGTCCGGCGGCATGACCTGGTTCGGGGACGTCGACCCGAACGACGGCAGTTACGCGATCGCGAATCTGCCGCCGTCCGACGATTACGTGCTGGGCTACGTCGACGAGATCACGTTCTCTGGCAGCAGCGAAAAGCTGACCTTCGAAGCGAAGATTCTCGACGCCAGCGACAACGAGATTAGCGGACCGGTAGAGGTGGTGGACGGGATGACCCTCACGGCCAACTACGTCATCACCGCCGCCGCCTGTAACTAGTTTCAACAGACGCGACTGGCGCCGGGCACCGCTCCAAGCGGGCCTGGCGCTTCGCACGCCAAGACGGCAAGCCAAGCCCCGCTAGACGGGCGGTTTTGGAGAAGGGCGGTCGATGTGGTTATTTTGGGGGTCCTCCCCGGCCCGCCCTGTGCCCCGCTCCCAGTGACCGGAGCGCACCGCCAATCGTCTACAATGTGGGGAGTTACAGAGCGCGTGACGGCGCGAGAGAGCGAACCGAGCGATGCCGCCGTCGTCCACGACGTGCTGAACGGTAACCAGCAGGCCTATGCGATCCTCGTGGCCCGCTATCAGGATATGCTCTACCGGCACGCCGCGCGGATGACAGGCCGACCCGATGAGGCGAGCGATATCGTTCAGGCCGCGTTCATCAAAGGTTACGAGAACCTGGAAAGCTGCCGTGACGCGGAACGGGTGGGCGCCTGGCTCTTCCGGATCAACGCGAACCAGTGCAAGGACTACCTGAAGAGCCGGCGCCGCAAGAACCTGAGGTTGGACGACGCCGCGCCGCTACCCAGCGACAGCGGCGACCCTGAGGAGAGCGCAGAGCGCGTGCAATTGAGAGATCGTATCACCGAAGCGCTAGAACGGCTCTCACCGGAGGAACGGGAGGCCTTCGTGCTCAAGCACATCGAAGGCTTCTCCTATCATGAGATGGCGGACATGCTGGACGCGTCGGTGCCGGCGCTCAAGATGCGAGTCCACCGGGCCCGGGAAGGGCTGCAGAACCTGCTGGAGAAGTACCTATGAGGAAGGAATTGCAGGCATACCTGGACGGTGAGATCAGCTCCAGCCAGCTGCCGGCGGAGCTGCGCTCCGAGGCCGAGCGCTGGGACCGGCTGCTGGCCGAGACCCGGGAGCTGGGACCGCACGGCGCGCCAGCGGGACTCGAAGCCCGTATCGCCCGGGCCCTTCCGGCGCGGCGGCGGCAGCCGAGCTGGCGCCGGGCGGCGTCGTGGGCGGTTCGCCCACGCTCGGTACGCATTTCGCCGCTCGCCGGTCTGGCGGCCGCGGCCGCACTGGCCTTCGTGCTCATTCTGCCCCGCGGTGACGGCCCACAGCGCCAGGACATTCCCACGGCGATCGAGACGCCGACCATCTTCGTCCAGTTCGTGCTCGAGGCGCCGAGCGCGCGCTCCGTCGCCGTGGCCGGTGACTTCAATGCCTGGACGCCCCAGCTGGTCTTGAGTGACGTCGATGGCGACGGGATCTGGAGCGGAAGGCTAGCGTTGAAACCTGGAGTCCATCAGTACATGTTTGTGATCGACGGATCGCAGTGGGAGACTGATCCCAAGGCAGACCGCTACGTGGACGACGGGTTCGGAAATCGCAACGCCGTTCTGGTTATTCCGCAGCCACCAGCTCGATCCTGAGCGCCGGCCCCACCGGCGCCCTTGTCACGAGGGCGCCGGCTCGGCTCTCCTCATACTCTTCATCGCCAGCACTCCCAACACCGTCTACCCTCAGACGCGCGCTTTTGTCGACGCAGGGATCTCGCACGCGCGGCCACCAACCGGTGTAGAGGCCGACGCCGCGACCTACCTCCAGCTGGGCAGCCGGCTCCTGATCGGGCCCGCCTTTGCCGCCGCCTTTGGAGGACTCGCAGTCGACCCCGAGTCCGCCGACTGGATCGGCGGTGCCCTGGGCGGACGTCTGCGGACGACGCTAGGCCGGAGGCACAGCGCCTCGCTGAACGGGGTCGTTTCGGCGTTCATCGTCGGTGAGCCGAACCGCTACGACGCCGTGACCGCGCGCCTGATTCCGGAAGCCCGTTTGACCGCCGGCCCCTCGACCCTGGTCGTCCGCGGCTTCGCCGGCGTCGGCAGATCGGAAGTCCGGGACCGCAGCCAGGCGCCGCCCGTAGTATTTTCAGCCGACCTCTGGATGTACGGAGCCGGCCTCGAGATCAGGCAACCGCTGGAAGGGGCGCAGGTGTGGGCGGGCGGCGAAGCGTACAACTCGGCTGATGGCAGCTACTTCGCCGCCTACCTCGGCTCGGGTGGGGCCCTGGGCCGCTCCTTCTGGTCCCTCCAGCTCAA
>CAYGCC010000497.1:0-1951 GCA_964348165.1 uncultured Gemmatimonadota bacterium | reverse complement strand
TGCGCGAGGTGAATCACCGGGTCAAGAACAACCTCACCAGCATCATCGGCTTGCTCAACGCGGAGGCGCGCTTCGCGCGCGGCGCGGATACAGCCGATGTGGCCGACGCGATGAAAAGCGTCGCCGGCCGCGTCCAGGGCATGGCGGGTGCCCACGAGCTGCTCTCGGCCGCGGGTTGGACTCCTTTGCCCCTGAGCCAGTTGGCGCAGCAGATCATCCGTCTGGCGTGGGGCTCGATCCCGCCGGAGCGGCGCATCGAGCTCGAGGCGCCGGAATCCGACGTGAGGGTGACGCCCGAGCAGGCCACCAGCTTGGCGTTGGTGCTCAACGAGCTGGCGACCAACACGGTGAAGCATGCCTTCGGCGATCGGCAGACCGTCAAGGTCCGGGTCGACGTTGAGCGCCAGGGGGGCAGGCGCGCGAGCGGGGGCGGCGCCAAGGATGGGGTTCGCCTGTTCTATCGGGACGACGGGCCGGGTTTCCCGGAACCCGTGCTGGACGGCGATCGGATGGACGTCGGCCTGTACCTGATCAAGAACATCGTTGACGGGAGCTTGCGCGGCGAGCTCAAGTTGCGGAACGATGGCGGCGCCGTCGCCGAAGTGTTGTTCCCACAAGCGGTCTGAATCGAAGGGTGGACATACATGCCTGACACGACGTCGAGGGGAGTACGAGTGCTGATCGCCGAGGACGACTTCCTGGTGGGCGAGATGATCAGGGGCGTTCTGGACGAGCTGGGCTACGAGAGCGCCGGCACCGCCAGCGATGGGCGCAAGGCCGTGGAGATGACGGAGACGTTGCGCCCCGATGTCGTGATCATGGACATCAAGATGCCGGAGATGGACGGCGTGCAGGCCACGCAGGCGATCCAGCGCCGCTGCCCCACGCCGGTTGTGGTGCTGACGGCATACGACGAGCCCGAGCTGTTGCAGAAGACCAGCGCCGCCGGCGTCGGCGCCTACCTGGTAAAGCCGCCGAGGGCGGCCGAGATGGAGCGCGCCATCGAGATCGCCCGCGCCCGGTTTCAGGACATGCTCGAGCTGCGGAACCTCAACACTGCGCTCGAGTCTCGAAACCGCGACCTCCGTGAGGCGCTGGCCAACGTCAAGACGCTGCGGGGCCTGCTGCCGATTTGCAGCTCGTGCAAAAAGATCCGCGACGACGCCGGTTACTGGCGCCAGGTCGAAGAGTACTTCAGCGAGCATTCCGAGGTCGATTTCAGTCACGGCCTCTGTCCCGACTGCTTGAAGAGGATGTTTCCGGAGTACTATCAGGAAGACGGCTGATCAACAGGTCTCGCCGACCGGTTGAGTGGCCGATACCCGGGAGTGAGGTCCGTGAAACCGCGAAGCTGTCTCATCCTGCCGTTCCTCCTCTTCATCGCATCCACCCTTTGGGCACAGAGCTTCACGCCGCTGCTCGATGCCGAGCGCCGCGACCTGTTGCACGAAGCGCTCAGTGGCGAGGTCGCCAAGGACCATGTGATCCAGATCACGCGGCACCACCGCATCCAGGGCTCGCGGGGCTATCGTCAGGCGGCTCAGTACGTGCTGTCGCAGCTGCGCGCCTACGGGTTCGGCGAAAACGAGGCGTGGATCGAGTCGTACCCATCGGACGGGGTGGTCGCCTACGGGACGTGGCAGTCGCCCTCGGGCTGGGACATCGAGTCGGCCGAACTGCGGATGCTGGAGCCGGTCGCGGAGCGGATCGTCGGCTATCCCGAGATCGCCATGAGCCTGATCACCTACTCGAACCCCGGCGACGTGACCGCCGAGCTGGTCTGGGTGGGCGCCGGTACGAGCGACGTCGACTACCAGGGTAAGGACGTCGCTGGCAAGTTCGTGCTCGCCACGGGATACGGCGGCTCGGTGCACCGGCTGGCCGTGTTGAAGTATGGCGCCGCCGCCGTGGTCTGCTACCTGGACGACGAGCGCGCGGCAGAGTACCCCGA
>CAYGCC010000496.1:0-12447 GCA_964348165.1 uncultured Gemmatimonadota bacterium | reverse complement strand
TTGAGAAAGTGCTCGAGACGTCGGTCTGACAGCATCAGCGGGTCGCCGCCGGAGAGTATCACGTCGCGGATCTCGGTGTGCTTGCGCAAGTACTTGAACGCCGAATCGAACTGATTGAGGGGGATTTTTTCCGGGTCTCCGACCTTGCGGCGGCGAGTGCAGAACCGACAGTAGGTGGCGCAGACCGGGCTGACCAGGAAGAGGACGCGGTCGGGATACCGATGCGTGATGTTAGGAACTGGCGAATCGTCGTCCTCGGCGAGCGAGTCGACGATCCCGTCGATGACCTCGTTCTCTTCCGGCATCGGGACGTACTGATTCCAAAAGGCGTCGCCGGTCTCCTTGATCGTCGCCAGTGCCGCGGGCGTGATTCGGAGATTGAACTTGTCGATCGCCTGCTGGACCGCCTCGCGATCGATGTTCTCTTCGCCGAAGGCCTCAACGAGCTGATCGACTGTGGTCAGGCTCTTCTTGAGCACCTGTTGCCACTTCCCCATAGTCATGCACCTCGCCCCAACATGAGTTAGAGATGTGAGCCAGGGGACCGCCCCCCGCGCCCCGCACCGTCTCCCTTCTTCCTCACTTCTCGCGACTCATCTCTCGCGAAGAGACTGTTGACTGAGCGAACCGCTTGGCGTAGGTGACCCGGTCGTCACCCACGTCGTAGAAGTCGCCGACACGCGCGACCTCTAGGTAACCACAGGAAAGATAGAATTGACGTGTTGCCGTATAGTCGTCGCGCGCTGAAGTCTCGATCACGCATAGACGCGCGCCTTCTTCACCCAGGTGCTGCTCGACACGCTCCATCAGCCCACGTCCCGCACCCCGGCGCTGGAGATCGGGGTGTACGGCGATCCAGTAGAGGTCCCAGGTATCGACCGTGCAGGGCGTCGGCCCATAGAGCACGAAGCCGGCAAGCTGGTCCGGGCCAGAGAAGGCGCCGATCGCCCAGTAATCGCCGCCGGGCGCCCGGCAGTAGTCGTCGAAAACCTCGAGCGCCACGTCGATCTCCTCGGGCCGGAACAGACCCGTGGCGGCCACGATCTCGGCCACCTGCACGCGATGCCGCGCCTCGGGACGACCCCAGCGCAGCGCGCTGCCCTCGCATCGCGCGGGAATGGATGTGCCGGTACTGGGCGTCTGGCCGACGGATGCCATGAACTCAGCTCTCAGCTTGATCGACAGGTTGCAGGATGGTCCACGCAGAGCTGCCGGCGCCTTTGGGACCGGCCAGCGCGTCATCGACGATCTTCTCGATCAATTGCTCGTACGACCAACCCGCCACACGCGCCTGCCGGGCCAACCCGGCGTCGGCCGACAAATCGGGGTTGGGATTGATGTCGATCACGTAAGCTGTGCCGTCCGGGGCGAGCCGCACATCGACACGCCCGTAGCCGCGACCCTCCATCACCCGCCAGACGCGACCGGCGAGCAGCTGCAACTCGCGAGTGAGCGCGGCCGGCAGCGGTGCCGGACAGACCGGCTGCGTCCCCAGGTCTTCGGGGCTGCCCTCGCTCCATTTCGCCTCGAAGGAGACGATGGGGGGCGAGCCCTCGGGCAGGGCGCTGAAGTCAATCTCGGCCGCTGGAAGCAGAAAGTCGCCGACGATAGCCAGGTTGATCTCGCGCCCGTCGATGTATTCCTGGACGACCAGGCTCTGGAAGTTGCGGAGCAACGTCTCGGCTAGCTCAACCAGCTCGCCCGGCGACCGGACGACGGAATAGGGGTGCACCCCGTTCGAAGCGTCCTCGGCCGCCGGCTTCAAGATCGCCGGAAAGCGATCCCAGTCGTCCGGGAAAGGCCGGTTCTGCCTGAGAAGCCGCCAATCGGGGACTTCGACGCCGTGAGCGCGCAGGATCGCGGCGCAGCGGTCTTTGTTGAGGCAGAGAAGCAGAGTCTCGGCCGACGCCCCGGTCATCGGGAGGTCGAGCAGCTGGACGGCCGCCGCGGCGAGGTGCTCGCCGTGGGCCTGGCCTCCGATCGTCTCGCAGAGGTTGAAGGCGAAGCGGAAGTCGTTGTTCATCAGCTGGCCCAGCCAGTCGGCTCGGCGCTCGGCGACCAGGGCGAGCTCGACGGGTTCGTAGCCCAAAGACCGGAGAGCTGTGATGATCCGTGCGGTTGACTGGGGTGGCGCGCTCGGATCGGCACCGGCCTGGAGGGCGGCGGCTTCGCGCTCGGCCACCTGGTCGACCAGCACGGCGACTCGTCCCAGACCTGCCGGCTGGACCTGGTCGCTCGCCGAGGCTTGGGCGAGTGCGGTCTCGGAATCAGGACGAGAGCGGGAAATCATAGCGGGCCGCCGCGGCACGGAGGACAGCCAGGATCAGCTCGTCGAAGGAGATCCCGGCGGCCCGAGCTGCCTTGGGGTAGCAGGAGTTGGCGTCGGGGTCCGGAATCACGCCCGGCAGGGGATTGACCTCCAGGATGTAGGGCTCGCCCGCCTCATCGCAGCGGACGTCGATTCGGGCCCAGTCGCGAACGCGAAGCGTCCGGAACGCCGCCATCGCGATCGCTTCGATCCGCTGCTGGAGGTCGGGCGTGACGCGCGCCGGGCAATGAAAGATCTCCAGCGGGTCCTCGGGGCGGTCCCAGATCCACTTGGCCTCGAAGCCGTAGAGAGGAGGCGCCCCGTTGGGCAGCGTTCCGAAGTCCAGCTCGACGATGGGCAAGGCGCGGCCGTCGCCGTCGTTGCCCAGCATGGCGACGGTGAACTCGCGGCCCCCGAGGAACCGCTCGATGATCGCCGGCTCACGGTAGCGCTCGACGACCCGTGCGACCTCGTCTTCGACCTCCCGCCAGCTCCTACAATAGGAGCGCTGGCTGATGCCCTTGCTCGAGCCCTCGTACAGCGGCTTGACGATGGCGGGAAGCTGAAGCGTGCGGCGGATCCGGTCGGGGCTTTCCACGACCTGGAACTCCGGGGTCGGAATTCCATGCTGGAGTAGACCTTCTTTGGTGCGGGCCTTGTCGAGGCAGATGCCGAGAGTGACCGGATCGCTTCCGGTGTAGGGGATGCCCCAGAATTCGCAGAAGGCGGGGACGTGCGACTCGCGGCTGGGCCCGGCCAAGCCCTCGGCGAAGTTGAACACGATGTCGGGCCGCGTCTCGCGGAGTCTGACAGGGAAGTCGGGATCGGCCTCCAGCCGGACCACCTCCCCGGCCTGTCCCAGGGCCCGCTCGATCGCGGCGATGGTGGGCTCGTCGTCCCACTCGGCGTAGGTGTCCTCGAACTCGAGCTGGGCGCCGGGGGCGCGGGTAAGGGCTGAGTTCTTGGGGTAGGTGGGGGCTGGGGTTGGGTTTAGGGACGACTCTCCCTGTTGCGGCGACGAGATCGCCGCAGCCGTCGGCTTCAAGTTGAAGGCGAATCCGATACGAAGTTTGCTAGCGCGACGGTGTTCTTCTGAGCTGGGAGCTGATCGTGCTCCGGAGCTTCCTATTGGACCCCCTCCTGTGGGAGTTCACCCGAGCGTAGCCGCGCATCGAACCCAAATTTTTTTCTTCAGCACGTCCGCCCGACCTCACCAACACCGCAACTCGCATCAAGATAGGAACAAATTATAAAAAAGGAAAGACTTTTGTCACCCCTTTTTTGAATCATCACCCGCGCTCTCTTCGAGTCGGAACGCGAGTCGGGTGGACCGCGTGCGTTGATCGCGTCGAAATTCGCGCTTAGGTTGCCATCCACCCATGGTGTTCACGTCGGTCGCCCCCTTTGCGGGTTAACTGGAGCGAGAGATGAGCAGCAGGGGTGACCTCGACTATCATCTGACCCTCGCGCTCGCCGCGACGACATCTGTTTACCCGGCCGAAATCCGCCTGCGGCCGGGCCTTTTGGACGCCGCCGGACCGCTGATCGCACACGCCTGTTCCGCCGATTACTTCGCCATCATCAGCGACAGCCAGGTGGTCCGGCACTACGGCGACCGCCTGCTTACCGCCCTCTCGGACGCGGGGCTCGCCGCGGCCCTCTTTTCGTTCCCCGCCGGCGAGTGGAACAAGACGCGGGAGAGCTGGGCCGACCTCGCCGATCGACTCTTCCGAGCCGGCGTCGGCGGCGGCGGCGCCATCGTCGGACTCGGGGGTGGGGTGACGATGGCTCTGGCCGGCTTCGTCGCCGCCACCTTTCTGGACGGTCTCCCCTGCGTTCAGGTCCCGACGACGCTGGCGGCGATGGTGGGAGGCGCGGTGGGCGGCGTTACGGCGCTCGACACCACGGCGGGGAAGAACCTGATCGCGACGACATGTGTTCCGCGTCTGGTTCTGATCGATCCGTCGCTGCTGTCGACGCTGCCCGCTCCCCAGCTGGCCGCTGGCTTGGCCGAGGCGTTCCGCCATGCCCTGGTTCTCGATCGCGGTTATTTCGCCGAGCTGGTGGCGGGGGTGGAGGCGACGTTCGGCCGCGACCCGGAGGTCGTGGGGCGCCTGATCCAGCGCGCCCTGGAGTTGAGGGCCGGTGCCCTGGCGCGCGCCGAGACGGAGGCCGGCTACGGGCAGGTTCTCGACTTCGGTGGCACGGTGGGTCGGGCTCTGGAGTCGGTCATGGGCTACGGCTGGCTGCCTGGGGAGGCATTGGCGGTGGGGATGGTGGCTCAGGCGGCGCTGGGTGTGGCGCTCGGGGCGACGGAGGCGGACACGACCGAGCGCGTGCGGCAGGCCCTGGAATCGGCATGCCTCCCGGTGGAGCCGGACGAGGACCTGACGCGGGAACGGTTCCTCGAGGCGCTGGAGCGGGAGAGACGGCGGTCGCAGGCGGGGCTCCGGTATACATTACTAAGAGAGGTCGGTGCGGCGGCGGTGACCCCAGAAGGTGGTTGGGGTTGGGAGACGCCGGCGGACCGCGTGGTGGCGGCGCTGTTCGCCGGGGGGCCTTGAGCCGGGGGTTTGACGGCCCCTAGATTACTCGGCAGATTGGTTGGCTAGAGTTTTTCCGTTAGGAGGGGAGCTATCGGGGATCAAGCCCGTTTCGCAGGCCTGTCGGTCAGGGATCTCCTCGATCGCTACGCCGCCGAGGAGCCCGGTCGGCCGTTCGTAAAGCACGAGAAGGACACGCTCTCCTACGAGCGAGCACGGCTCCAAGCGCGGGCGCTGGGGGCGGCGCTGCACAACCTCGGGGTCGGGCCCGGCGACCGCATCGCGATCGACCTTCCGAACGGGCCTGAGTTTGTGGTGTCAGCGCTGGCCGCCGCCCAGCTCGGGGCCAGTATCGTGCCGCTAAACCCCGCCTATTCGTCTCATGAGCTCCAGTTCATGCTGAGAAACTCCGAGGCGTCGGTGGTAATCGTGGTGGAGGAGTTCAACGGGCTGGACAACCTGGAGCTGTTTGAGCGGATGCAGTTCAACCTCCCCAGCCTCCAGTACGTGGTGACTGTGGGTGAAGAGGACCTGTGGTACGACGACCGTATCTTCCAGTTCGAAGATCTGGTGTCGGCGGGTGAGGGGAAGGCCTGTCCCGAGGTAGCCATCGACCCTGAGGAGGACGTATACGCGATCCTCTATACGGCGGGCACCACCGGGAAACCCAAGGGCGTGATGCTGACGCACGCCAACCTGGTGCGGGCGAATGGAGCTCTGGCGGAAGCGCTGGGGATGACCCGGGACGACGTGACGCTGATCACCGTCCCGATGTTCAACATCTTCGGACTGGGCGCCTTGATTGCGGCGCTGGGGGTCGGGTCGTCGGTTGTTCCGATGGAGAAGTTCGGCGCGCTGCAGTCGCTCGAGCTGGCAATGGAGATGCGGGCCACCGTGATGCACGGCGTGCCCACGATGTTCATCATGCAACTGCGCAGCGGCAGCGTCGGTCAGCTCGATCTCTCGAGCCTGCGGACGGGGATCGTGGCCGGCGCTCCGGTGCAGGATACACTGATCCGGGAGGTGCGTGAGCGGCTGGTTCCCGACGTCGAGATCGCCTATGGGCTGACCGAGGCGGCGCCCTGGGTCTCCCTGACCCGGCACGACGATCCGGCCGAGAAGCGGAACTTCACCGTCGGACGTCTACTGGAAGGTGTGGAGACTCGAGTACTGGGAGAGGACGGGGCATCGCTACCGGTGGAATCGGTCGGCGAGCTGGCAATCCGTGGCTTCAACGTGATGAAGGGCTACAACAGACAACCCGACGAGACCAGCCGTTCCTTCACCGATGACGGCTTCTTCTTGACCGGTGACCTGGGAATGGTGGACGAGGATGGATATCTTCATATCGTCGGGCGCAAACAGGATACGATCTTCCGCGGCGGCTACTCGATCTATCCGCGCGAGCTCGAGGATCTGCTCCGAGTTCATCCGGCGGTTCAAGAAGTCGCCGTGGTCGGCGTGGAGGATGAGGTCCTGGGCGAGCTGATCTGCGCCTGCATCATGCCGGTGGAGGGGGCGATTGTCACCGGCGACGAAGTCAAGGAGTTCTGCCGGGGCCGGGTCGCCCAGTACAAGGCCCCCGACCTGGTGCGTTTTGTCGATTCGTTCCCGATGACCGGGAGCGGTAAGATCCGCCGCGTCGAGCTCGCCCGCATGGTCAGGGCGGAGCAGGCGGCGCGCCGGATTTGAGAGTGGTGTTAGAGAGCAGAGACCTGCTCGACACCCGAGCGGAGTAGGTGCTGGAAGCACGGGGCGGCACGGCTGCTGGTATCGCCACACGATGTGGAGGATCATCGGCGCCGATGCCACTTCGGATGCGCGTCTTCCGGCGAGCGGCGAAGCCGAGACCCCTCGCGCGCGGCAGGCCTGCCTCTCTCAATCGTAATGCGTTGTGGTATAAGGAGTTATGAGAGGCATGGAAATGCGACAGGAAGCGGATCGTCGCGCGGCGCGTCCCACTGACGATCTACAAGCGGCGTTGCTCATCGATTTCGACAACGTCACGATGGGGATCCGGTCGAATCTCGGCCAGGAACTTCGTAACCTTCTAAATTCTGATGTCATTCGAGGCAAAGTCGCCGTACAGCGCGCCTATGCCGATTGGCGGCGCTATCCGCAGTATATCGTCCCGCTCTCGGAAGCCTCGATCGATCTGATCTTCGCGCCGGCCTACGGCTCGTCCAAGAAGAACGCCACCGACATTCGTCTTGCGATCGACGCGCTTGAGCTAGTATTCGTCCGGCCCGAGATCCGCACGTTCATTCTGATGTCGGGCGACAGCGACTTCTCCAGCCTGGTGCTCAAGCTGAAGGAGTACGGCAAGTACATCATCGGCGTGGGGATTCAGGAATCGAGTTCCGACCTGCTGGTTCAGAACTGCGATGAGTATTACAGCTACTCGGCGCTCTCGGGGTTGAGCAAAGCCGGTGACCAGCCGCTGGAGAGCCACGACCCGTGGGTGCTGGTGCAGAAGGCGGTCGACAAGATGGTCGAGCGCGGCGACACGATGCGGTCCGACCGTTTGAAGCAGGTCATGCTGGAAATCGACCCGTCGTTCAACGAGAAAGAGATCGGCTTCAACAAGTTCAATCGCTTCGTGGTCGAGGCGAAGTCGCGTGGCCTGGTCTCGATCCAGAAGATGGAGAACGGCCAATACGGGATCATCCCGAGGCGCGCCCCGGGGCAGGCGCCGAAGAAGGAAGAAGCGCCGACCGAAGATGTGAAGCCGCAGGCGCGGCGCGGCGGCGATCGCCGCGAGCGGGAAAGGCCGAGGGAGCGGCGGGGCGAAAAGGGAAAGGAAGAAGATGGCGGCACGCGTCGAGCTCGACCGAAGCTCACGATGGAGTCGGCCCTCGAGCTGCTCAACCGGGCGCTCGATCCACTGCTAGAGGGCGAGAATTCGGTCCGGGACAGCGACGTCAAGCGCAAGCTTCTCGAGCTCGACCCCAGCTTCGATGAAGGGGAGCTGGGCTACAGCAAGTTCAGCAAGTTCCTGCACGCGGCCGAGGAGGCGGGCGCCGTCGAACTGACTCGAGGGCCGAACGGCAACTACCACGTCGCTCGCCCGAAGGGTGACAAGAAACGGCGGCCACGCGGGACGGCGCAGACCGAATCGGGTTTAGATGATTCGCGGGAGCCGGCGATGAAGCGCATCGCCCGTTTCCTCTTCGGCGCGCGGCCGGACGAGGCCGAAGAGACGCTGACCGCGGTGCAGCAGCAGCCGGCGGCGAAAGCGGAAAAAGCGGAGAAGGAACGACGTCCGCCGAGGGGACACGAGCGCCAGGCCGAGAGAGCGGCGCGACACGAGCCGCGGGAGCTTCGGCGCGAGCGGCCACCTCGCGGCCCCCGCGCGCGAACTTCCGAGTCCGAACCGTCGGCCCCCACACGACGAGGTGGCCGGCCGGGCCCGCGGCAGGAGAAGGGTGAGGCCAGACCGAGCCGCGGACGGAGGCGCGGCCGCGGAGCGAGGCCAGCGACGTCGGAGGCCCGGCGCGAGGATCTGCGCGCCCGGGAGCGCGGCGAGACAACGGGCGCATTTCGGGACGAGGCAAGCGAACGCGCGCGGTCCGCCGAGCCGGCGAGCCGGGCCGAGGCCGAGCCCCCGCGGGATTCGGAGGAAGTGACGTCGATCGCCGCCGAGCTCACGGCCGAGCCGAAGGTCGAAGCGACCCCCGGGGACGAGCCGGGCACTGAGAAGCGGACCCTCATCGAGCCGGCGCCACTTCCCGGCGCACCGCGCGGCACGATCCGCGGGCGCTGGGGCTCGCGGGGCCGCTACCGGCCCGCCGCGGCGCCGCCCCCGATTTTCGAGGGCCAGAGGTCGCCGCGCTCCGGATCGGCAGACGACCGACCCGACCGCCAGAGATCGCCTGCGGACGAGTCCGGCCAGCGCGAGGCGGCCGGCGAACCTGCCGGAGGTCGGGGAGCCGTGGGCGCGACGCTCGACGAACGTGGCCAGCCCGAGGCCGCCCCGAGGTCTGGCGCGGGCGACGCAGAGCTTACGGACGCGGCGGCGGACCTCGTCTCCCAACTTCGCTCCTACGCCGGGGTCGGCGAGCGGACGGCTCGGACGTTGGTCGAGGCGTTCGGAACCGACCTTTTCCGGGTCATGGACGAGCAACCGGATCGTATCCGGGAAGTTCTCCCCGACCACCGGGCGGAGCGGGTACTGGAGGCGCGACGCAAGGAGCTGGAAAGCGGCGGCCGGTGAGCTCCGCTCTTCGGCCGCTTGCAGCGAGCTTCTATCAGCGAGGCGCCGAGGTCGTCGCCCGCGAACTGCTGGGCGCCCGACTGGTCTCGGACTGCGACGGCGCGCGCTGCGTCGGTCGCATCGTGGAGACTGAGGCCTACCCCGGGCCTCACGACCCGGCTTCGCACGCGTCAGAGTCGGTAGGACGCACCGGCCGCAACGACCCGATGTTCGGGCCGGCGGGGACGGTCTACATCCACCTGAACTTCGGGGTCCACTGGTGCTTGAACGTCGTCGTCGGGCCGACGGGCGTCCCTGCGGCGGTGTTGATTCGCGCCGTGGAGCCGCTGCAGGGGATCGAGGTGATGCGCCGGAGACGCTCGGGGCGATCCGACCGAGAGCTGACCTCGGGGCCTGGCAAGCTCACCCGGGCGCTGGCCATCGGCCCCGAGTTGCAGCGCCACCCCCTCACCGAACCGCCGGTCTTCATCTCGGTCGGTGGCGAGACCCCGTCTGCCGAGGTCGTCCGCACCACACGTATCGGGATCAGCAAGGGCGTGGAAGCGCCCTTGCGTTTCTACGATCGCGGCAGCGCCTGGGTGAGCCGGCCCGAGCGCGGGGCGCGCGGGCGGACTCTGGCCCGATAACGACCCGTCAGACCGTCTCGGGTGTGGCCTCCCGCCGGCGGAGCAGGCGATTCAAAGCGAAAGCAAGGACGAGCGTCGCCGCGAAGGCGCAGACGACGGTGGGGCCCGTCGGGAAATCCGTTTCGTAAGAGGCGTAGAGGCCCAAGAGTGTGGCCAAAGTACCTGAGGACCAGGCGATGGCGAGCAGCTTGTCAGGCTTAGCGGTGAAGAGAAAAGCGATGACCGCCGGGATGACCAGGAAGCTGAACACGACTAGAACGCCGGCGATGGGGACCGAGACGGTGACGACGACGCCGAAGAGCGCGTAAAAGAGGAAGTCCCAGGCAGCGACGGACCAACCTTGAAGTCGCGCTTTGACTGGATTCATCGAGATCCACATGAAGCGCTCCCGAAGGAACCAGTAGATGCTACCGATGGCGGCATAGATTATTGCAGTCCTCGGGATCTGGTACTCGAACCAGGTGGCAGGTGGCCATAGCTTCTCGGGCCACGTCACCCAGAGGAGACTGCCGGAGAGAAGCTCTTCCACATGCTCCGCTCCCCGGGGTGCTTGAGCGGCCAGCAGAATCGTTCCCGCCGACGCAACCACGTAGACGATCCCGATGATGGCTTCCTGTGGCACGTAATAGTGCTCCATGCGGGACACACTGAAGAGCGTCGCCGCGAGGAGGGTGGCCAGAAGACCGATAGCATAACCGGTCACGGACGCCGGCAGGCCCAGCCAATTGCCGAGGGTCGTCGAAAGTCCCAGGCCGGCGGCTGCCCAACCCAGGGCGGCTACCTGGGCGAGGGCGAGGTCAACGAAGATCACTCCGCGCGCGATGATGTGGATCCCCAAGTATGCGTGGATCGAGACGAGGATAAGGGAGATGACCAGAGCTGGTAGCATCAAGTCCATTGTTCTTCCGCCTGTTCAAGGGTGCCAGCGCCTCTCTGCAGCAAGCCGGTGCCGCTATTGACGTGATGACTGCGGCATAGGTGGCGGCTTGTGGCAGCCGGTCCGCAAACGGCGAGCCGGGTAGGCTTACTCGGGATGGCCACGCCCGTACTGCGAGACGAACGCTTCCGCGATGGCAGACACCCAAGCGTCAACAAGGTCAAAGTAGGTGTCAACTCCCTCCGCTCCGAGAACGTGCTCGGGAACGATCACGGCCTTGGCCCCCGTGCGAGCAGCTACCTGCTCCACCCGTCCCCGGCTGTAATAGTTGGCTGCAAGGAGGACCTTCACGTTCTCGTCACGCATGAATCTGACGACGTTTGCCAGATGCCCGGGTGAAGCTGGGATCCCCGGCTTTGGCTCGATGTAAACGACGCATTCGACACGGAATCGTGCGCTGAAGTAGGCCCAGTTCTTGTGATAACAAGCCATGCTTCGGTCACGGAAGGGCGCCGCTTCGGCAAGCCAACCTCCAACGTAATCGCTCAACGGCTTGTCTTGGTAAGTCTGCTGCCGGGCAAAGTCCCAGAACCGGTGGTTCCGAGCCAGCTGGAAGAGGGCATCGGAGCCCAACAGGTCAACGAGCTCGTCGCCGAAGGTCCGTCGCATCACGCGCTCCTCGAAGTTGCGGGCATTGGCATCGTAAGCCGTCGAGTTTCGGGGATCGACCTGCTTCAGTTTGGCGAGGATGTTGCGGCTGATGATGATCGCGTTGACGGGATCTGTATGGATATGGGGATTCCCGAAGACGTGCACGTCGCCGCCTGCCCGTGATACTTCGTCGGGAATTTGCAGCAGGTTGACACCCGAGTAGGCGGTGACATGGCCCGGAGCTCCCTCGATGATCCGGGGGTTCCGCGCTCGGTCGATGATGGCCGGCACCCAGAGCTCGAGGTCCAATCCCGTCACAACAAACAGATCTGCCGCTCCCGCCATGGCGGCATAGCTCGGGCGTGGATTGACGAAATGCGGATCCTCATCTCCTCGCGCGATCGCAGCGACCTCCGCAAGGTTACCGGTGAGTTCAGCGGCTATTGCGCTGTACGTCGGCAACGTCGTGACAACGCGGAGCTTGTCCTGGGCACCGAGCGAAGTCGGCGCGAATAGCACCAGACCCAATAGAATCGTGCATGCGTCCCGACGCTTGGGCCACAGGCACTCGTGAAGTCTTGGAAATCCCATCTCGCAGCTCTCCTTCACTTGATCGGCCCAGGAGCGCCCGCGCTCCTGCAAGCCTCGATCGTAACTTGGTCGCTACTCAGTAGGTCTCGTGTTTATGAGGTCCAGCCGCCCAGACGGTCTGGAACAGCAGCGTGTGGTTGCCGTCGCCGCCGTCCGGCTTCAGAAAGTGGTACTGCAATCGGAGACGGACCCACTCGCTCTGCCACCAGGTCACGCTGGGCACGAGCTGATAGATCTGCGGCTCGGCGCCGAAGTCGTCCAGGAAGTCGGCCCGGCCGCCCAGTATCCAGCGGCGATCGAGCCGGTAGCTGGCCTGAACGTAGCCGCCGTTGCCGGAAAGATCGGCCGCGGCGAGCTCTCGATCGACGAAATACCATTCCGCCTTGAGGCTGAAGTCGCGGTAGATCGAACGGCCGGCCGGCGTCCAGCGATATGACGCATCCAGCTGCAACAGGCGTGAGATGAGCGATTCGTCCCCGTTCTCGCCGTAGACCCCGGTGGCGCCGAACTGCAAGTAGCTCGAGGCGCTCAGATCCCAGAAGCTCTGAAGTCGGCCCAGAAAACTGATCTCGTTGCCTCCGGCGAACAGCGCGTCGTTGTTCCCGCGCGTGAACTCCAGCGTCAGGGTGTTGGTGCTC
>CAYGCC010000495.1:0-2972 GCA_964348165.1 uncultured Gemmatimonadota bacterium | reverse complement strand
CGGGTCCTGCATGTTGAAGACCTGCAAGCCATCCTCATATCCCGAGACAAAGACGAAGGGCCAGCGCACCTCGTGGTTATGGCTCAGGTGCTTCCAGTTGGCCGTCCAGGCGCCGATGGGCAGCCGGATCGTCGCCACTTCGCCTCTCAGTCCGGGTTGCAGATCGAAGATGCGCAACGGCGCGTACTGGTACTCGGTCTCACCCACCGCATAGCGGCCGTCGGGCGTCGGCGTGAAGGTGTGGCCCCAGCGCACGCCGGGCACGCCGGTCACCGAGGTCAGCAGCTTCGGCTCGTCCAGATTCGAGATGTCGTAAACGTAGTAGCCGCCGGCGCGCCGCGCCTGCAGCTCGGGGCTGTCGGGCACGGGGACGCGCGCCACTCGCGCCGCCTCTGGGTTGCTCAGGAACGTGCCCATGTCGTAGACGTTGGCGAAGGGCCCCGAGACCGTCGTGAGCAGCAGAACGCGCCCGTCGGAGTGCTTGTAGATGAAGATGTTGTGAAAGCCGCCCGGCGTCTCCGGCTCGCGGATGCGCCCGACCACCTTCATCCTGCTCACGTCCGGCAGCCCGGTGACATCGAAGACGGCGGCGCCCAGGTCGCTGTCGGGTCCGCCGGCGCCGAACTGCAGCGACTGAACCAGGTAATAGCGGCCGTTCAATTTGAAGGTCTTGGGATCCATGGCGCCGGTGCCGCGGTGCAGCGCCGCGTTCTCGATCCGCCAGCGATAGATGACTCTGGAGGGCGTGTGCCGCGGCCGCATCACAGCCCGAGCGTGTCTGGGCGCCGACCGGGTTCGTGGTCCCGATCATGGCAAACACCACGGCGAGCGAGGTGAGCGATAGCCGACCGCGGCGGTCGGGCTCGATGGTTGAGATCATCTGTTGCAGACGTCGCTCCGAGGAATGCACCACGTTGTGTGGAACGGCGGACAATGCGCCGGGCCGCGTGCGGCTGTCAAGACGCCGGCGCCGAAACGGTCAAGCGAAACGACGTGCGGGCGACTTGCGCGGCTTCGAGTGGCGGCTACGTTCTTTCCTGTCTCAGTCAAAGACCCCCAACCCGAGAGCGCCCGGCCCGCCTGGGGGCCGGGGAGAGGGCGTGATTCGCCCGCCGGGCGAAACTGCCACCTGTAACGAGGTCGAGATGAAAAGAACTGTCGAAAGAGCGCTGCCCGGCCTGCTGACCGTCCTGTTCGCTGTCGGCGGCTGCGCCGGTGAAAGAGCGCCGGGTGAAAGAGAGATGAACGCGGCAACCGCGACGATCACGGCCGACGATCTCCTCCGGCACATTCAGACGTTGAGCGCCGACGAGTTCGAGGGGCGTCTTCCAGGCACGCCGGGCGAAGAGAAGACGGTGAACTACCTGCGCCAGCAATTCGAGGGTCTCGGTCTCGAGCCGGGTAACGGCGATAGCTGGTTTCAAGAAGTGCCCCTGGTGTCCATCGCGGCTGATCCGGCGATGACCCTAGACGTGCAGGGTCGCGGCCAGGCCACGCGCTACCGCTACGGCGACCAGGTCATGGCGTGGACCAAGCGAGTCGCGGAGTCGGTGGACCTGGAAAACTCGGAGATGGTGTTCGTCGGCTACGGCACCGTGGCGCCGGAGTACGGCTGGAACGACTACGAGGGCCTCGACGTCGAGGGAAAGACCGTGGTCATGCTGGTCAACGACCCGGGCTTCGCCACCGAGGATCCCGAGCTGTTCAACGGCCGCGCCATGACCTACTACGGCCGCTGGACGTACAAGTACGAGGAGGCGGCCCGGCAGGGCGCCGCGGCGGCGTTCGTCATACACGAGACCGAGCCGGCGGCCTACGGTTGGGATGTAGTGAAGGGTAGCTGGTCCGGCCCGCAATTCGACATGGTCTCCGCCGACAACAACATGGGCCGGGTGAAGGTGGAGGGTTGGCTGACTCTAGAGACGGCGCGCGAGATTTTCCGCATGGGCGGGAAGGATCTCGCGCAGCTGACAAAGCAGGCGGCGAACCGCGGATTTAAGCCGGTGTCGCTCGGCGTCCAGGCCTCGATGAAGATCCGCAATACGATCGAGCGCTCGACCTCCCGAAACGTGTTCGCGCTACTGCGGGGAAGCGAGCGGCCCGACGAGTACGTCATGTATATGGCCCACTGGGATCACCTGGGCCGCGATGCCAACCTTCAGGGCGATCAGATCTACAACGGCGCCCTCGACAACGCGAGCGGCACGGCCGCGCTACTCGAGCTGGCCCAAGCGTTTGCATCGCTGCCGACGGCGCCGAGCCGCTCTATCCTCTTCTTTGCCACCACGGCGGAGGAGCAGGGTTTGCTGGGCTCGGCCTATTACGCGGCCAATCCCATCTATCCGCCCGCGAAGACCGTCGCCGCTATCAACATCGATGGCCTGAACATTTACGGTCCCATGCGGGATATCGTGGTCGTCGGCTACGGGAACTCGGAGCTGGACGGGTATCTGGCCCAGGCGGCCGCCGGCCAAAACCGCACTTTGGTGCCGGATCCCGAAGCCGAGAAGGGCTACTTCTATCGATCGGACCACTTCCCGCTGGCCAAGCAGGGTATCCCCGCTCTCTATACGGATACGGGGAGCGACCACATGGAGCATGGGGTGGAGTGGACGCAGCAAAAGAAGGATCAGTGGATCGCTGAGCATTACCACAAACCATCCGATGAGTACGAACCATCTTGGGACCTGAGCGGCGCCATCGAGGACATCCAGCTATTCTTCGCGATAGGTTTCCGCCTGGCCGGCGAGACCACCTTCCCCAACTGGATGGAGGGCACGGAGTTCAAGGCCAAGCGGGACGCCACCATGAGCGGGACCGACTGAGGATCGCTCGGCCGGCGCCGGTTTCGACGGCGCCTAACCATCGAAGTGTGTGTGACGACGGCGGTGTCTCGCGGTGCCGCCGTCGCCTTTTGCATCGTGGACAGGGGCCAGGAGGGAGAATGAATAAGCGGAAGCTTGGACGGCAGG
>CAYGCC010000494.1:0-1912 GCA_964348165.1 uncultured Gemmatimonadota bacterium | reverse complement strand
CTTCCCACAACTACCTACGCTATCTACCCGGCAGTTTCCCAAATCCGCACAGCGATGTTTGCCCTCCAGTTGCACGGTCGAGCGGCTCCTGCCGAGCCGCTCGGCGACACTCTTGACCGGCCAAAGCATTTTTTGTTGATTCGAGCCCCGTAAGCGCCCCCATCGTCTAGTGGCCTAGGATACCTGGTTCTCAGCCAGGAGACCGGGGTTCGACTCCCCGTGGGGGTATTCGGGCACGCGGCCAAACCACAATTGGATTTGGCCGTTGTCACTTAGAGCGGCTGCAGCGGTGTTCGTGGTCTCTCTCGTCGCCTTGTCAGCCCGCTGCCAGGCCTGCTGTGGTGCTAAGTGGCGAGACGAATGTCTCTCCAGTGAGGGCGTGTACGAGTCGGGGCCTGCGCATCATTCACCGCGACCCCGCCACAATGAGCCTGTACCCTCCCGGCGTCGATTGCGCCGGCCAGCCCGAGGCACCGTCCTCTCAGTTCAGCCGCTGTCCGATGCGCGTCAACGCCCGGCGCGCATCGTCGAGTAGGGGTCGGAATTCCGGGTCGGCGGCCGCCCACCAAAGGAGGAAGTACTGGTAGGCCGCTCGCGCCTCGGCGTCTCGACCCAGCGCCTCGTAAGCCTTTCCCAGGTACAGGTGCGCAAGTGGATCGGTGCGCTCGCCGATGAAGTAAGGAATCGCCAGCTCGGGCCTACGGGAGTCGAGCAGGATCCGTCCCCACCAATTCGCCGGCATGTAGTCGAGCATCGCCGGGAAGTCGACCAGTGCCTGGTACGCGGCCTCGGGATTACCGAGCAGCCATTCGCGCACGCCGTCGGTGTACCTTGTGCGGTCACGCACCTTCTGGGCGAGCGCAGAGTCACCCTCGGCCGCGGCCGCGGCGGCCAGCGCGCCGAGGCGTTGGCGGAGGTCGCGATAATCGTTCTCCCGGCCAAGCCTGGCCGCGTACATCGCACCGCACGCCACCGTCTGAGCCCGCTCCTCCAGCGTGAGCGCACCTTCCGCGATCGCGTGCTCGATCGCTTCCCGCCCGAGGGCTCTTTCGAGGCGTCTCTCCGGGAGGGCTCCCACGTTCACCTCGGCTGCCATGAGATGGCATGGTCCGATCGCCCGGTCGACGACCGGGTCGTCTCGAGGTAGGCCAGCGCCCGCGCGAGCCTGCCGCGCTGGTAAAGGCTCGAGAGGAACAGATCGCGGGCGGCGCGGCGCTGCACTTCGTCCGGGCCCATGCGTAACTCGAGAAGCACCAGCGGCTCCCGGCGGGTCCAGAACCGCGGGTGCCGGAGCCGATACTCGACGGAGACAAGATCGGCAAGCTCTCCGGCCTGCAGCCTCGCCAGCGCGGCCTGTCTCGCTTCCTCGTCGCCGAAGGCGATCTGGAAGGTCAACTGGAACTCCTCGTTTTTGGGGGAGTCCGGCGCCAGTGCCCGATAGTGAGCGATCCGCTCGGCGGCGAGGGCGCTGTCGGCTTGGTGGACGAAGGCGAGGTCGACCAAGTGGAGGTTGAAGGGTGCGCAGTTGGGGTCGAGCTGTACCGCTCTTTGGAAGGCGCGCTCGGCTTCCTCGTAGCCGAAGTGCCGCCGGGCGCCCCGATGGTAGTACAGCTCGCCGAGCAGGACCCACGCCTCGGCGTCGTCGGGATAGCGGTCGGCCAGGACACGCGCCGAGTCGATCCAGCCCGCGTCAAACGTCACCAAAGCGAGGTCCCCGCGCAGGAGAGCCGCTTCCCGGCGGGGAAGAGCGCTGGAAAGAGCCTCGGCGCGTTCCAACTCTTCTCTGCCGAAGGTCGCGATATCGAACCACCCGCGGCTCAGTCCGAGACGATAGAGCGCCAGCGCAAACTGGGAATCCGCCGCGACCGCGCGAGCGTACGCCTCGCCGGCCGACTCGTACTGGCCCCGTCGG
>CAYGCC010000493.1:0-15160 GCA_964348165.1 uncultured Gemmatimonadota bacterium | reverse complement strand
CCAAAAGCCGGGCCCGATCCGCAAGTTGTGCAGCCAGTCAGCCGGCCAGAAGGCGCGCACCAACACCGCCAGCCAGCCGTGAGATACCGCGAGGGTTATGAGGTTGGGGTGACGCTCGAACAGGCGGCACCACGCGTAGCCGCCCACCAGGGTCACCAAGAGCAGCGCCAGGTTCGGATAGTGAAGGGACGCGAAGAGCATGGCGGCGAGACCTGCGGCGGCGGACGGCCGGCGGGTGGCGTCTCGGAGTCGCCGATAGGTGAAAGATTGCATCGCGTATTGCTGAGCGAGCCCCCAGCACGGGTACAGAATTAGCGAGGTGGCGACCCCGCGCCGAAACACCGGCTGATGGCCCGCGGCCAGTCCAATGCCCACCACGGCGATCGCCGCGGCGACCGTCACGAGTCCCACTTCTCGGGCCGAGTCTCCGAGGTTGTCCAGACGCAGGCCGATCTCCCTGAGCCCGTCACGGTGCAGGAAGTTAGAGGCGAAAGGGATCAGAACGATGAAGGCGAGCACTGGGCCCTTGACCCAGTCGTTGCCGGTGGGGCGAATCGTCCAGATGTAGAGTATGGCGAGGGCGACGAAGAGCACTGGCTGCAAACCCGGGCGTGCCAATAACTTGCCGCGCCAGCGCCGCCAGAGACCGGGCTCCGTCTGCGCTCGGTTCATCCCGGCCTCCGGGTTGCGTCCGCAGGCTGTTCGATCGCCGAGACCGTCACTCGCGCCCGATGCCAGATTTGCGAGAACATGCCAATCCCGCTATAGGTATGGTACAGATTGTTCATCTTGACCCGGAGGGTCCCCCCGCCATGGAGCACCGGGAAGCGCGAACGCGCCGCGGTCCGTTCGAGTCGGTCGCCACTCCGGTTGCCGGACACGTCAGATTCCGAACCGAGCGAGAGCCGGGCGTTGATCCGATGCGCCGTCGCTGGGAAGCGACGTATGCCCATCGCGATGGCTGGTCGCGCTTCAGCATCGCGGTCGATCTGACCCGCAACAGCTGCACCTTCTTCCGATCGCCGGACGGCGATTACACCGCCATGCTGCGCGAGCTCGCCGGCAAGGCGGCCGATTCGATCACGCCGATACCTGCTCCCACGCGGCGCTTGCAGCTCCTTACCTTCGACATCGAGATCGTCGGGCTGAGGATGTCTCGGATCAACTCCGTCGCCGGCCCGGGCGGCAACTCCGGCGACTGGCTGGTTGTGCAAGCCTTTGTGCCCGGGGGCGCTCAATCGTTCCTCCTGGGGATCAATGACCGGCTGCATACCGGGGAGATCGTCACATCGGCGCCCGACTCGGGTGTGGCCGTCTTTCACGCTCTGAGTCGGGTCTTCGGCTAGAATGCGGCGAGAGGCCGGGCGCTTCGGGCCGCCGAGCGTTGGGTCGCTGTCTCGGTCACACACACTCTCTCTCTTGAGCATCACGCCCGCGTTCACGGCCGCCAGCGGCCGGCCCGGCTGCCCGCCTCTCGCGCTCGCGTCACGACATCCTTGAAGCTTGGACCCAGGGCCTTCGCCGCCTGATCGAGAGACTCGAACACGCTCTCCCGCTGGACGAAGTCGCCGGCCTCGCCGTACGTGGCCACCACGTTGACCCGCCCGTCGTTCAGCAGCGTCCAGCGCGCCCAGATCGGCTTGGCTTCACCGCTCGCGGCCATGGTCTTCGGTCACTCGTTCCGACGTTCGATCATTGCTGCTCCCGGTCTCCCAAAAAACCCACCGCCCGTTCCTGGAAGGGAACGGGCGGCGCGGTTCATCCGGAACTTGACGTGCTAGACCGCCCTGACCCCCTCCGGCTTGCCGGAGTGGCTCCCGTTACGTTGATGGTGGTTCGTCCAGGCGCTCAAAGCTGCCACATCATAGACCGGCCCGTGGCACTGTCAAGCGAGAGTGGCGGACCCCCAGCCGCGTAACCTTCTTGGAACGGTGCAGCCGTCCCGCCGGGCGACCTTTCGGTCCTCAGCGCCGACGCAGTAGTTTGCCGTTCGAACGCACCCATACCGCTGCGCTTCGAGCTTGGCCCCGGGGTGATGCCTGCGGGCGGCGTGTGGTTTCAGGATGGCAATCGACAACCGAGATAACGCGGCCGCCACACGGCCGATCTTGCGGGCCGAGCGCCTGTCACGCCGGGCTGACGCCCGCCAGCTGATCGACGATGTGTCGTTCACGATCGAGAGTGCCGAGGTCGTGGCCGTCTTCGGTTCGAGCAGGTCCGGGAAGACGTCGTTGCTCCGCTTGCTCAACTGGCTGGATGAGCCGACCGGCGGGACGGTCTTTCTGGAGGGCCGCGACTACGGGACGATTGGTGCAGGCGGCCGTCACCGCTGTCCTCGCCCTGGCGGTCGTCGACCTGGCACGGCGGCGCGAGATCCACCTGGAGCGGGAGTCGGCGAGCGCTTTGCTGCGCGGCTTCGTTCAGATCGTCGTAATCGGATCTCTGCTGGTCCTGATCTTCCGGGGGCCATCCTGGACGAGCACGGTCGTGCTCTTGCTCATGATGATCAGCGCCTCGAGCATCGCGGCGCAGCGGGCCCGCGGGATACCCGGAGCATTTGCCGTATCGCTCTACGGGATCGCTGGCGGATCTGGGTTGGTCAACGCGCTGATGACCTGGCTTGGGGCCATCGATTCACGCATGGCCTCGTTGATACCGGTCGGCAGCATGCTGATCGCCAGGGCTTGAGTTAGCGGATGTGAGCGCGGCGATCGTCGGGCGGACTCGCGAGTTCGACAGGGCCCGCCTGCCCAACGACTAAGGCGTGGAGAAGTGAAGATGGCGAAACTAAGCGGCGACAAGAAGCAACTGATCCACCGGGTGGCGGGGATCGAGGGGCACGTCGGGTCGTTGAAGAAGATGATCGAGGACGACCGCGAGGCGCTGGAGATCCTCATGCAGCTGTCGGCGATTCGTTCCGGCCTGGAGCGACTGGCGTACATCGTGTTCGAGGAGTTCGTCGAGTTGCGGCTGGCGTCGATCGGGGAGGGAGAGCGTCAGGAGGCGATCGCCGAGATCCGGGGGGCGATGCAAACGCTGCTGTAGCCGGGGGATGGTGTTTCGGAGGCAGTGGGTTTCGGGGGCTCAGCGGGGCGTGAGCCCTCCCCCGGGGGGGCGGGGTCTTCCCCCTTCCAACCCCACTTTCTCCGCCCTATCTTCCCTCGTCGACGCCCCAACGATCCCCCATTGACCGCCGACTGTCGGCGCTCGCTGTTGAAGGCTTCGCGCCCACGGAGATCCCAATGCTCGAGATCGATGGCCACAGCCTTACCCTGGAGAGCGTCGGTCGGGTCGCCCGTGCCGAGGAACGCGACGTCGTCCTCGCGCCCCGCTCCCTCGCCGCCATCGACGCCTCACGCCAAGTCGTCGAGTCCTCGCTCGCCGCCAGCGAACGCATCTACGGCGTGACCACCGGCTTCGGCCGGCTCTCGGAGGTGCTCGTGCCTCCGGCGCGACGGCTCGAGATCCAGGAGAACCTGATCCGCAGCCATTCGAGCGGCTTCGGACGGCCGCTGAGCCCCGAGGTGGGTCGGGCGATCATCCTCCTGCGGGCCAACTCACTGGCCCGCGGCAACTCGGGCATCCGCCGCGAGGTCATCGAACTCCTACTCGGGCTGCTGCGCCACAGGATCGACCCGGTGATTCCCGAATTCGGCTCGGTCGGGGCCAGTGGTGATCTGGCCCCACTGGCGCACGTGGCCCGCTGTCTGATCGGTGAGGGCAGCGTTCACGGGAGCGACGGCCCCGAGCCGGCGGCTCGGGCGCTGGAGCGAGCGGGGCTCGAGCCCGTGCGCGTGCGTGAGAAGGAAGGGCTCGCTCTAATCAACGGAACCCAGGCGACGACGGCGATCGGCGTTCTCGCGCTGCTGCAGGCTGAGGCGGCGGTGGAAACCGCCGAGTTGGCCGGGGCGATGTCGCTGGAGGGGCTCCGGGGCACGCCCACACCTTTCGCGGCCGCGGTTCAGGCCTGCCGCCCCCACCCCGGCCAGGGAACCAGTGCGTCGCGCCTGAGGGCATTGTTGGCTGACAGCGAGATTCGCGAGTCGCACCGTTACGGCGACCCGCGCGTCCACGACGCCTACTCGCTCCGCTGTATGCCTCAGGTTCACGGCGCGGCCCGCGACGTCATGACATTCGTGCGAGGTGTGCTGGAGATTGAGGTCAACAGCTCGACCGATAACCCGCTCGTCTTCCCGGAGTCGGGCGAGATCGTGAGCGCGGGCAACTTTCACGCGCAACTGGTCGCCGAGACCCTCGATTTTCTCACCATCGCCTGTACGGACTTGGCGTCAATCAGCGAGCAGCGCATCGAGCGCTTGCTCAACCCGGACCTGTCGGGGCTACCGCCATTCCTGGCTCGGGACCCAGGCGTGGAGTCGGGGCTGATGATCGCGCAGGTGGCCGCGGTAGATGCTTTGGGCGAGATGCGTGTGCTGTCGCACCCGGCGAGCGTGGACTCGGTAACGACGAGCGCGAGCAAGGAGGACCATGTCTCGATGGGGATGGCGGCGGCGCGTAAGCTCGCGCGCGCCATCGATTGCCTGCAATACGTCTTGGCCGTGGAGCTTCTCTGTGCGGCGCAGGCCCTCGAGTTTCTGAAGCCGCTCGAGCCCGGGCTGGGTGTTGCCGCCGGCTACGAGCTGGTTCGCCGTTACGTCGCGCCGTTGGAGGGCGATCGCGTGCTCGGCGACGACATCGAACGGCTTCGCGGCCTGATCGCCGCGGGAGCCTTCCGCGACGTGGCGCTGCGTTCAGCTGCGAGCGTCACCGAGTAGGACCGGCTACCGCGCCGTTTTCGACGTTGCGGTTGAAACGGCGAGCCACCTGGCTGCGTATGGCGGTGTGACAGCTGAGACAGGCGCGATAACGAAAACACCACCGACAAAAGGGAAGGGAATGGGCATCATCGCCTGGATCGTCTTCGGGTTTATCGCCGGCGCCATTGCCAGGTTGGTCCATCCCGGGCGTGATCGGGCGGGCTGCATCTTCACCACGCTGCTCGGCATCGGCGGCGCTCTGGTCGGGGGCTACATCGGCACGCGCCTCGGTTGGGGTCGGGTGACCGGGTTCGACCTCCGCTCAATGGGGCTGGCCGTACTTGGCGCACTGATCCTCCTGATCGTGCATCGCATTCTCTTTGGTAGGCGGCGCTGACGCCGCTCCCGCGCTAACCGCCATCGCCCTCCACCGCATCACGACCCTTGAGGGTCGTTCCCTCACGCCAATGATCCCGGGCGACTGGCGTGGGGTCGCGCTGTCTTGTACCAGGAAAGTTTGCGTTCGCCTGCAAAGTGTAATCGGTCAGAATGTCCGCCGCGCTCGTAACTTCATGTCACTCGGTCGGCTCGCCACTGGCATGTAAATGGCACCCCTAAAAGCGCTGGTCTGTCCGGCTGAATCACCCCCGATTCCCTTACCCCAGGTATAAATGGCGTCCGTGCGCTGCAGGCGCGGCTACACGATGATCGACCTTGTCGTCCTGCTGTTGTTGATCGCGGCGGTGATGGGGACCACGGCTCCGCTCAGCCGGCGGGTCGTCGCCAATTATCAGCTGAGCACGGCGGTGCAGACGCTGGTGTCGGACCTGTCGCAGACGAAGGTTCGAGCGATTCAGTCGAACGCGGTGGTGACGCTGAGGCGCGAGTCGAGCCGGGACTACCGGGCGGCGGGTTATCCCCGGCGGCTTCCGGGGCTTGTTCATTTCGACGCGTCGAGCGCCGACTCGGTGACCTACAACGGCCTGGGCGCGGTGAGTGGCGGGGCCGCCCGGCAGCTGGTGCTGGTGAACGCCTACGGAGAATCGCGGCGTGTGAGGATCTACGCCGCCGGCGGCCACGAGGTGCAGAAGCTATGAGCCGGTCCGCTGGCTTCAGCCTGGTCGAGCTGTTGGTGGCGCTGGTGATCTTCAGCTTTGGGGTCCTGGCGGGCGTGGCGCTGCTGGGTACGGGTCACCGCTGGGAGGGGCAGGCAGAGCTGGAGACGGAACTCACGGTCGCCGCTGAGATGAAGCTGGAGGAGCTGAAAGCGATCGCCGGGACCGATCTTCCCGACACGGTGCAGCTTGTTGTCGGCGGATCGCTCTCCGCTGACGTCGCGGGATACTGGGACACGGTTCAGCTGGGCGCGCGGGTGTTCAAGCGGCGCTGGCTGGTGGGGCCGGGTCCCGCGGCCATGCGGCAGACGACGGTGCGAGCGATTCCCTTCGACCCGCCGTCCTCGGGAGAGGCGGAACTCACCACTTATCTGATCCATGAGTGAGCGTAGTCGAGCGGTCGCGGCCCGCCCTTGGGGCTTCAGCACGCTGGGGATGATTGTCGCTCTGACGTTGCTAGGGTTCATGCTCTCGCCGCTGTTGGGGACGGTGCTGAGCGCGCAGCGCGGCTTCGTGGCCAACCGTGAGCGGGCGCGCTCGACGAGCAACGTGCGCTACGCGCACCTGGCGTTGACGCGCATGATGCGTCTGGCCGGTGCGCGGCCGCTGGGTGGGTTAGTGACCGGTATCGATCCCGACCCGCTGGGCGACGGGGCGTTCAACGATGTGCGGATCCGCGCAGACTACAACCCACCGGACGGCGACACGAACGATCCCAATGAGGATCTCGTCTTCTATCTCCGATCGGATACGATGTACGTCCGGGCGGGGATGGCGGCAGATGCCGAGGAACCGTTCTTGATCGGTGTCGACTCCCTGGGCTTCGAGTACTTCGACCGCGACGGCGCGGCGATCAGCGATCCCGCCAGGGTCGCGTTCGATGCGCGCTCGGCTCGAGTGACACTACAGGCGCGGGGCCGGGTAGCGGGCCCGGCGCCACGCGCCCTCGTCGGTCAAGTCCGACTCCGCAACGGAAGGTAAGGGAGATGCGTCGCGATCTGTGGTCGAGCGAATCGGGAGTCGCCCTCATCGCCGTCCTCCTGGCGATGGCGCTGCTGACGGCGATCGGCGCGGCGCTCACGGCGGTCGGGATCGTCGAGTTCCGCACCTCGATGAACCACCGTTCCGCTACACGGGCCCTGTTGTTGGCCGATGCCGGCGCCACCCACGCGCTGGCGCTGTTGCGTGGGCCGCTCAACAGCTACGAGTACGGCGAACTCTTGATCGGCGCCGATGGAGTCGGGGGCACGGAGGACGACGGAGTGCTGTCGGGATTCGGGTTGGCGTCGGTGGACGTGCTGGCCGACAGCGGACTACCGCTGGGGAAAGGCCGCTACTTCGTCGAGCTGATCAACGACCCGGGCGACCCGAGTGGTGATCCCTACATCGATTCCAACGAACGATTCATCGCGGTCTGCCGCGGCGTGACGCCGGACGGCGGTCGGGCGGAGGTGCACGTGCTCCTCGCCGCACCGAGTTTTCCCGCCGTCGCTAGCAACGGCCCGCTGACCGTTGTGGGGAATCCTGAGGTCCTCGGGCCATGTGCGGGCGTGCACGCCAATGGGCCTCTGACCATCGAGGACCATCCGACGGTCGACGGTGACGTGACCGGGTCCGACACGATCATCAACAACGGCACTGTGTACGATGCGGACGGCGACCCCGTCGAGCCGCGCCAGGAGCAGCCGATCGAGGTGCCGGAGCTCAACCCGCTCGACTACTGCGGCGAGGCCGAGTACCTACTCAAGAACGGGACGCTGGTGACGGTGGGTCCGCCAAGGGACTCAACATCTTTGTCCGGCCCCAAGGTTCTGGGCTGGCAGTGGGACCCGGCCGAGAACACCTACACGTTGTCGGGTAATGATGCCGTGCCGGGCACGGTGTGCGCCGACGGCAATATCTGGGTGAACGGCAACCTGGGCGCCGAGAACGACCCGCTGAAGATCTCGCTTCTGGCCACGGGCTCGGTGTGGGTGGGGGGCACTCCCGTGGTGGAACCGGATCACTCGGAGGGCGTTCTGATCGTGTCGGGCGGTGACGTGCAGATCGGCGGTACCGCGAAAGGCTACGATCCCTATTACTCCGGTCTTATTTACGCCCGCAGCCAGTGCCAGGTGAACGGCACGCCCATCCTCGACGGGCACCTGCTGTGCTACGACGCCCCCGACGACCCGGGCACGGCGAACTACGTTAACGAAAACAAGATCAACGGGACTCCCAAGATCACCTACGATTGCACGGGGATGAGCCGCCTGACCTTCGTGTCAGCCTGGTGGGAGTCCCGCGCACAATAAAATGAAATGAATGGTCAGCCGGTCGTAGATGGAGGCGGCCGCTGGGAGTGCGACCCGTTAGCGCTTCCTGAGGCGAATTAAATCAACTTCGGAGACACGAACCGCCACTCCCGCCTGCGCCGACTCCCGCTGCCCTTGTCAGAGGGCGCTCGAAAAACCTCAGAACCCGACATCCCTTCGCCCGGGCCACTCAGGTCCGGGCGAAGTCCGTCCAGGCGAGGGTCGCGCCGGCCTGCATAATCTTCCCCTCGCGCCGGGCCTGGTACATGGCGGAATCCGCCTCCGCCACCAGACGCTCGACGACCTCCTGAAACTTCGGGAAGCCCAGTTCGCGGGGCGGCACCTCGCCGGGCTCTAGGGTGGCCAGCCCCATACTGGTCTTCAGTGGTGGAACTCCGTCCGGCCAGGGGCGTCCGCGGCGGTGTTCGAGCATCTGGTGCAACCGCTCGGCCACGATATCGGCGCCGAGCTGGTTGGCGTCGATCAGGACGATCAGGAACTCGTCACCGCCGAATCGGCCCACCACGTCGGAATCGCGCACGTTCTCCTTCAAGAAAGTCCCGAGCTGACGTAGCGCCCGGTCTCCGACGATGTGACCGAAGCGGTCGTTCAGCTCCTTGAAGCGGTCGATGTCGATCATCAGGACGGTAACCGGGAACGCCTTTCGCCAGGCCAGCTTCAGGGTCTCGCGCAGTCTGTCGAGCGTGAAGGCTTTCCGGAAAACGCGGGTGGTCGCGTCGACTGTTGCCAGCTCGAAGAGGGCGGCGTTGCGGATCGCTGCTGCGGCCTGGCTGGCGAAGATCTGCAATAACTCGAGGTCGCGATCGCAGCTGCCAGGACGGTGAGCGTAGGCCAAACCGAGCACATGTTCGGCCAGGGTCAGAGGCAAGACACCATGCCGGTCATCGATGACCTGAACGCGTTCCTCCACCGCCCGGCTCAACAGGTGGCCGGGGATCGACCTGAGCTTGTCCACCCGAGCGCCGACGGGGTAGGCGTCGTCATTGGCGGCGCCGATCAGATAATCGTCCGTGGTCTGGGGTGAGTGGGTGAACCCCTCGATCGGCGGCTTGCCGACGGGGTCGCTCATACGTGCGGCGACAAAGGCTTGCTCACCGCCCATCAGAGAGGCCAGCTGCCCGAGGATCGCCGCCTGGACCGCCTCTAGCGACTGAAGCTGGTGAAGGTCGGGCACGGCTTCCAGAAGCTTACGCATGCCGTGTCGCGTTTTGCGTAACGTCTCCAGCTGCCGTGCGCTCGTGAAGCCGGCGCACAGCCACAGGCGCAACGCCTCGGCTCCATGTGCCTTGTCGTGGTAGCCGAAGATGTCGTGCGAGCGGCAGAGCGCCCGGAGACGTGCGTCCGGCGGACCGGCGGCGGTAACGATTGTACGAGCGCCGGGAGCTCGAGCCCGCAGATCAACCAGGGGGTCGGCCCCATCCATCTGTAGCAGCTCGAACTCGACGAGCAGGAGGTCGGGTGAATGATCGGCCAGGAAGTTAGCCGCGGCGATCAGATCCTCGGCGCCCCAGGCGCGGTGTCCCTCCTCCGCGATCAGCTTGCTGGCTTCACCCAGAAAGCGGGGATCGCTGTCGATGAGTAGGACGCTCAGCCCGTACTCGAGTTGAAGGGTGCCAGGGTGTCTAGGCAACGGTGCTTTCCTCCCACTGAGGTTATGCACGGCGCTTTGGCTTCGCGGTACTTGGGCGCGGGGGAGTTGAGCTTCGGCGGGAGGGGTATGACTATTCCCCGGCCCCGGCCCGTTGGTTCTCTCCGCTGGGACCGGTGGTTTTCGCGGCTTGGGGGCTCGATTTCCAGGGAAAGCGATGAATCGGAGGAGGCGATGGAGTTGATGCGCGTGGTGGTCGTCGCCGCGCCCGGCGGCCCGGAGGTCTTGGAGCTGCGCCAGGCGGCGAAACCGGAACCCGGCGTCGGCGAGGTCCGCGTGCGGGTCAAGGCGGCGGGCGTCAATCGGGCCGACCTGCTGCAGCGGCGCGGCCTCTACCCGCCGCCCCCGGGGTGGCCCGCCGACATTCCCGGGCTCGAGTACGCCGGCACCGTGGAGCGCGTCGGCGCCGGGGTGAGATCGTGGGAGATCGGCGACCGGGTGATGGGGTTGGTGGGTGGCGGCGGCTACGCCGACTACGTCGTGGTCCCCGAGCGCGAGGCGATTCGGGTAGCGGATGCGCTCAGCTTCGAGGAGGCGGCTGCCGTGCCGGAGGTGTTCATCACGGCGCACGACGCGCTGTTCACCCAGCTTGGCCTCGGCCTCGGCGAGCGGTTGCTGATCCACGCGGTAGGAAGCGGCGTGGGCACGGCGGCGCTCCAGCTCGCCAAGGTGGCGGGGGCCGCGGTGTTCGGGACGTCGCGCTCAGCGTGGAAGCTGGAACGTGCCGTTGAGCTGGGCCTCGATGTAGCGATCGACAGCTCGAAGCAGGACATCGCGGATGTGGTCAAGCAGGCGACGGACGGCGCGGGCGTGGACGCCATTCTGGATCTGGTGGGTGGCCCCTACCTGGCGGCCAGCCTGCAGAGCCTTGCGGTCAAGGGACGGCTGATCGTGGTGGGGCTCACCGCCGGCCGGACAACGGAGGTGGACTTGGGGACGGTGCTCCGCAAGCGGTTACGGATCTTCGGAACGTCGCTCCGCATGCGGCCGCTGGAGGAGAAGATCGCCGCGGCCCGCGCCTTCGACCGGGATGTGAGCGGTCTGCTGAAGAGCGGGCGGGTGCGGCCCGTCATCGACAAAGTCCTTCCGATCGAGGAAGTGGCTGAGGCGCACCGTCACATGGAGGCGAACGCCAACTTCGGTAAGCTGGTCTTGAAGCTGAGCTGACGACACGGCCCCGCCGCCGCGACAGAGCCCTGTGGCAAGAGCCGCGGCGGGCTCAGGTCGTGTAGATCGGCAGACCCGCCGCTTCCTCGATTCTGCCCCGCAAGATTCCCGGGACGGAGTGGTGCTCAACGACAAGAACGGAAGCGGGGAGGTCGATTTTGTCGAGGATCTCCGCCACACGCTCCGCCGTCAGCTCACCGGCCACAAGCGAAAGGACGTAGAGCGGCTTAGCTGGAAAGTGCTGGACGCTTTTGCGGACCAGGTATACCTCCTGGAGTTCCGGCTCCGCTGCAAGACTCTGGCAAACCCACTTGACCCAGGCGGGCGACAGATCGTGGGGCAGGAAGGTGTCGTCCGCGCCAAGAGCCTGACGCTCCATGTGGTACTCGTAAAGCGCGTCGTACGATTCTCGCAGCCGGCGCCTGTAATCCTCGGCTTCTTCCAGCCGCCCCCGATTCCGAGCGAACCGCGCAAGCGCCTCCAGCCCCGGGAAGACGAGGTCCGGCTCCGACTGCATGGCTTCTTCCACGTGCTCGATCCCTTCCGGGTCCTCTGCCTTGAGAAGCAACATCCCGAGGTTGCCCCGGGCGCCGCTGTCATCCGGTCGCTCCGCCAGAAGCTCTCGAAGCGCGGCGATCGCCGCCGCTTCGGATCCGATCTGGCAGGTCCACTTGGCGAGCAGCCACGCCTCGGCCTCGTCCAGGCCGGCGGTCCGCTGCTTCTCCTCCAGTCTGGCCAGCTTCTCCCGGGTCGCCTTGAGCCACTCGTGCTGCATTCGCCAGCCGATCGCGTTCTGCTCCTTCCAGAGGCGGCCCAGCTCTCGAGTCCACTCCGCGAGGCGGTCGCCGAAGAACACGCTGGCCGCTGTTTCCTCGAGCGGTCGCAAGCGCCAGCGATCGGGCTGGGGCGCCGGTTGATAACCGATCGCCGCCAGCCGGTCAGAGAGGGACGGGTGCGTGTCGGTGTAGTCGGTGGGAACGCGCAGCTCCTGCTCCAGCCAGCGCTCGGCTCGTTCGGGCGTGAGCTCGGTGCGCAGCATGCGGATGACATCTTCGACGATGTCATCCGGTGGCTCGGGCCCGTCTTCGGCTCGCCGCCCGATTTTCGGCGCAACCACCTCGTCGGCAAGGCGCCACATCACGTGAAGCCCGATCAGTGCCTCGCCGATCGTCGCTCGATCGGTCACCTCGACACCGCACGCGTCGGCCACGTGCTCGTCGGCGCGACCCAACACGAAGGAGTTGGCGTTGAAACGCGGCCAGTACCAGCGGGCGAACCAGCTGATTCCTAGCGCCCACCAGGGGGGCTGGGGTCCTCCGAAGGCTTGACCCAGCCGGGCCCAGGTGAGGCGCACCCGGTAGATCCAGCCGGCGAAAGGCGCGTGGTTTCGGGACAGATGGCCGAGTTCGTGGGCGATGACGGCACGCAGCTGGTCCGCCGTTAGCACGTGCAGCAGCAGGAAGCCGAGATAAAGGCGATTCTGCCTCCAACCCAGAAAGCCGAGCCTGGGGATCTCAGCGGCGCCCGCTTGGAGGCCCGCGTCCAGAACCACCCGCTGCACCCGTGGCGCCGCGAGCGCGGTCCGGATGCGGACGATCGCATCGTGGAGCCGCGGGCATTGGCTGGGCCGAACCACGAGGCCTTCATCCGGCGCGTGGCGGAGCCAGAGCGCGGTCAGGATCCCGAAAGCGAGATATGCCGCGGGGATGCCGATCAGGACGCCCTGAACGGCGGCGAAACGGAAGAAGACGAACACGGAAAGGGCGAGTGCGCCGAGGGCGAGTGCCAACATGAAAAGGACGTACCCGAAGCCGAGCCAGGCCAGGAGCGCGACCTTGAGGCGGTACCGCTGTGGGTGGCGGCGGGCGTACTCCTCCTGCCGTTGCACGAGGGCTGCGAACTGCTCGTAGCTGAGGCTCATCGGCCTGCCACCGTCTGAAAAACTAGCTCATCTGGTGGCGGTTCGAAACGACACGCCGTCCCGGTGACGATCGGGCCACAGCTCAGCAGGTCTGTGCGCGGTAAGCTGGTTCTGACGGCTGCTCGACCACTCTGAGAACGTTCTCGGGTCGGCTTACCTTCGGCGGGATGCGCCGCGTCGCGGCCCTAACGACGGTCCTGGCGGCTTTGGATCCGGTGTTAGCTCGGCGGGCTGGCTCGGGGCGATGGCCGGCTCGTAACCCGGTACGACCTCACGGGAGAGAGTTCTGCCCAGCAGCTTCTCCACGTCGCTCATCAGGGTCCACTCGTCCGGCGACATGAGCGTCATAGCGATGCCCTGCGCCCCGGCCCGCGCCGTCCGACCTACGCGATGGACGTAAAGCTCCGGATCACGGGGGACGTCGAAGTTCACCACCAGAGCGATGTCGTCGACGTCAATACCGCGGGCGGCCACGTCGGTCGCCACCAGGACTCGGGTCTTGCCTTGCTTGAAGCGGCCGAGGGCCTCGTTGCGTGCGCTCTGCGTCTTACCACCGTGGAGCGCCGTCACCTTATTGCCCTCGCGACGCAGGTGGTGGGCGACGATCTCAGCGCCGTGCTTCGTGCGCGTGAACACGAGGGTGCGGCCGTCCGGAAGAACCTCTAGCAGCTTGGCAAGCAGGCTCCGTTTGCGGGGCTTGTCCACCGCGACCAGCACGTGCTCGACCCCCTCGGCCGCCTCGGCGCGCCGACCGATCTCGACCGCCGCATAATCCTTCAAAGCGCGGCGCGCCAACCGGTCCACGTCGCCCGAGATCGTGGCCGAGAAGAACAATGTCTGACGTTTGGACGGTAGCGAGTCGAGGATCCGATGCACATCGCGCGAGAACCCCATGTCCAGCATCCGGTCCGCCTCGTCGAGGACGAGCACCTCGAGCCTGGACGCGTCAACGTGTCCGCGGCCCATGTGGTCGAGCAGGCGGCCAGGCGTAGCGATCACGATGTCGACGCCGGCTTTGAGTGCGCGGGTTTGCGGCTCCATGCGCACGCCACCGTAAACCGCGGCCGACTTCAAATCGACGTGTCTGCCGTAGGCGCGGGCGCTGTTCAACACCTGTTCGGCGAGCTCGCGAGTTGGCGCCAAAACGAGCGCCCGCAGCGTGCCGTTTCGACCGGCCCTCAGGCGCTGGAGGATTGGCAGCAGAAACGCTGCCGTCTTGCCGGTGCCGGTTTGCGCTGATCCGACTACGTCACGGCCTTCCAGGGCGGCCGGTATGGCCTGGCACTGGATTGGGGTGGGCTCACTGTATCCCTGTTCCTCCAGAGCCCTCAAGAGTCCGGGCGCGAGGCCCAGTGACTGAAAAGACCTTTTCATTTAGGACAACTCTTCTCTGCGTTCGTCCACGTGCCGAGTGACGTTGCGTCACCGGAAACGCGTTGTTCGTGATTGATTGAACCTGAGGAATGATGCGGCGGGCTTGCTAAGCGCCGGTACCCAATCCTAAGCCGGGTAACATTCTGCGGAGAGAAGCATCCAGCTTGCGGTTCGTACAACGGGCGGAAAGATAATGGGCTAGGCCGTTTGCCGCCAGTCCCGGCTGCGGTCGCGTTGCCGAGGGGTAGATGATCAGTCGGTGCCGCCTAGGCGAGCCTGGAAGGTGTCGAGGAACTCACGCTCGATCTTGCCGAGTGATACGCACGAGTGACGGCGGCCGTTTGTACGGCCGAAGTAGGAGGCGCGAACGCGCAGGGAGGCGCCGGTCGAGTCCGAGCTGAGTCGCACGTTCATGAGATACTCGGCCTTGAAGCCGGGTCGAGCCGTGTACGATCCGAGCAGGCGGTCGTCCCCGCAATCCATATACTGTGCCACCTCTGGGCGCCTGAAGACTGCTCTGGCCGACCGGATGATCCCCGTCGCCTCATCCGACGACTCGACCTGAAGCTTCATCTCTTCCAACGTGGCCAGCACGGCGTCTTGTAACGTCTGCACGCTGACGTCGTAGGTCATTTCCTCCGGCAGCGCCTGCTCTGGCCTCGGGGTCGCGCAGGTGAAGGCGAGAGCGATCAGGGCGATCGTCTTTCTCAAAACGCGGTACGGTCTCGTCGTCTCGGTATCGCGTTCGGCAGGCGATACACAACGGCGCATATTCAGATTCCCGGCTCCTGACGGCGGTGAGCTCCCCGTGCAACGCCCGTTCAAACTGGGTCCGAGCGGAACGTGGGCAAGGCGCGGGAGTC
>CAYGCC010000492.1:0-2411 GCA_964348165.1 uncultured Gemmatimonadota bacterium | reverse complement strand
CGCTTGATTGGGAAGCCCGGCGTCGTGCCCAGGTCGTATCTGGGACCGCTAGGAATGCGACTGGCCGATCTGAAAGGCGTCGGCCAGCTGAGCCCAAAATGGTGTTTGGACGTCACTGCAGCTGACGAAACCCAGAACCGATACTCCTGGCCTGCGCCACAGGCGACACCGTTGACCTACACGAGATACTCAGGAGTGCGACGAACAGATTTCGCCGCCATCGGGATTACTCTCTGCTCTTGACCGGGCACTTCTTAATGGTGTTAGGCGGATGGAATCTACGAGTCGCTTGTTGGCAGACCAGCGACTTTCCGCAGAGCGCGGTTCACGGACTCGGAGTTAGGGAAAGCCGCTGCGACGTCGGGATCCAAGACAACCACGTTGCTTCCTTCCGCGTACCTGGCCGCGTATCTCCCTCGCTCGCCGCCGCTGAAATCGTATTCCTCTCGGAGGTCTTCGTCTCGAGTATTAGGTTTCTTCTTCATAGGTCTTTCGTTCATGCGCCGTCGCCAGGCGCGCGCTTATGATTCGGATCCAGCCCTGCCGTTCAGTGTGCGATACGACCAGAAGGCGTCTCCGGTACGATAAACCCATAGTAAGCAATCGTTCCTCATAAACCGAGTGGTCTGGATCCTCGATCGTTAGAGATAACGGATCGCCGAACACCGTGGCGCCCTCAGAAAACGAGACGCCGTGCTTTCTGAGATTCTGCTCATTCTTGTCCGGGTCCCACTCGAACGTGAGCGGCATTGCTTGAATAATAAGCCGAGCCGACGCAACCCGCACATCGGCCTAACTAATCGCGCATGAGCTGCGGGCGCGGCGCTCGCTGGCGCCCCGCGCGCTCACTCGGTTCGGGCCCCTCAACAGGCGCACAAGTAGAACTCTACCTTGCTTGGCCGCGCCCGCAGCTCCATGCGCCGGTTCGGCGGCGTCCCTGCCCGCGTCCGCTAGGCGAAGACTGGCGCACGACGGCCAACGACTGCCGATGCGCCTCCCGGTTGAAGGTGGGCGACCCCTGGCAGGAATGCCTCGAGAGTCAGCAAGGCTCGAGGCACGGTCGACCCCAGATCGGTTGGGGGTCCCGATCACGGACCTGGCGGCGTAAACTTCGCGAACGCCACCAGCTTCTTCCCGTAGAGCGTTGGGTCGTAGTCTCCCTCGCCGGGCGTCCCGAAAAGGCGCGTCGGGGCCCCCCCGGATACCGGAACCAACCAGAGGTCGAAGTCGTACACGGTGTTTCCCCGATTGCTGTGGAAGAGGATGGTCTTGCTGTCGTTGGACCACGACAGCTGTTGGTTGTAGACGTCGCTCCCGTCGAACGTCACCTGCACGGGCGCGCCGACGGCCGCGCCGGAGGGGTCGACCGCAACGACGAAGATGTTGTTGTTGTCGGAATAGGCGATGCGTCGTCCGTCGCGTGACCACGCCGGGTTCACGCCGAACGCCGCCACCACGTGCTCGATCCCCGAACGGGTATCGATGGTGCGGATCGACCAGTCAGACTGATCCCGGAAGACGAGGTGGTGGTCATCCAGGCCCCACTCCGGATCCATCGCGTTCGCCCTGACCAACGTGCGCGTGCCACCGGAGGCCGGCACGACGTAGACGTTGGGGTCGCCCCAGCTCCGGTCGAAAGCGATGAGCCGTCCGGTGGGTGACCAGGCGGCGTCGTTCCCTCCGTCCCCTCCAGCCAGGAGCGTGCTCGTCCCGGTCGCGATCTGCGTGACATACAGGTTGAAGGAGGAGTAGCCGAAGCCGATCACCTCATGCACGATGGCCCGGCCGGTGTTCGAGAACGATGGATTCCACTCGTCGGCCCCGGCGATGGACGAGGCCTGTGTCACCGTTTCCGACTGGACATCGTAGACATAGATGTCCCAGCTTCCGGTGCCCTGGTCGATGACGACGTCGGCTACCAGCGCGTCAACCGGCGCGGCAGGCCCGGGGTCGCAGGCCAGGACCGAGAGCGGGAGCAGAATGAGGGGGAGTCTTCGCATATCGACCGCCTTGCCAGGGTGGACTGCGCGGCGGCGCAACGTCCCGTCGTCGACGGACCGTCGCAGAGGAGGCGGTTCTCGGCAGGCGGGGCGGCGCGGCGCCCCAAGAATAAGAACTAATATACGGACCGCCAGTGCCAACCGCTAGGCCCACTATCGGCCCAGCGACAGGCGCGAAGAACTCTCAAAGTACCTCGCGGTTGCCGCCTAACGTCCCTGCGTTTGAGCTGCCGCCGACCACCCGCAAGGCGTGCGTATCACCGGCGAGCTACCCGTAGCCATCAAAGCGCCCGTATTAATGCCAGCGGCCGCGCCGGTCAGCTCCTAACGCCTGATATTTCCAAGAAGTGCCCTCGAGGGGTAACGTCTCAGTGACAAGTGAAAGAATCTCTCTTGATCCGTCACTCCAGG
>CAYGCC010000491.1:0-2024 GCA_964348165.1 uncultured Gemmatimonadota bacterium | reverse complement strand
CGGCCGGTTCAACGGGTGCGCCATCGCGCCAACCAGGCGGTAGGCGGTTCCCTTAGGAAGCCGGGTGTCGACGTCCAGGGTGATGACGTAGCGAACACCCTGGGGCACTGTGGGCGGCTTTCCGTTTACGGGAACGAACGACGTGTCCTGAGCGCCGCGAAGAAGTCGGTTCAGCTCGTGAAGCTTTCCTCGCTTACGTTCCCAGCCGATCCACTTGCCTTCTTTCTCGTTCCAAAGACGCGGACGATGCAACAGAAGGAAGCGCTCCCCACCTCCGGGCGGACTTTCGTGGCGCTCGTTGAGGCTCGCGATGCCATCGGCCAGTGCGGTGAGGAGAGCATCGTCGATGGGCCTGCGCTCGCTGAGCGCGTCCGCCCAGTCGGTAAGGAGGGCGAAGTGGAGATGGCCTTCGGGATTGGCCAGATAGTGCACCTCGAGCCGCTCGAGCTGCTCCGCGATATCAGCCCGGTTCGTGACCAGCGTGGGGACGACGACCAGGGTTCGAAGCTCTGGGGGCACGCCGCGGGCGAGTTTGAGCTTGGGGAGCAACGTCGGTGGCACGAGAATCGGAACCAGGCGATGAACGAGGGACACCGCGACATCCGAGGCGGGCACGAGCCCAAGAAATCCCAGGAGGACCAGGCTCCAGAAACCTGCCCCAGCGCTCCATGTAAAGAACAGAGGCACGAAGAGCAGGAGGGCGGTGAGGAGAGCGATTCCTCCCAGGTAACCGGGGGTCGCGAAGGCGCGTATGGCGCGGCGAAGCCGGATTCGCAAGGGAACGCGAAAACCCAAGCGCCTCTCCAAAGCCCTGCTCCCTGAGGAAACGAGGTAGTACCCCGGGTCCTCCTCGGCACGTTCGGGAACACCGGGAAGACCCGGCTCGCCATCCAGAGCCTCGGTCTCATCTTTCTTCGGATGTCCGTCTTCCCGAACTGCATTTTGGGCCACGACCATGGCTTCCCGTGCCACCTCGATCTCCGATCGCCTTGAGCGTCGGGAGAGCAGCTCGATTTTGGTCCGGTACGCGTTCCGCGTCGCGAAATCCATAGCCGCGAACCCGGGAGCGGCGCGAAGGACTTCGTCCACCAGACTGACGCTCTCGAAGAATTCGAGCCAATCGATTGAGGACATCCACCGCATGCTCGTGATGATGTTCCGGACGGTGACGTTCGCCGCGCCCTGAGCCTGGTGTTCTTGGGCGACCACTTCGTTGGCTGACGTACCCTGGGCGCTCAGCTTCTCGTTGAGCCAGGTCAGGGCCGGCATGATCGAAGGGTCCTGGTCACGCAGCCGCTGGATCAGCTGCACTGCAAAGGCGCCGGCCAGAGGGGCGTCGTCCAGACGGCTCAGGACATCATCCGCATGCTGCGCCGGCTGACCGCTCAGGCCCAGCAAGCGATCCGCCAGCTCGTCGGCCCGTGCCCGCGCCTGGCGTGCGCGGATGATCTGCTCCGACAGCCGCCGCATGTTCTCCACCAGGGCCACCCGGAGGTGGATGGCTACGGCCCAGATCTCCCCGATGGTGAGCGGCCGGATGCGCTGGTAGGCGCTGACGAATCGCTGAAGCGTCTCCAGCCCGAACCGGCTGTCGGTATGGGCCACGTAGGCCCAGGCCAGCCCATAGACTCGCGGGTATCCCACGAGGTGGCCCTCGGCGATCTTCGGCAGCAGGCGGTAGTAGCTACCCGGGAGGTGGTCGCGGATCGCCCGGAGCTGTTCGTCCACGACGAAGAAGTTGTCGAGGAGCCACTCCTCGGCCGGCGTGATCTCGCTTTTCGCCCGGACCGCCTCCACGATGTTCCGGTAGGCGGCCAGGAGCACGCGTCCGTTCTCGCGGACCCTGGGGAGGAGATTCTTTCCTCTGGAAGGCTTCTCGGTACTGCGCTGGGCAGCGGCCAAGCTTTCGCCGTGTTGCTCCAGGCGCTCAATGCCGAAGAGCTCGGCGCGGATCGGTTCATCCACCTGAGCGGGTGCGATGACGGCGTCGATGGTGCTCACTTCGAGTTACCCCCAGCGTCGTC
>CAYGCC010000490.1:0-1845 GCA_964348165.1 uncultured Gemmatimonadota bacterium | reverse complement strand
GTTGAAGCCGTGGGCGGGAATGTCAAGGGTTTCGAGCCGGGTGACGACGTCTACGGCGATTTGTGTATGAGCGGTTTTGGCGCGTTTGCGGAGTATGCCTGTGCGCCGGAAGCTAGCCTCGCTCACAAACCGCCCGGTATGACCTTCGAGCAAGCCGCAGCCATCCCGCAAGCGGGCATGCTGGCGGTTCAGGGCCTCATCGATGTGGGCCGGATTCAGTCCGGCCAGAAGCTGCTGCTTAACGGCGCCGGTGGGGGCGTGGGTACGTTCGCCTTGCAGATGGCCAAGCTCTACGACGTGGAAGTGACCGTCGTCGACAAGCCCGGCAAGCTGGAAATGTTGCGGTCCCTGGGCGCGGACCACGTCATCGATTACTTGAAGGAGGACTTCACCAAAAGCGGCGAGTGTTACGACCTGATCCTCGATGTGAAAACCAACCGCTCGCCAACTGCCTACGCACGGGCGCTGAATCCCAACGGCACTTATGTCACCGTCGGCGGCGACACAGCTCGTCTGTTTCAGGCCCTGGTCCTCGGTCCGTTGCTGTCGCGCCTTTACAACAAGCACGTGCGTATCGTTATCCTGAAACCGAACAAGGACCTCGCCTACATGAATGAGCTGTACGAGGCGGGCAAACTGGTACCCGTGATTGACGGGCCGTACAAGCTCGCCGAGGTGCCGGAAGCGTTTCGGCTCTTTGGCAGTGGCGATCATAAGGGCAAGATCATCGTCACGATGGTGTGAACGCCGAGCGCATGCCTGGCACGCCCCGATGACAAAGCTGGGTTCGCACGCATGCGCGACCGGCGCCCAACGCTCAGGGCGAGAGGATGCGGCATCTCATCAAGCGACGGCGGCTGGTCGTACTGCTAGGAGCGGCAGCCACTTTGGTTGTGGTCCTCGGCATGCTCTGGCGCTCGGCGATCAAGAGAAACCGTTCGGTGCCCGATGAGCCGTTCCGCATCGCTGGCAACCTCTACTACGTCGGCGCCACCGGCGTCACCGCCTTCCTGCTCACTGGGCCCGAGGGCCACGTATTGATCGACGGCGGCTATCCCGAAACCGCCCCGCTGATCATGGCGAGTATCGCGAAACTCGGCTTCGACATCGCCGACGTGAAAGTGTTGCTCAACTCGCACGCGCACTCCGACCACGCCGGCGGACTTCGCGCACTGCAGGAGGCGTCCGGTGCCGAACTGTGGATCAGCGAAGGCGATGCCGACGTCATCGCGGCTGGCGGCGCCGGTGATCGCACCCTTGGACCGTTCAGGTTTCTCGGTTTTCTCGGGCTCGGCAGATTCCCCGCACCGCGCGTCGACCACCGGTTCAAGGACGGCGCGACGATCCGCCTCGGGCCGCTTACGCTCACCGCCCATGTCACCGCCGGCCACACGCCCGGCTGCACATCATGGTCGTTCCCCGTCCACGACGGCGACCGTGAGTTGCTTGCCGTCGACATCTGCAGCCTCACGTTGTTCCCGTACGTAACAAGACTGGTCGAGCCGGAGACGTATCCAGGAATCCGGTCTGACTTCGAGCGTAGCTTCAGCGTGCTGCGGAGTTTGCCCGCGGACATCTTCCTCGCCTCGCACGCGAACTGGTTCAGCATGGAGCGCAAGCTCCGCGATCGCTCCGATGCCGAGAACCCGGTGGAGCCGTTCATCGATCGGGCCGGCTACCTCAGCTTCATCGAGCGAGCCGAGGCGACATTCCGGGAAGTGCTCGCGAAGCAGCAGAGACGCCCCTAGCGCCTCACCAGCCTATGCGGCCGACCCGTCCCTCGTTTGACTGCGGCACGCTGGAATGTGCTGCCTATCCCGGAAATGGAGCTGGCGGGCGCTCGCG
>CAYGCC010000489.1:0-4700 GCA_964348165.1 uncultured Gemmatimonadota bacterium | reverse complement strand
AAGGACTCGGCCGGCCCGTCATCGTTCAACTCGCCGGACGCTTAAGCTTCTCCCCGCCGGGAGTCACGGCGGCCCGCCACAACTTGAGCTAGGAGGACACCATGAGTCGCTCGACTTCCATTATCGGCGTCGGCAGCCTGCTCATCGCCTTCGTCGCCGTCGTCGGTTGCCGCGACGACCAACCGCTCGCACCTGACGCGAGCGGCGTCTCACCGAGCGCCAAGGAGACACCGTCCGGCCCGGCCCACGTTGAAGGAGAGATCGGCCCCGGCGCCAACTACGAGCTCGACCTGCCTGCCCACTGGAACGGCCGACTGACTCGCCTTCGCGCACGGGTATCGGAACCCGATGGATCCCGTACAAGAGGATCCCAGCGCTCAGGTCTCGGCGATCCGGGACGCGCTGCTGCCGAAGGGCTTCGGTGTTGCCTGGACCAGCTACTCGGAGAACGGTTTCGCGGTGAAAGACGGCGGCCAGCGGGTGCACCAGCTCCGCGGGCTCTGGAACTCGAACTTCGGAAAGCCCGACCGAACGTATCTGGTGGGTCAATCGATGGGCGCTCTCGTCGCTTTGCAGCTCGCCGAGAAGCATCCCGGAATCTACGATGGGGCGCTGCCTTACTGCGGGATGATCGGCGGGAGCGAGTTCGAGGCCCGCTTCGTCTTCGACGTGCGCGTGCTCTTCGACTACTACTTCCCCGGCGTGCTTCCCGGCGATGCGCTGAACGTGCCTCAGGGGACCGACTTTTCCGCGCTCGTGCCGGCGATCATCGGATCACTCGCGGCCAATCCGCTCGCGGCGCTGGAGATGGCTGGGGTGGATCAGATCGAGCTGCGCTTCAACGACTTCAATGAGCTGGTCGCCGCCGTGCTGTCTCCCCTCGGGTTCCACACGATCGGGGTGAACGACGTGCTGGAGCGGACCCACGGCCGCAACCCGATCGACAACACCAACACGGTCTACACGGGTACGTCGAACGACGCGGCGCTCAACGCCGGCGTGGATCGCTTCCTGGCGGCGCCGGACGCGAAGAACTACCTGAATCACTGGTACGAGCCGACGGGCCAGCTCAAGGTGCCGGTTCTGACGCTTCACACGTCCCGCGATCCGCTGGCCCCGTTCAGTAACGAGGAGGCCTATGCGGGTGTCGTGAGCGCGGCCGGAACATCCGACCTGCTGCTTCAGCGCACGGTTGACCGGTTCGGCCACTGCACCTTCGCGATCGCTGAGATCGTGGCCGCGCTCGAGGCTCTGGTCGATTGGGCCGAGACCGGCATCAAACCCGCAGGGTGGGCGCGGCGTAGACGGAGAAGCGGGGTTCCAACCGAGGGGGCGGCGACAGCGCTGCCCCCTCGCCCTATCCGGCTGCGGTAACGATAGTCAGTTGCGCTCTCCCCGTCCCGGACGTATGATGTGGGCGTGCGGTTAGCCGCGGTACGGAGACACCTCAACCCCCTGAGGTCCCGCCGTGGCTTTTCTTTTTCGACCCAGCGGCGCGCGAGGACTGGCGCCATTCGCATGTCGGCCCCACTTCGCATCCGCACACCACTCTGTAGACTTTCTTACTAACAATCCGGGAGGTGAACCATGTCCGCGCGGGCATTGATGGCCGCCGGGGTGGCGGCCGTGCTCATCGGCTGGGCAGTCGTGGCCGATACGGTACCGACCGAGGTGCAGCAGCCAGGCACGCAGCCCAACGAAGTCGGCGCCTTGGAATCACCCGACAAGTGCGACAACTGCCACGGCGGCTACAACCAGAGCGTCGAGCCGGCGCACAACTGGCGTGGCAGCATGATGGCGAACGCCGGGCGCGATCCACTGTTCTGGGCGACGCTGGCCGTCGCCGAGCAGGACTTCGACGGCGCCGGCGACCTCTGCATCCGCTGTCATTCGCCGGCCGGCTGGAGCGACGGCCGCTCCACCCCAACCGACGGCTCGGCGCTGATGGACAAGGACGCCGACGGGGTGCAGTGCGACCTGTGTCACACGATGACCAACCCCGACCGGTCGGAGCACGCCGGCGTTCAGAACGCTCCCTTCAACGCGTACGACGAGAATACGGGCGAGGGTTACTACGGGAGCGGCATGTACGTGCTCTGGCCCGAGTCGAGCAAGCTGGGACCGTATCCGGATGCCGAAGCCCGACACCAGTTTCTGAAGTCGGCTTTTCACCGCGAGGACGACTTCTGCGGCACCTGCCACGATGTCTCGAACCCGGTGGTGGGCGACCTGGCGCACAACAACGGAGCGCAGCCGACTGCGGACCCGGTGATCAGCAGCGGAATACCGGGCTCCGACGTCAGCACGAAAGCGGCGTTCAACAACTTCCCGTTCCAGTACGGGATCGTCGAGCGCACCTTCAGCGAGTTCAAGTCGGGGGAGATCGACGACACGCGCGTGGCGGATTACCTGTCGCTGCCGGCGGATCTGCAAGGTGGCGCGCTACAGGCGGGCTACGAGAGTGCTCTGAGCGCCGGCACCGGCGGCAACTACGAGGACGGCACCACTCGCTACTACACCTGCCAGACCTGCCACATGCGGCCCGTGGTGGGCCCCGGCTGCAACAAACAAGGGGCGCCGCAGCGCAAGGATCTGCCGCTCCATGACATGACGGGCGGCAACTACTGGGTGCCCCAAGCCATCAAGTACCTCGACCAGTTCGGGCTGCTGCGGTTGGGCGGCGGTCTGACCAGCACCCAGATCGCGGCGCTGGATGCGGGGGCGACGCGGGCGCTGAAGCAGCTCAACCAGGCGGCGACGCTCAGCGTCACCGGCCACGTGGTCAAGATCGTCAACCACACCGGCCACAAGCTGATCTCCGGTTATCCCGAGGGCCGGCGCATGTGGCTCAACATCAAGTGGTACGACGACACCGACGCGCTGATACGCGAGGATGGTGCCTACGGGTGGATGACCGTCGACCTCGACGGCGTCCCAACGCAGGTGAAATCGCTGCTCGATCTGCACGACCCGAACACCGAGATCTACGAGGCCCACTACGCGATGACCCAGGAGTGGGCGCAGCAGCTGCTCAACGACCTGGGCTCTCCGCCCGACCTGGCCCTCACCTTCGACCGCACCACCGGCCTGGTCGAATACACCCTGCAGGACCTGGCCGACGGCGTTCCGGGTCCGGACCTGGAGACCTTCCACTTCGTGCTCAACAACTACGTGGCGAAGGACAATCGCATCCCGCCGTACCGCATGAGCTACGACGAAGCCCGTAGGCGCAACGCGCTGCCGGTGCCCGCCGATCAGTACGGCAATCCCGGGCCTGGCGGCGTCTACGAGTATTGGGACGAGTTCACGCTGAGCCCGCCGGCGGGAGCGGTGTATGCCACGATCGACCTGCTGTACCAGCCGACGAGCTGGGAGTACATCCAGTTCCTCTATCTGGCGAACCAGGGCCTCAACCCGTTCCTGGCCGATGAAGGCGTGAACCTGCTCGACGCCTGGCTGAACACCGGGATGGCCGAGCCGTACGCCATGGCCTCGACCACCTGGGGAAAGAAACCTCAGCCGCCGCCGACGCCGAAGATGGTGGTGAACAGCCTGGCGACCTGGTGCACGGGCAAAGGCGGCAAGTTTACGCAGCCGTGCGATACCTTCCGCGCCCGCGACACGATGGGCTGGATCGCGGTGGTGGTCGATCAGGCGGGTGCCCCGATCTCTGGCGCCCAGCTGTTCACCCAGATCCGCGATCCAGGGGGAGCGTTAGTCACGGAGAAACAGGGCTTCACCGACACGAACGGCGAGGCCAAGTTCACCTGGAAGGTCCCGCAGGGGCAGGCGGCGGGCGCCTATACGGTGAACGTGGCGAACGTGATTCACGGCAGCTACGAGTACGATGCGGCGAACAGCGTGACCCAGACTCCGTTCACCATCCAGTAATACTTGGCGGCAGCGACAGATCGGCGAACAGAGCCCCGCTTCCCGCGGGGCTCTTTCGTGCTGCTGGCAACACACGGCAGTCGTCCGGGTGCGGACTGCGCCGCTCACGCGTATCTTGCGCCCGAAACCACGGCGGGTGAGTCGCGGACTTGCAGCAGGAAAGAGTCTGCGGCGCCCTTAAACGCTTCGACGTCCAGGTCATCGCGACAAGATGAGACGAGTAAAGAGATCGCTTAGGTTAAATGCATAGAATGGGTCGGGTTCGAGGCGTGCTGGCGCTGCTTTGCACGCTGCTGACGCCCCAGCTCGGCGCCGCGGCCGCGCCGCAGCCGGATGCAAGGCCCGACAGCCTGCTGCAGGCGAAGCTCGAGCAGCTGGTCGACGGGTTTCGCGGCCGCGCCGGCATCTACGTGCGCCACCTGCCATCGGGGCGCACGGCGGCGATCGACGCCGACTCGCTCTTCCCCACGGCCAGCATGATCAAGGTGCCGATCCTGATCGCCAGCTTCGATGCGATCGAGCGCGGTGAGCTGGAGTTTGACCAGAAGCTCGTCTACAGCGACTCGCTGCTTTATCCGGGCGCGGACATCCTCGGCTCGTTCCGCGACAGCGCCAGCGTTCCGCTGTCGCAAGTGCTCTTGCTGATGATCACCACCAGCGACAACACGGCGGCACTCTGGGCCCAGCACCTGGCAGGCACGGGAACGCGCATCAACGCCTGGCTCAACGAGCACGGCTTCAAGAAGACCCGGGTCAACTCCCGCACGCCCGGCCGGCGCCCCGACTGGGAGGTCTACGGTTGGGGACAG
>CAYGCC010000488.1:0-2429 GCA_964348165.1 uncultured Gemmatimonadota bacterium | reverse complement strand
CGGCCAATGGCTGGAACTCCGGTGCCTCGCCAGAGCGAATCCGCTCCACCAGCGCCACCGTCTGTTCCAACGGCTCCACTTCGAACTCCCGGGCCAGACGGACCCGATACGCCTCGTACTGGTCGAGAGCGCTGGCCCGATCACCAGTTCGGGCCAGCAGAGCGATCAGGGCGTGCTGCGCCTCGTCCTCCAAAGGCTCCAGCGCGGCCCAGCGCCAGGCGGTGTTCAGGGCGCTCTGGAGGTCGCCGGCGGCCGCCCGGCCCTCGACGGCGTTGGCAAAGGCATGGTGTGCCGCGCGGGCCAGCCGCATCCGGGTGCGCGAGCACCACTTCTCGAACTCTGGCGCGCCCGGCAGCGTATACTGATCCAGGAAGGGCCCCTCGTAGAGCGCGATGACCTTCGCCCAGTCTTCCCGCTGGGCCGCGGCCTCGAGCTCCAGCGCATCGATCGTAATCGCTTCGCACGCGGCTTCCAGCTGATCGCCCCGCGACCGCACACACTCTTCGCCCAACTCACGACGCAGGCTGTACAGGGCCTGGGAGAGCGAGTGACGACCCTTCTCCTGACTGCGCTCGGGCCAAAACACCGCCAGCAAGCGGTCGCGTATGACCGGGCCCTCCATCGCCAGAAAGAGCAACAGGGAACACTGTAGCTTCTTCGACTCGAGTTCTGTGACCTCGAGACCGTCGCGGAGGATGGCTCCACGCCCAAGGGTCTTCAGCGCGATCATGGGACGGACGCGAGGTCGAGCGAGAGGAACCACTCTTGAGCGGCTATCCACGCGGACTGGATCATCCGTTCCTCCGCCTGAGGCAATGGGGCTCGTCCGGCTACGTTGGCGGTGGTCGGACCCGGTGCGATGTCGTCGTGAGGCCCGGATTCTCCAGATCCGGAAACCGATAGGCTGCACGGCTCGAGTTAAGAGGTGTATTCCAAGCTGCGGTCCGAGCCGCCCCTGCGCAAGCCGTTTCGAGGAGAACGGTCCCCGAGCGACCGCCCGGCGCGAATCACCTAAGTGTCGATATTTGGGTGGATTACGCGGCCGACGCCGCGCCAGATGATGATCCGATGATTCCACCGTGCCCTGGCTGATGGCCATATGAAGTCCGGCTGAAGCCCCGCCCTTATTCTGGCGGCGTAGTCAGGAAGCGGCGAAGGGCCGCGGCTAAAGCGAAGAAATCTCGAGGAGGACGCCATGTGGACCAGGAACCAGACAGCAGACCGGCATGACTGGCTGAGTTTGGCACTGTCGATCCTCGTGGTCGTGGCGCCGCTTCTGCCAGCCTAAAGTCCCACCCCGCGGTGGGTTCCGTGCAGCGCCCCACCGCGGCTCCTCCCTAAAGCAGCGACTGCACAACCGTTCTCTGCAGCGAGGGGCACCCTCCCTGGGTGCCCCTCAATCTTTGGGACTCTGTCTGGACAATGCCCCTTCAGGGCCCGTTTTACGGCCCTCCCTGAATCGGAGCTGTTCCGGACGTCGGCCGGCTGCCCGGGTCGAGGATTGGGGCCCGAGGATCGGCCGCTCCTGAGGTGGCTACCGGCTTGCCAGCCTGGCTCAGTTACCGGCGCCAGGTCGGATCCGGCCGGGGCGTCCGTCAGGGGCTGGGCCGGGGCCGAGTCGTGGCCGAAGGCGGTAGGCAAAAAAGTGCCGCCGGCCGTGCGGGAGGAGGTCGCAGGCCGGCGGCGGCTGCGGGGGAGGGGAGGGGGGTTACAGCAGGTACATGGCCTCTGCCAGCGTGCGGCAGCGGGCCCAGCCGGCAACGAGCCAGTCGCGCAGCCGCTCGCCCATGGCGTCGACCGCTGGCCGGTAAGAGCGTTCACGGCGCTCCAGCGCGAACATGTGCCGCTCCAGATCGGTCTGATAGAGGTCTGCGACAGTGGCTCGATACCGGGCGTTCATCGGGGCTCCCTCCTGGCGTCTATGTCCAGTAAACGCATCTGGCTTTGTTTTGGCTCCCGGACTATCCGCAACCCATTTGACTCGGGCGTCTCGTTGAGTACTGACTGCAAGGTAGGGAGGCGCGGTCAGGCAAAGGTCAAGCCGCGGTCAGCCGGGGATCTCGTGAATCATCTGACCGATCATGTTGTTGTTTTTCAATGAGTTACGGGCCTGAAACCGGCCGTGTACTCGGCGTCTGGCGCTTGCGGCTGCCCCTCTCCAAACCTAGAGTCAGCCCGGCCCTGGCCCATATCCGGAGATCCGCGATGCGATTCCGACGTGTCCAATCCTCGCTGGCGCTGATCGTTCTAATTCCGGTTTCGGGCTCGACGCAGCCCGCCTCGGACGTTCATCCCCCCAGCCCCGATTCGGTGCTCGGGTTTGTGGTCGGGAGCGATCGCCGACTTGCCGATTGGGAGGAGATCACCGCCTACATGGACCTCTTGGCCCGGTCGAGTCCCCGGGTCCGAGTCGACACCCTCGGGGAGAC
>CAYGCC010000487.1:0-4293 GCA_964348165.1 uncultured Gemmatimonadota bacterium | reverse complement strand
CCGGTGTTGCCCAGCTTTACGCCGGCGCCTGAGTCGGAAGGAGCCAGAGGATGAACAAGATCACCCTGGTCACCGGGGCGTCCGGGTTCATCGGCGCTTATCTGCTGAGGCAGCTCGTCTGCAGCGGCGCGCGCGTCCGCGTCATCGCCCGCGCGCCCGAGCGCTTGGACCCGGAGCTGCTGGATCGTATCGACGTGGTCAAGGGCGACCTCCGCGACGAACAGGTCGTCGAGGCCGCCTTCGACGGTGTCGAGACGGTCCTGCACCTCGCCGCCTGCGCCAAGGCGTGGTCGCGAGACCCGGACGAGTTCCACGACGTCAACGTGCGAGCGGTGGAGCGGCTGCTGGTGGCGGCCCAACAAGCGGAGGTCGCGCGCTTCGTCCACGTGTCCACCGTGTTAGCCAACCCGCCTTTCCGCGAGGCGCCGCGGCTTCGGGGCGCCGGGGAGCTCACGCCGTACGAGGCGACCAAGCGGGCGGGTGAGCGGCTGGTCGAGTCGTACGCCGCCTCGGGTGGGCATGCCGTGATCGTGCACCCGACTCGGGTCTACGGTCCTGGCCCCCTCACCGATGCCAACGCCGTCACGCGCGTGGTCGCGCTGTATCTGGCCGGCCGCTTCCGGGTGCGCATCGCCGACGATGACGTGCTCGCCAACTACGTGCACGCCGCCGATGTCGCCACCGGCATCCGGCTCGCCGCCCGGCATGGTCGCTCCGGCGTTCATTACAACCTCGGCGGCGCCGAGAACCTCTCGTTCCGCCAGTTCCTGGACCTGGTGGGGGAACTGGCGGGGCGCCGTCGACGAACGCTGGAGCTGCCGGCGTCGATCGCTAACTTCGCCGCGCACCTCTCACGGCTCTGGGGACGGATTGGCGGAAACGCGTCGCTCACGCCGGGCTGGGTTCGGGTCTTCCTCGAGGATCGTCGTGTCGACATCGATGCCAGCCAGCGCGAACTCGGCTACCAGCCGCGCCCGCTTCGCACGGGCCTGTCCGAGACCATCGACTGGCTGCGAAACGGGAGGTGAGGATCATGCCCGCACCTCGGCGACTGGTCATCGATTCGAGACGAGAGTGGCTCATCGTCGCGGCCACCTTCGTCCTCTTCGTCTTTTACTACCTGGCGCGGGCCGACGGCATAGCCGCCACCTCGCCCGGCGGTGGGTGGCAGACGATGACCGGGCCTTCGTTGCCGCCCGTATGGCACTTCGTTGCCGCCGGCCTGGCGCTAGGCGTGGTGCCGGTGCTCGTGGCGCGCTTCGGCCTGAAGCTGCGGTTACGCGAGCTGGGTCTGGGCCTCGGAAATTGGCGCCAGGGGCTGGTCTGGCTGGCGATCGGCATCCCGCTGGCCATCGTCGCTGGCAAGGTCGGCTCGGCCACCCCGGAGATGAGGTTCGTCTACCCCCTCGACCCGACGATGGGGCCGGAGCCATCACGCTTCATCCCTTACGCGCTTCTGCAGACCCTCTACTTCGGAGGTTGGGAAGTGCTGTTTCGTGGCGTGCTGCTCTTCGGGCTCAAAGACCGGCTTGGCGTCGGCCCGGCCAACGCGCTACAGACGGCGATCTCGGTGACCGCTCATTTCGGGCGACCGCTCACCGAGACGCTCTCGGCCATCCCGGCGGGTCTGGTGTTTGGCCTGGTCTGCCTGCGCTGTCGTTCGGTCTGGTATGTCGCGATCATCCATTGGGTCGTGGGTGTGAGCCTCGACTGGTTCATCTTGACAGGTTGAGCCAGGTGGATTGATGCCGACACCTCAGATTCTCGCGACCTCGAGCCGGGATCGCTGACACGCCGCGGGGTAAACAGCATCATCTCCTCGCCCGGGACTTTCCTCTCTGTCCCATGACGCTCATGTTATGGCCTCGTGACTGCGTCGAGACGCTGGCGTGACGGCTCTGCGCGGGAGAGTTATTGATGGCTCTTCGCAAGACGCATCGGCTGGCTGCATTGCTGCCGCTTTTCGGCCTGGCGGCCCTTCGCTGCGACGGCGATGGCACGGCTCCGCTGGGGACCGTGACCCCGGTTGCCACGATCGAGGTCTTTCCGGCGGTCGTAACCCTCGATTCCGCCGGCGATGTCGACACGCTGACGGCCGTCGCGCGCGACGGTGAAGGGAACGTCCTGTCGAATCTGACGTTGAGTTGGAGCTCGAGTGACACGGCCGTCGTGGCGGTCGAGGAGGGAGTGGTCACCGGCATGGGCGCCGGAACCGCCACGGTTCGAGCGTCGGCTGAGGACGTCAGGAGTAATCCGGTGGCCGTGACCGTTACAGCGCCGCCGGCCGCCTTCACCTGCACCCAGGTTATCGGATTCAGTCAAACCAACGATTGGTACAGCCGTGGATTCGAGTCGCTGGTCGCTGATGACGCCTGGCAGGAGCTCTGGCGCATCGGCGCCGCCATCGACCTTTGGGCCGATCCCGACTACGCCGGCTGGTCCGAACCGATCGTCTCGCCGTGCGTAACGAACTCAGATGATCCGGACCGCGTGCTGCTGACGATCAGCGGGGGGTTCAACGACGACGCGAGCTGGTGGGCCGGCCAGATTCTGGTTGTCGTTTCCCATATCAGGGACAAGTATCCGAATGTTCGCGAGATTATGCTGCAGCCCGTCGTCGGCGGCCCGAACCATCAAGTCTGTTCACCTAACGGCGAGCGGGCTTCGACGAATCATCCCGTCATCGACGCGGCCATCGCTCTAGAGGCGGGTGAGGATGTGACGCCCGGATTTTCTCCTGAGGTGCGCAGCTGTGCCGACTACAGCGACTTCGTGGGCCACCTCTTTACGCAGGCCTCAGAGGCCGTAGCCGTTACGATCGGGCAGTACTACGCTTCGAGGTGAGTGGCGCTCAACGGTTGTCCGGCGCCTCTGCGGCCGCTGCCGCCGCCACAACCGATTCGATGATCTGGCGGTAGCCGGTACAACGACACAACACCCCGGCCAACGTTTCAACGATCTCATCCTCGCTCGGATCGGGGTTGCGTCGGAGCAGCTCGGTTGCACACGCCAGCATCCCGGGCGTGCAGAATCCGCACTGAAGACCGTGGTTCTCCCAGAATGCCTGCTGAAGCGGCGTCAGCTCGCCGTTCTCCGACATGCCTTCCACCGTAACGATGACCGCGCCGTCCGCCTGCACCGCGAACATCAGGCACGACCGCACGGTATCCTCGCCCATCAAGACGGTGCAGGCGCCGCACACGCCGTGCTCGCAGCCGACGTGCGTACCGATGAGGCCGAGGTCCTCCCGCAGGAAGTCCGTCAGCAACTTGCGCGGATCGACCGACCTCTCGTAGGTGGTCCCGTTGACCGTTAGCTTGATCTTATGCTGCATGCTGGCCTCTTTGAGCTCGACTGAGCGCGGTTGTCAGGGCGCGTTCGGCGAAGACTCGAACCATCGCCTTCTTGTATGCGGCGGAGGCATGGATGTCTTCCAGAGGTTCGGCCGCGGCCTCACAGCTCTCGGCCGCTTCAATGATCAGCTCGGCGACGGGTGCGCGGCCTTGCAGAAGCCTTTCGGCCTCGCGGCAACGCAGGGGAACCTGTCCCGCTCCGGCCAGCGCGATTCGCGCTTCCTCACACTGGCCGTCCTTAGTCAACGAGATGGTCGCGGCGACGCCGACGATCGCCCAGTCGCCGTGGCGGCGACTGAGCTCGGTGAACGCGCAGCCTGTTCTCGGGCCCGTCGCCGGCAGGCGCACCTCCGTCAAGACTTCCGTCGGCGCCAGCGTTGTCGTGCACACGGTGAGGAAAAGCTCGGGCGCCGGTATCACACGCTCGCCGTCCGGGCCGACGGCCACCACCTCGCCGTCGAGAGCCGTGAGTACGGCGGGATACTCGGCCGAGGGGTCGGCGTGGGCGAGGCTGCCGCCCATGGTGCCGCGGTTCCGGACAGTCCGATGCGCGACCAGCTTCGTCGCCTCGAGCAGCAGGGGAGACTTGTCTCGCACGACGGGCGAATCCTCGATCGCGCTTTGTCGTGCCATCGCACCGATCGCCAGGCTTCCGTTCTGCTCTCGGATTTCCGCCAGGTCGTTCAGCCCCCCGATATCGATCAGGTACCTGGGCTGCGCCAGTCGGAAGTTCATCAGCGGAACCAGACTCTGACCGCCGGCGAGGACTTTTGCCTCTGGCTCGTACCGCCTCAGGATCTCCAGAGTCTCTTCAAGGGTCCTGGGGCGAAAATACTCAAACGCGGCTGGCTTCATGTGGCGTTTCCTGACCCACGTGGCTCTTCAGTTTCGTGAACATCTGCTTGATGAGGAACTGGCTCACTCCTTCAAGTACTCGCTG
>CAYGCC010000486.1:0-49554 GCA_964348165.1 uncultured Gemmatimonadota bacterium | reverse complement strand
CAGAACCTGCACGAGTGGCGGCTGAAGGAGTAGCGCCGCCGTTTTGGTGGGGCGCTCGGCGCCGGCGGTTGTCATCCCCAGGTGATCGCGCTGCTTCGCCTCTTGACCGTGTGCTCCATTACCCACCCCTATTGTTCGCTGCCGCGTAGAGACTCGCTTGCGCCGAGTGCCTTAAGGATAGGCGTCGCGGGGTTCGAGTGCGTGGGCGAGAGTGCGAATCGCTCTGAGCAACAGCCGGCTCAAGCGCACGGCCTCTTCTTTGGCTTGAGATTGAACGGCCAAGCGATGAACGCGATTCTCGAACAGCAAGCGTCCTAGATCAGGGTCGGCGGTCTGTCGCAAACCTTCGTAGTGCGACTGCCGCGCGTATTCGCTCTGAAGTCGACGCCGGTCAGCGGCGAGCAGGGCGAACCAGCCCGAATGCTGGGGCCGGACTTGAAAGACGGCGCCCCGATCCAGGTCTCGGGGCACTTCAAACCTGTCCGACCGCTCCAGCAGAGGCTGGAACATCTTCCTGAGGATCGCCTCTTTGGTCATCGCAAAGCCTCGAATCGCCGACCCAAACTCATCGAGTCCGTCACCGTCTCCGGGTCCTGCGAGATCTCGAACGCAACCTCCGGGCCAGGCACTAATAACAGCGACGAATCGCTGGAAACGTTGCCGATGTTGGATCAGAACGGACCGTTTTCCGTGACACGTATTGTTTCAGCTGGTTCAAAACGTGCCAACGACACCCGCCTGTTCCGCGGTCGGCATGCTCGTCGTAGGCCCTGACTCTGCTTGTCCAACTGGTTGACAGCAGGCAGCAGCACGGGTAAGATGCGAGGGATATACGCACCCGACCTCTTGCCGTAAGTGCTTTTACGGTTCGCATTTACAATCCCGCCAATGTCGCCGGTCGGAAGCAGCCCTCGCTGACGATTGCCCCCGCTGAGGGTGGACGCCGGCTAGACAGGCTGTGGCCGGCCTTGCCGGGACCGAGGTTTTCGATCATTGGCACACATGGTGCCTAGGAGGTCTCGGTGAAGGAGGTAGCGATCCTCGTGGTCCAAGTGTCGGATGCGTTCGCGGAGTACTGGTTCGAGCTTACCAGCGACCTGGGAGCCGATCTACGCGTCCTCGAGGATTCTGAGGTCTGCACCGTTGACCCGGACGTCGCGGCGGTGATCATCTCGGCTGCGGGTGCCGAAGGTGAGGCTGTCGATTGGCTGGAGAGCCACTCGGGTCACCCGAGTGTGCCGTACTTCGTGGTGGGATCGGAGACTGGTCACCGAACGGCCGCCCGCGTGGTGCGCGCCGGAGCCCGAGACTACGTCGCTCTGCCGGGAGACGTCGAAGTCTTGCGTAACGAGTTGGTCTCGGCCGTGGAGCGGCGACGCAGCGCGTTGCGCCGGGCCGCGCATCGCGTTGCCGAAGGTAAGAACGAGGCGTTTGCGCAGATCATCGGTGAAAGCGCCGTGCTCAAGGCTGTGCTCTCCCGCGCCGCCCGAGTCCTGCCGTACGGCGACGCGACCGTGCTGATTACAGGAGAAACGGGCACCGGTAAAGAGCTTTTGGCACGTGCGATTCATGATGGAGGTGTGCGGAGTGGCGCCCCGTTTGTGCCGGTGAATTGCACGGCGCTGCCCGGATCACTGCTCGAGTCCGAGCTGTTCGGTCACGAGCGGGGAGCCTTCACCGACGCGCATGCTGCCAAACCCGGCCTCTTCGAGATCGCCAAGGGCGGGACGCTGTTACTGGATGAGATCGGCAACCTGGCTTTCGAGTTGCAGGCTAAGCTGCTCCGCGTGCTCGAGGACAAACAGGTCCGGCGGGTCGGTGCCACGTCGTGGCATGACACGGACGTGCGAATCATCGCCGCCAGCAACGAGGACCTCGAGCAGTCCGTTATGAACGGCGTGTTCCGCTCGGATCTGTTTTTCCGTCTCAGCGTCATCACACTTTGGCTCCCGCCGCTGAGGGAGAGGGGAAACGATTCGGTTCTCATCGCTCAAGCGTTGCTCAACCGTCTATCGGCTCAGCACGGGCTCACCCGTCCGTCCGTCACCGAAGAGGTTCGCTCGGCACTGCTCCGCTATCATTGGCCGGGGAACGTGAGAGAGCTTAAGAACGCAGTCGAGCGAGCCTTGCTGCTCTCCCCTTCGGGCGAGCTGAGCGTCGACGAGCTGTTGGGGCAATCGGCGCCGCGGGCCACGGCTGAGGGGGGCATCCCGTTCCCCGCCTCCCTGGATGAGATCTCGGCGGCGGCGGCGCGTTCGACGTTGGATCTGTGCCAGGGAAACCGGAGCGAAGCGGCGCGCCGGCTGGGAATCTCTCGTGCGCGACTTTCCCGCTTGATGAATCGCGTGCAGAACACGTCCTTAATCCCCGAAGGAGAGAAGACATGATGCGGCGACGAACACTACCTGTGGCTTTGGCTGCATGCGCGTGGCTGGCCGCGTGTAGCGAAACGACGGGGCCCGAGGTTCCAGGCAATCCCGTTCAAAGCGTCGACCAAAGTGTCAACGATGGGGGATCGCAGCCCCATGTCCTCCGCCAGTCGGCCGCAGCCCCACAGCTCCAGACTTACGAGATGAGCGTCGAGGCTTGCTACGGCGAGCCAGCCAGGCTCAACATCCGTTATCTCGCCAACAGTGATGACGATGACCAGGACGGGCCCAACGACTTTCTCAGCCTCTTCATCCCCCGGTCCGGGTTGTGGAAGCACCCAGACGGCTCGGCCGTTGGGCCGGGTGACTGCATCCTGATAACGGTTTCGCTTGATGCCGAGTATCTGCTGGCGGAGTTTCATCCGGCCGGAATCGAATTCAATCCGGAGTCACCGGCGATGCTCAGGATGTCGTACGCGCAAGCGGACCGTGACCTCGACGGCGACGATGACGTGGATGATGACGACGAAGAGTTGGCGAGGAGCGAACTCGACGTTTGGCGTCTACCCCACGATGACGAACAGTGGCAAGCGCTGAGATCATTACATTTCGTGAGCGCGAAGCGATTCCTTACACCGCTCCGCTCTTTCTCACATTACGCCGTCGCGCATTAAGCAAGCGAGCTGGATCGTGCGTAAGTCACTAGCCATTCTTGCGGAGGCTCAGCGGCTTGCCGGAACTGGCCGCTACCAGGCGTTGCTGGATTTCCTGACGCCGCGCCGCGAAGGCCTCAACAATTCGCCGACTCTCGCACTGCTGTGCGGAAGCGCTCACGCTCGCCTGGGACAGGACGCTGACGCCACCAGATGGTGCAGCGCAGCCCTGGAAATGGCGCGACAGCAGGGGGACCGGAGCATCGAAGTCCGCGCCTTGAATCTGCTCGGCGCCATCGCCCTGGAATCGGGGCGCATGCACGACGCGGCAAGTTACTTCATGAGAGCGCTCGCGGCGGCCAAGAGCTCCGAGGATCACGCCAACGTCGGCCGCTGCTCCAATAACCTGGGGATCGTCGCCGACCAGAGAGGCGATTATGTCCGGGCCCTGTCCTGGTACCGGCTGGCCTTGGCCGCCTACCAGCAGGCCGGGCTAGACCGGGGGATAGTGGAAACTCACCACAACTCGGCTATGACCCACCTGGCCAAGGGCGACTACGACCGGGCGCTGGAGGAGGCGGACAACGCCGTCAGTGAGGCCGACAAGCTGGGCGACAACGCGCTCTACGCGCTCACCCTCTCTGGCCGCGCCGAGATTCGTGTGCTCAAAGGCGATGCTCCCTTCGCTCACTGCGAGGTCGAGCGCGCTCTGGTGGCACATCGCCAGCTGGGAGATGTGGTTGGAGAAGCCCAGGACCTCCGAATTCTGGCCATGGCGAAGGCCGCCAACGGCCAGACGTCCGAGGCCGAGCAACTGTTGCGTGAGGTGCTAGAAAAGGCCGATTCGCTGGGACGGCCCCATCTTGCCGCCACCGCCGGCCGCGAGTTGGCTGGGCTGCTCGAAAGGTCCGGTCGTGAAGACGAAGCCCGCGACACGGCGCGCCGCGCTTACTCGCTATTCGCACAGCTCGGCGCGCTGGCGGAGGCTGACAAGCTTCACGAGCTGGTGAGCCGATAGACCTCCGCGCCGTCGACATCGGGTCGCATCTCTCTTTCAGCCGTTCTCTGACAGAAGCTTCAGCTGACGCGCCCAGGCGCGGCTGCGCTGGCTGGCTCGACTACGTCGGTCGCCATCCACACAACTACGAAGGGGTGACGGGAAGTTTGGAGGGCGTCGGCGCTGCGGATTCAGCTCTTGGAGCCGGGTCCCGACTCACGCACACGCGCCTGAAGCGATCGCACCGATTCCGATAGGTACTCGACCTCTTCTTCGAGAGCCTCGAGACGCTTGGTCACTTCGTGCTCAGAAGGCTGGCCGGGATCCACGCGTCGGGCCAAAGCGTGTCCAAGCTCCGAGTCGAGGACAATGGCGACCAGCGGTATGACCAGGAGGAGAGTCACGACGAGGCCCAGAACCCACATCTCAATAAGACCTCGGGCATGTTTCGGTCACTTGCGTGATTCAGTCCGGTGGCTGATTCGAAGAAAACGACCCAGGCCACAAGGTGGCGAGCGATCCGTTCCGGCTCCGGCGCATGACCCAGACCGCAGGTTTCCGCCTCTTCTATCTGCCCGCAGCATCAAGCTATCCGCTCACGCGGTTTGACGGCCGCAACTGGGAAGAATAGCTGGCTACGGCTCCCATCGCTTGACAGCCAGACAAACGTTGTGGCCGCCGAAACCGAAGGAATTCGTCAGCGACAGACGCACGGGCCGCTCGAGCACCTGGTTGTGCGCATAGTTGAGATCGCAGCCGGGATCGGCGTCGCTGAAGTTGATGGTGGGAGGGATCTTCCCTTCCCTGACCACGAGCGCGCAAATCACGGCTTCGACGCCTCCGGCGGCGCCGAGCGTGTGCCCCGTCATCGATTTCGTCGAGCTTACGACCAATTGGAATGCGTGCTCGCCGAACACCTTCTTGATCGCTTGCGTCTCGCTCAAGTCGTTCAGCGGTGTCGAGGTGCCGTGGGCGTTGATGTAATCCACGTCGGTCGCTTGGGCGCCGGCGTCCTCGAGCGCGAGCCTCATGGCGCGCTGGGCGCCCTCTCCTTCCGGCGCCGGCGCCGTCATATGGTGGGCATCGGCTGTTTGCCCGTAACCGACGACCTCTGCCACGATCGGCGCGCCGCGTGCTCTCGCAGACTCCAGTTCCTCCAACACCATCATTCCGCAGCCCTCACCCAAGACGAAGCCATCGCGATTCGCGTCAAAAGGTCGACTGGCGCTCTCCGGGGCGTCGTTCCGGAATGAAAGTGCCTTCATCGAGGCGAAACCCGCCATGGTCAGCGGCGTGACCGACGATTCGGCGCCGCCGGTGATGATGACGTCGGCGACCCCGTCACGAATCAGGCGGAAGGCGTTGCCCACGGCGTGGGCGCCCGAGGCGCAAGCGGAAACCGTCGTGTAGTTGGGACCCTTGGCGCCGTATTTTATCGCGATTAATCCCGGTGCCATGTCCGCGATGAACATGGGCACGAAGAAAGGCGATACCCGGTCCGGCCCCTTCTCCAGGTATACCCGGTGTTGAGCTTCGAGGGTCGTGATACCTCCGATCCCGCTGCCCGTGATCACTCCGTAGCGGTCTGGAGCCACGTCGGGCGGCTTATCCGCCAGACCCGCGCTCTCCATGGCCTGAGCCGTAGCTGCCAGGGCGAAGTGAGTGAAGCGGTCTGCCCGCTTCGCCTCCTTGCGGTCGAGATACTGAGTGGGGTCGAAGCCTTTAACCTCGGCCGCGAAGCGCACGGGAAGGTCAGACGGGTCGAAAGCCGTGATCGTGGCGGCGCCGCTTTGGCCCGAGAGCAGCGCCTCCCAGTTACTGCGCACATCGTTCGCAATAGCCGTGATCAAGCCGATACCCGTCACGACCACACGGCGGTTGTTCGCTGGCATGTGGTGAGTCAGGCCCCTTCCTTCTCCTCGAGATACTTGATGGCGTCGCCGACGGTCTCCATCTTCTCGGCGTCTTCATCCGGGATCTCGATACCAAATTCCTCCTCGAACGCCATGACGAGCTCCACCGTGTCCAGCGAGTCGGCACCCAGGTCCTCGACGAACGACGCCTCGCGAGTGACCTTTGAGGGTTCGACTCCCAGCTCGTTCACGATGATATCTCGAACGCGTGCCTCGATGTCTGCCATGAGCTTCTCCTTTTCCTTTTCTCCCAGAAGCCGGAAGCGCTGGATGTCCCGAACAGAGCGAAACTACATGACCATACCGCCGTCCACAACGATCACCTGACCGGTGATGTACCGGGCGCCCGGTCCGGCCAGAAACCGAATCACGGGAGCCACATCCTCCGGCTTCCCCAGGTGGCCCATCGGTATCTGCGCCAGCAAGGCCTCACGTGTCTGCTGGCCGAGGTCGGCGGTCATCCGGGTTTCGATGAAGCCGGGCGCCACGGCGTTGGCGCGGACGCCGCGCGGCGCAAGCTCCTTGGCCACCGATTTGGTCAGACCGATCAGCCCGGCCTTCGCGGCAGCATAGTTGCTTTGCCCCGCATTGCCCGTCAGACCCACGACGCTCGACACGTTGATGATCGAGCCGGCCCGTCGCCGAATCATGCCCCTAGCGACCAGTTTGGTCAGATTGAAAGCCGCCTTCAGGTTGACGTTCTGCACGTCATCCCAGTCCGCGTCGCGAATCCGAAACAAGAGTTTATCCCGCGTCACTCCCGCGTTGTTCACCAGAATCGTGATCGGCCCCATCTGGCTCTCGACCTGGTTCACCATCTCCGAAAGACACTCCACATCGGTGACGTCGCAGAGGAAAGCCCGACCCCGCCCCTCGACGACCTGCGCCAATGCCTCCTGTTCACGATCGGAATGGCGGCTCACCATGGCGACTTGAGCACCGCCCAAGCTCAATTCACGGGCCGTGGCCAGCCCGATTCCGCGAAACGCACCGGTAACGACGGCGACGGAGCCCTGTAGTTCCTGCATCAGGTCAAGTCTCTGCGAAACCGCTCGACATCCTCGGGCTGGCTCACGTGCCAGCCCTGCAGACCCGAGCCAATACGTTTCAACAGGCCCGTCAGCACCCTGCCGGGCCCGAGCTCGACAAATCGATCGACGCCACCCTGGGCGATGCGTAAGACGCTTTGCGTCCAACGCACCGGAGACGTGAGTTGCTCGATCAGTGTGCGGCGTGCCGTAGCTGCCTCGCCGACCGGCTCGGCGGTCACGTTTGAGATGACGGGGAACGCGGGATCTCGCAAGCTGACCTGGTCCAGCTCGGCGCGCAAACCGGCCTCCGCTTCCGCCATCAGCGGCGAGTGGAACGCCCCGCTCACGGCCAGCGGCTTCACCATGCGAGCACCCGCCGCCTTGGCCAACTCACCCGCCCGCTCGACCGCGGCCGTCTCTCCCGAGATCACGATCTGCCCCGGCGAGTTGAAGTTGGCCGCTACCACGATGCCTGACTCGGCCGCGACGTTTTCGCAGATGTCTTCCACAGCCTCCGGCTCGAGGCCGACGATAGCGGACATCGATCCCGCCCGAACCGCCGCCATCAGCTCGCCACGGCGGCGAACCAGCCGTACCGCGTCCGCGAAGTCCAGGGCGCCCGCCGCGGCATAGGCGCTGAACTCGCCCAACGAGTGGCCCGCCGCGAAGCGAACCCGGCCTGCGAGGTCGTGCCGCGCGACAGCCCAGACAGCGAGGCTGTGTACAAGAATCGCGGGCTGGGCGTTCACGGTTTGCCGCAGCTCCTCTTCCGGACCGTTCCAGCACAGCTCCGAAAGCGCAAACCCCAGCACCTCGTCCGCGATTCGAAACACCTCGCGGGCCGCGGGAAAGGCCTCGGCCATCTCGAGACCCATGCCGGTGTGTTGGCTGCCCTGACCCGGGAACAGCGCTGCAAGCTGGCTCATCGTTGGGGTCCGGCTACCACCGCAGGAGAGTGGCCGCCCAGGTGAAGCCGGCACCGAATGCGACCAGCAACACCAGCGAGCCCTCGCCGATCTTCCCTGCCTTCCGCGCTTCATGCAAGGAGACGGGTACTGATGCCGAGGATGTATTGCCGTAACGGTCAAGGTTGACCCAAACCCGATCCATGGGGATACCGGCGTACTTGGCTGTCGACTCGATGATCCGAATGTTGGCCTGGTGCGGGATGAGCAGATCGATCTCGTCCTTCGAGATTCCCGAGCTGGAGAGCACGGCGTCGACGGCCTCGCACATGGAGCGAACCGCCGCCTTGAACACCTCACGCCCAGCCATCTTGATGTACCCGTCGCGGGCCACGATTTCGGCCACATCGATCGGGACGCGCGCGCTGCTGGCCGGTCGGTGCAACAGATCGGCGAGCGTGCCATCAGAACGCATGTAGCTGGCGATCACGCCCCGCCCTTCCTCTTCCGAGGGGACCACCACGGCCGCGCCCGCCGCATCGCCGAACAACACGCAGGTCGCACGGTCGTTCCAGTCGACGATCGAGCTCATCCGCTCGGTGGCGATGCAGAGCGCCGTCCGGATCTGGCCGGTGGCAATCAGTCCTTGGGCGATCGAGAGCGCGTAAAGCCAGCCGCTGCAGGCCGCCCAAACATCGAAGGCGACCGCGCGATTCGCCCCCAGGATCGCCTGGACATCACACGCCGTCGCAGGCAGCAACCGGTCGGGCGTGGCCGTGGAAACGATGATGGCGTCGACTTCGCTCGCCTCCATCTTCGCCTCGGCCAACGCCGCTTCGGCAGCGCGGAACCCCATCTGGGCGGCCCCGACATCGTCGCCGGCAATCCGCCGCTCGCGAATGCCGGTCCGCTCGAGAATCCACTCGTTGGTCGTATCGACCATACCCTCGAGGTCGGCATTCGTGAGGACTTTGGCGGGCGCCCACATGCCGGTTGAAGCGAGACGTATCGTAGGTGTAGCCACGGTCAGGACCTCGCGCTGGCAAGCCCGGACAGCTCGCGTTTCAGGTGTTCGACCATGTCGCTCTCCACAGACTTGACCGCGACACGAACCGCGTGCCGAATCGCGCGCGGCGGTGAATCTCCGTGACAGATGATCGTGACGCCGTTCACACCCAATAAGGGCGCACCGCCGTATTCTGCGTAGTCGAGAACGCGGCAAATCTCCTGGAGATCGACGTCGATCTCGCCAGCGGCCACGGCGCGGCTGAGAAGCTGCGCCATGTGCGTTGCGACCGACTCATAGAACTTCAGAACGACGTTGCCGACGAAACCGTCACAGACGACTACATCGTACGCGCCGGTAATGATGTCCCGACCCTCGACGTTCCCGACGAAGTTGAGGCCGCTACGCTTTAGCAGGCGATGCGCCTCGAGGGTCAGCTCATCACCCTTCTCCGCTTCTTTGCCGATGCTCAGCAAGCCGATGCGCGGCCGCGACCGTCCCTCAATGTCTCTCACGTAGATGTGGCCGAGGTGCGCGAATTGCTCGATCTGCGTCGGACGACAGTCGACGTTCGCGCCCGCGTCCAGCATCAGGGTCGGGTGGGCCGGCGCCGTCGGCAGCAAGGCCCCGATCGCCGGGCGGTCGGTGCCCGGTAACGTCCCGAGTATCAGCATAGACGCCGCGAGGATCGCGCCCGTCGAGCCCGCCGAGATGAAAGCGTCGGCCTCACCGCTCTCCTGCAGACGCACACCGCGAACGATCGAGCTGTCTGGCTTGCGACGAACCGACTCGACCGGCGGGTCACTCATGCCGATGGTCTCGTTGGCCGGCACGATTCGCAACCGTTCCCGAGGCACCGCCAGCCCACGAAGCTCCCGCTCGATCGCCACCTTATCGCCGACCAGCAGCAGCTCGAAGTCGCCCTCTCGATGCTGAAGCGCTTCAACTCCGCCACGCACGGGAACGGCCGGGGCGTTGTCGCCCCCCATGACATCGAGGGCTATGCGCATTCTGGTCGCGTTGGATTCCCGCGTTGCAGCCGTACCGCCTCAGACACCGCCTCTGGGACTGGCCGTCTTGGCGGACCCGCAGTGGCCGCGCGATTGGCTTCCCGGCCGTGGCCGAGAACTCAGAGCCCCCGGTCCTCCACCATAAACGAGAGCGTCACCCGAGCGTGCCCGGGCGACGCGCCCTGCCCAATCGCGTGCCAGGCGATTGCCTTAGACCCCCGACTCGACTTGAATGAACTCTACGTCTCTGTAGTGACCGCACGTCGGGCACACCCGATGGGGTAGCTTCGGGTCCCCGCAGCGAGGACAGGGCTGCGTTGCTGCCACCTGCGCCTTGTAGTGAGTTCGACGCTTCCTCTTACGGGCTTTCGACGTGCGTTTCTTTGGTACGGCCATCTCTGTCACCTACCGGATAGTCAGCCATCGCTGTGGAGCGACTGCAGAGGACCCCAACGGGGGTCCGCTTCAGCGGCGCCGCACGAGCAGTTCTCTCCATTCAGATTCGCGCCACACCCAGGGCAAAGGCCCCGACATTCCGGGCGGCAGAGCGGATACGCCGGGATCGCCATGATCAGCCGCTCTCGCATGGCGCTCCGAAGATCCAGCTCGACTGCCTGGGGGTCGAGCGCATACAGAGTCAGGTCGCCTTCCGACTCCCGCGTCTCCGGGTCAAACAGAAGGCCCAGCTCCTCCACGACCTCCAGCTCCAGCGCCTCGAGACACCTGCGGCAGCGAGTCGCGATCCGGCTCGAAAGCGAGCCGTGGAGCCAAACGCCGCGCGCCGCCGACCCCTCCGCCAGCGCCTGGACGATCAGGGGCGCGCGCAGCTCTGCACCGGTGCCCTCCCACAGCGGATCGCTGATGTCGATCTCGCCGCGAACTTCAACCGGCGCCTGCTCCAAACGCCGTAAGTCTATAGTCAGCACGGCGCCCATAGTCTATCGGGGCTCGCGATTCCTGTCAACGCGGCAGCCACCACCCCCCGGCTCAGCCCGCGTTTAGGATCTCCCGCTGCGAAAAGAAGAAGGCGAGCTCTTGGCGCGCTGTCTCATCCGAGTCCGAGGCGTGGATCGCGTTCCGCTCCTTGTTCTCAGCATAAAGCGCGCGAACCGTCCCCGGCGCCGCCTCGGCCGGATCCGTCGCCCCGATCACCTTTCGCAGGTGGGCGACGGCGTTCTCTCGTTCCAAGGCGAGGGCGAGGATCGGCCCGGAGGTCATGAAGCGCTTCAACGGCTCATAGAACGGCCGTTCCCGATGCACGGCATAGAAGGCACCAGCCTCCGCTATGTCGAGCCGCGCGAACCGGGCTGCGCGGATCGTGAAGCCCTCTTCCTCGAGCTTGGCGAGTATCAGGCCAGTCTTCCGCGCCTCGACGGCATCGGGTTTGATTATCGCGAGTGTCAAGCTCATGGCACGTTCTACACCGAGTGTTCAAGTAGTTTGGTAATGACGTCGGTGCGTGACAGGAAGCCCACGAGCTTCCCTTCTCTGACCACCGGAAAGTGGGCGATTCTCTCGGAGAGCATGAGACCCAGTACATCGGCGATCAGTTGATCTTCCGAGAAGCAGAGCACGGTCCGCTGCATGACGTCCCGTACCTCGACGTCCTGAACCAACGGTTTCGCGGTGTCGTCCGCCGCACTGGGGCTGAGGACCTGCGGAAGGAAGTGCTGGATCACCTCCAATTCTGACACCAAACCCAGCACTTCGCCGTTGTCGCTGAGCACCGGCAGCGCCCGGCGTCCATGACGGACCATCAGGTGCAGGGCCTCTGAGAGCAGCGTCTCCGGTGACACCGTGTGGAACTGCCGGCTCATCAGGTCCTGCACGGTGAGATCGGGATGAATGACCAGATCCTTGGAAGCCACGATGCGGCTGAACGTCTCCGCCGAGGGCGCGGCCGCCAGCTTCTCGGCCGTTGCCTTGTCCCCCAGCAGGCGGCTAAGGGCGGCAAGCGTCTTGAGATAGTAGTTTGCCGCCGGGCGCGGCGCCACGATCAAGACGATGAACAGGGCCTCGTCGGCGGTGTCGGGTGCGAACGGGAAAGGTTCCTTCGAGCTGGCGACGGCGAGCGCGAGTTCGCGAACCGCGTCCGTTCGGTAGTGGGCCAGCAGTGCGCGCCCACCCAAAGTCGGAAGCTCACCTGTTGCGATCTCGTCGTCGACCAGCTTGTTCAACTTATGCCGGTCGCTGATCAGCCCCGCCGCGTCCAGTCGGTCGGCAAGCCGCATAACGGCCTCGCGGTAGGTTGTCGCTCGCAGCCCGACAACGATGCGATCGGTGGGCAACAGTCGGGACAAGCGGATCGCGTTATCCACTCAGAGTCCTCGAGACGATCTCGGGCATATCGGCCGGCCGCTCGGCCACCTCTACCCCGTTTTGCTTGAAGGTGGCGATCTTCTCGGCCGCTGTGCCTTGCGAACCCGATATGATCGCGCCGGCATGTCCCATTCGCCGTCCTGGGGGAGCCGTTTGGCCGGCGACAAAGCCCACGACCGGTTTGGAGAGCTGGGCTTTGATGTGGAGGGCCGCGTTCTGTTCATCGCTACCGCCGATCTCACCGATGAGGACGATGGCCTCCGTCTGCGGATCGCGCTCGAAGGCATCGAGACAGTCGATGAAGTTGGTGCCGATCACCGGGTCGCCCCCAATCCCGATGCAGCTCGATTGCCCCAGGCCGGCGCGAGTGAGCGCCCAAACCACCTCGTAGGTCAACGTGCCCGAACGGCTCACTACGCCCACGGGGCCGGGCTTGACGATCTGACCCGGGATGATTCCCAGCTTTGCCTGACCGGGAGAGATCATCCCGGGGCAATTCGGTCCGATCAGCCGCGCTTTCTGATCGACCACATAACGTACGGCCCTCAACATATCGAGCACCGGGATTCCCTCAGAGATACAGACGATCAGCTCGATGCCCGAGTCGGCGGCCTCGCAGATCGCGTCGGCGGCGAACGCCGCCGGCACGTAGATGACGCTGGCTGTCGCTCCGGTCTCGTTTCGCGCCTCTTCGACCGTATCGAAAATCGGAATCCGCTCATCTAATCTCTGGCCGCCTTTGCCCGGAGTCACGCCGGCGACGACCTGCGTTCCATACTCAAGCATCTGCCGGGTGTGGAACGAGCCGTCTCGTCCGGTAATACCCTGAACGACAACCCGCGTGCTCTTGTCCGCGAATATCGACATCGCAATCGTACCTTGGAACTAGTTCTTCGCCAGCTCGACCGCTTTTCGAACGGCCGCATCCATATCCGTCATCGCGCTGAAACCGGCGGCCTCCAAGATCTGGACCGCTTTCTCTTCGTTGGTGCCGGTCAGACGGATCGTGATCGGTCGATCCAGCTCGATCTCTCGGGTGGCCTCGACAATGCCGTTGGCCACATCGTCGCAACGCGTTATCCCGCCGAAGATGTTGAAAAGAATGGACTTAACCGCTGGGTCCGCCGTAATGATCTGGAGCGCCGCCACCACCTTCTCCGGGCTCGACGAGCCGCCGATGTCCAGGAAGTTGGCCGGCTCGCCTCCGTAGTACTTGACCAGGTCCATCGTCGCCATCGCAAGGCCCGCACCGTTCACACAACAGCCCACGTCGCCGTCGAGCTTGATGTACGTCAATCCCTGCGCTCTTGCTTCGACCTCGGCGGCCGCTTCGCTCTCCGCATCCCGATACCCGGCGATCTCTTTACGTCTGAACAGTTCGTTGTCGTCGATGTTCATCTTGGCGTCGATCGCCAAGAGTTTGCCCGAGCCCGTGGTGATCAACGGGTTGATCTCGATCAGTGAAGCGCCCGCATCGATCATCGAGGCGTAGAGCTTCTGTATGATGTCGGCCGCCTGCCGGGCGCGCTTCGTGTCGCCGGCGTACAGCCTGAAGGCAAGCCGCGACGCCTGGTGCGGCAACAGCCCATAACGTGGATCGATCTTCTCCTTGAAGATCAGCTCCGGAGTCTTGGCCGCCACCTCCTCGATGTCTATGCCTCCCTCCGGCGAGGCCATCAGTACCACGGCGCCCGACGATCGATCGACAATGGCGCCCACGTAAGCTTCGTGTTCGATATCTTCCGCAGGGCTGACGAGAACTTTCCCCACTGCGAGACCTTTGATCTGCATGCCGAGTATCTTCTCGGCCGCCGCCCGCGCCTCCGCCGGGCTCGAGGCCAGCTTCACGCCGCCGGCCTTGCCGCGCCCGCCCGCGTGGACCTGCGCCTTCACCACCACGCTGCAGCCGAAACCCGCGGCGATCCGCTCCGCTTCCTCGGGAGTCCGGGCCACCTCCCCGGGCGGGACCGGAATCCCGTGGCGGCGAAACACTTCCTTGGCTTGGTATTCGTGAATATTCATGAGGTTAGCCGTTGGAGATACGAGTTCCTGCCCGCCCTTCGAGCGCCGCCAACCCCTGGTCCAGCTGGGCAATGTAAACGTGTTCGCCTCCTTCCTGAAGAAAGCGAACTGCGGCCTTGACCTTCGGCCACATGCTGCCGCGTCCCAGCTCGTCCGTCTCGAGGATCGCCGCGGCCTCGTGAGATGACAGGTGGTCGATTCTCTGGGCCCGCTCTGTGCCATAGCCCCGGTATACCGCATCCACATCGGTCAGCATGAGGAGTGTGCTCGCTCCGATCGCACACCCCAACAGCGACGCCGCCAAATCCTTGTCTACAACCGCGTCGAACCCCTCCAGCCCCAGGGTCGGGTGACGGTACGCTGGAACCCCACCGCCACCGGCCGCGATCACGATGACACCGTCTTCCACCAGCCGCCGGATCATGTCTCGCTCGACGATCTCCAGAGGCACCGGGCTCGGCACCACACGCCGGAAGATTCCTTTCTTGTCCTCCTTCACCTCCCAGCCGGCGGCCCGCAGTCGCTCGGCCTGTTCCGCCTTCAGGGCTCGTCCGATGAATTTGGCCGGCTGCTTCGACTCGGGCGCGTCCGGATCGACCAGCACCTGGGTAATCAGCGTGACCACCTGTCGAGCGACCCCAGCGCTGCGTAGTCCGTTCTCCAGCGATTGCTGGATCATGTAGCCGATCCAACCCGCCGTGGCCGCGACCAGCACGCCGAGAGGCAATTCGGGCAAGACATCGGCCGCCAGTTCATTACGCAATAACTCATCGCCGACCTGAGGGCCGTTCCCGTGCACGATGACGATGTGCCAGCCCTCGCGGGCAAGCTCGATCAAGCTGCTCAGGCTCTCGCGCGTATGACGAAACTGATCGAAGACCGTGACGTTTTCGGCGGCCGGTGCGAGCGCGTTTCCGCCCAGGGCTACAATCACCGTTTTCGAGCGCATGACCATGTACGTCCCGGTTCAGCCTGCCGCTGCCATCTCAGCCGAAAGACTCGAGCGCTCGCCCCCAGCCAAGAACCGGACCGGGGACGGCGCCCCAGCCCTCCGATCAAACCTTCAAGCCCTGTGCTCGTAGCCAGCCGTAGATCTCCTCGCGGATGGCAGCGAGCCGAGTCTCGCTGCTGGCCTCGAAGCGTAGAACGAGGATGGGCTGCGTGTTACTCGCCCGGATCAACGCCCAGCCGTCATCGAAGGTCACGCGCGCGCCGTCGATGTCGTTGACCGCGTGTTCGCGCTTGAAATGCTCGACCGCCGCGGCGACGATCTGGAACTTCCGCGCGTCGTCGCAGTCCACCCGAATCTCCGGCGTCGATGCCAAACGCGGCACATCCCGGAGGAGCTTCGAGAGCGGTCCACCTGATCGCGCCACGATGTCCACAAGCCGGCAAGCGGAATAAAGGCCATCGTCGTAGCCATAGTAGTCGTCACCGAAAAACATGTGGCCGCTCATCTCGCCCGCGACCCGAGCCCCCGACTCACGCATCTTCTCTTTGATCAGTGAATGCCCGGTCTTCCACATGATCGGCACGCCACCCGCCTCTCGTATTGCATCCTCCAAAACCTGGGAGCATTTGACATCGAAGATGACCTGCTGTCCCGGCCGAGAACGCAACGCATCCAGAGCGTAGACCAGGAGGAGATAGTCGCCGCGAACGATCTCACCGCTCTCGTCCACCGCTCCGATCCGGTCCGCATCGCCGTCAAAGGCGATACCGAGTTCGGCGTTTGTCGAGCGCACGCGCGCGATCAGCTCGGCAAGGTTCGCGTCGACGGTCGGATCCGGGTGATGATTGGGAAAGCGACCGTCGGAGGTGCAGTACAGCGCTTCCACCTGGGCGCCTATCCCCTCCAGCACTTGCACGGCAGCGAGGCTGCCGGTGCCGTTCCCGCAATCGATCACCACGCGCACAGGGCGTTCGAGCTTGAAGCGCCCCCTCACGTCCGCAACATATTCATCGAGGATCGGCCGCCGCTCGAGCGTGCCTTGGCCCCTAGCGAACCGCTGCCCCTCGATCCGGTCCCACAGCCCACGAATGGCTGCCCCGTAGAAGGGACCCCGCGTGGTGAGCATCTTGAAGCCGTTGTATTCGGGCGGGTTGTGTGAGCCGGTCACCTGGATCCCCGCCTCGCAGCCAAGGTGGTGGACGGCGAAATAGAGCGCAGGCGTAGGGACGAGGCCGACGTCCCGCACCTGGGCGCCGGTCGCCTGGAGCCCGGAGGCGAACGCCTGGGCCAGTTCGTCCGAGCTCAAGCGGTTGTCGCGGCCCAGCGCCACCGTGGGTGCCGCGCCTCCGCCCTGCTCTCGCAGCGCCGAGCCGAACGCGCGCCCCACCTGTTCTGCCACGTCCGGGCGCAGGTCTTCACCCACGACGCCCCGCACGTCGTATTCACGGAATATGTGCTGGCTTACCGGCATTTCGCCTCCGTTGGCCTGGCAGCCGTTAGCACGGCTTTGGATCTAAGATCGTAGGTGGGGCTAGTGTCGGGCCAGCGGGCTCGAATCGATCACCTGCTCGGCCACCTGTCTCAGCCCCTCGACGCTCTGCCGCGCTTTCAGCAGTGGCCAGGAGGGGAAGAGGCCGAGGAAGATCGTAATCGCCGCACACACAGCCAGGGCAGTTCTCAACGTTCCGCTCCAAACCACTCTGCCCAGGGGTTCCGTCTCCGGCTTCATGTACATCGTCACGATGACCCGCAGGTAGTACCAGTAGGAGACCAGGGTCGTCACGGCGAGGATGACGGCGAGTTTGACGTAACCGGCCTCGACGGAGGCTCGGAGGATGTAGAACTTGCCCACGAAGCCGCCGGTGGGAGGCAGTCCCGCCAACGAGACGAGGAAGAGAGAGAGCGCGGCGGCGGCCACCGGTTGACTCCAACCCACTCCGGCGTAGTCGGAAATCCGTTGGCGACGGTCGTTTTTTCCGGCGAGGACGAGGACGATCGCGAACGCTCCAACGATCATGACGGTGTAGGCCACCAGATAAAACAGGAAGGAGGCCATCCCCGACTGGTTCGCGGCGATCAAGGCGACGAGCAGGTAGCCCGCGTGTGCGATCGAGGAGTAAGCGAGCAGCCGCTTGATGTTGTCCTGGACGAGAGCGATCAGGTTGGGAACGATCATTGTGAGCGCCGCCAGCCACCAGATCACGCCTTCCCAATATGGATGCAACTCGCCCAGTGCAATCACGAAGATGCGAATGAAGGCGGCAAAGGCCGCCGCTTTGATGGCCGCCGCCAGAAAGGCGGTAATCGGCGTCGGCGCCCCTTCGTAAGCGTCGGGCGTCCAGACGTGGAAGGGTACGGCCGAGACCTTGAAGCCAAAGCCGATGGCCATCAAAGCCAGGCCGACGATCCCCAGCACGCCGAGCGAGCTGGCGTCGAGCGTGACCGCCATCAGCGAGAGATTGGTCGTCCCGCCCGCCGCGAACAGCAGAGCCATCCCGTACAGCAGGAAAGCGCTCGAGAAGGCGCCGAGCAGGAAGTACTTGAGCGCCGCCTCGGAGGAGCGCGGGTCTCGCCGATTGAAGCCCACGAGGACGTAGACCGCCAGCGACATCAACTCGAAGCCGAGGAAGATCAGAATGAGATCCCGGCTACCTGCCAGTAGCATCATCCCCGCAACGGCGAACAACAGCAGCGCGTAGAACTCACCCTGCTCGATCTCTTCCCGCTCGGTGTAATCGAACGAGATCAAGACGATGAGCAGGGCTGCGCCAAGAAACAGGAAGTTGGTGAAGATGCGGAACCCGTCGATGGCCACCATCCCGGTCCGCCCCACCTCTTCCACGCCCATCAGCCAGAAGTTGGCCAGCGCGGCCAGCACGATCGCGACGAGACTGCCTTGCCCCACCCTGCGAAGAGTGCTCTCGCGTGCGAAACCGTCGTACAGCAACAAAGCCAACCCCGCCGCGGCCAGGACGGTCTCCGGCAAAAGCGCCCAGAGGAAATCGAGAAAGCTGGAGTAGTCTATCTGCATGGTCCGCTCACTGGCCCGCTGCCTTCGTCGTCGATCCGCCGGCCCCAGCGACCGGCCGTGGCGCGGCCTCCCCGCTTTCCGCCACCAATGTGATCCGCTCGCTCAACAGCTCCGCCGATGTGGCAATCCGCTCGATGAACGGCTTGGGATAGACGCCAAGCAGCACGATAAGCAACAAGAGCGGAACGATCACAGCCAGCTCGAGACGCGAGAGATCGGGCATCTGCAGCAGCTCAGGAGACTTCACATCGTTCCAGACGGCGCGACGGATCATCGGCAGCATGTAGTAGGCCGCGAAGACCACACCCGTCGTCGCCAGCAGCGTGATCCAGGGGTGTCGCCCAAAGGCGCCGATTAAGATCAGGAATTCCCCCACGAACCCGTTGAGGCCGGGCAGGCCAATCGATGACAACGCCACCAGCACCAGACAGCCGCTGTAGATCGGGATGACTTTCGCCAGCCCGCTGTAGGCCTCGATTTCGTACGTGTGGCGGCGTTGATAGAGGAACCCGGCGAGAATAAACAGTGCGCCGGTAGAGAGGCCATGGTTGACGCTCTGCAGCACGCCGCCGGTGATGGCCTGACCGGTCATGGCGAAAGTGCCGACCATGATGAACCCGAGGTGCGCCACCGACGTATAGGCGATCAACTTCTTCAGATTCGGTTGCACGGCGGCGACCCAGGCCGTGTAGATGATACCTGCCAGCGCCAGCACCATCACCACCATGACCACCGTCCCATCCAACGCGGCGGCCGGGAAGAAAGGAATGGCGAAGCGCAGAAAACCGTAGACGCCCATCTTGAGCAGTACGGCCGCCAGGATCACCGATCCCGCCGTTGGCGCCTCCACGTGCGCGTCGGGCAGCCACGTGTGGAACGGGAACATTGGGACCTTGATCGCGAACGCCAGCGCGAACGCCGCGAACATCCAGTAGTGGAGCGACGTCGGCACCTGTACTCGCAACATGTCGGCGTAGGCGAGGCTCGCCACCCCAAACTGGTCCAGGTGAAGCCAGAACATCACCAGAATGGCCACCAGCATGAGCAGCGATCCGAAGGCCGTGAACAGGAAGAACTTGACGGCCGAGTAGATACGGCGCTCGTGTCCCCACACGCCGATCAGGAAGTACATCGGGATCAGGGTGACTTCCCACATCACGTAGAACAGGAACAGGTCGAGCGCGACGAACACGCCCAACATCCCCGTCCCCAGCAGCAGCAACATCGCGTAGTAGAGCCGCTCTTTCTCCTTGATCTGCTCCCAAGACACGAGCACCGAGATCGGAAGCAAGAAGGTGGTCAGCAGAACCAGCAGCAGCGAGATGCCGTCCAGGCCGAGCGCGTACGAGATGCCCCAGTCCGGGATCCAGGGAATCGAGACGAAGTTCTGGAACTCGACTCGGCCTAGATCGAACGTCCAGAACAGCGGCAAGGAAACGAGGAATTCCACCAAGGCGGCGGCGAGCGCCCACTCCCGCAGTCGCTCACGAGGCCAGAACAGGCAGGCGATACCGGCGATCCCCGGGAAAAAGATCAGGAACGTGAGGATCCAGTGGCCGTCGTAGAAGTTCGTCAAGAACGACATCGGTTGTCTTGTTTTCCCAGCCCTACAGGGCGACGGCCCCGAGGACGATCAGCACTCCAAGGACGATTATGAGCACATAGGTCCCGACGTATCCGGTCTGGAAGCGGCTGATCACCCAGCCGCCGAAGCGGGTCGTGTACGCGACTCCGTCCACCAGAACCCCGTCGATGATCCCTCGATCGACCACGCGCCAGCAGAGCCCGGCCAACGATTGGAACGGCCTCACGAGGACCAGGTCGTACAGCTCGTCCACGTAGTACTTGCGATAGAGAACCCGGAGCAGGCCCGACGGCTCAGGTGCCTGGGGCACCGGCAAGTACCTCTTGCCCTTGAGGGCTTGATAGACGATGACGACGACGACGATCGCCGCTAGCGTCGAAATGATCGCCCAGGCCCCCTCACCACCGCCCAGCGGCGCCACGTGCGCCGGCTCGCCGGCATGCTCGACCAGCAGGTGCTCGGCCGCCGCGAAGCTCGGGTGGAGGAAGTCGTGTAGCCAGGTAAGCTCGGGCAGCAACGGCAGGGCGCCGGGCACATTGACCCAACCGCTGGCGACCGATCCGATCGCCAGAGCCACCAGCGCTCCCCCCATGACCACCGGAGCCGGGTGCAACGCCCGGCGCGCCGACTCACCCGTTCGGTTTGCTCCGTGAAAGACCATCACCAACCAGCGCGTGATGTAACCGGCCGTAAGCAGCGCGGTGATGACCGCCATGATCCAAAGCACGGTCTGCCCGCGAGCGCCCACCGACCAGATGATCTCGTCCTTCGAGAAAAAGCCCGCCAGCGGGAAAACCCCGGCAAGGGCGAGCGCCCCGATCCAGGCGGTGCGAAAAGTCGTCGGCATATGCCCACGCAGGCCGCCCATATTCCGCATATCCTGAGTCATGTCCTCGCCCGCTGGCTGACCCGCGTGCTCCAAGGCATGGTGCATCGCGTGGATGACCGCGCCGGAAGCGAGAAACAGCAGCGCCTTGAAGAATGCATGGGTGGCAAGGTGGAAGATTCCGGCCGTGTAGGCGCCGACGCCCACGGCCAGGAACATGTAGCCGAGTTGAGAGATCGTGCTGTACGCGATCACCCGCTTGATGTCGTATTGCTGCACAGCGATGGTCGCGGCGAACAGTGCCGTCAAGCCGCCCACGACCGCCACCACGTTCATGCTCAGCGGCGCCAGGGCGAACAACACGCCCGCCCGCGCCACAAGATAGACACCCGCGGTGACCATGGTTGCGGCGTGGATCAGTGCCGATACGGGTGTCGGGCCGTGCATGGCGTCGGGCAGCCACACATACAGTGGGATCTGCGCCGACTTGCCGGTGCAGCCGAGGAAGAGGAAGAGGGTGATCAGGGTGATCGCGGCGCCGCCGTACTCGAGAGTTGCGGGGGCGAGGGCGAACACGCTTTGATAGTCGAGGGTTCCCAGATAAGCGAAAATAGCAAACATCGCCACCAGGAACCCGAAATCGCCGATTCGGTTGACCACGAACGCTTTCTGCCCGGCGTCGGCCTTCGCCGGCTCGGTGAACCAGAAGCCGATCAGCAGGTACGAGCAGAGGCCAACGCCCTCCCAACCCACGAACATCACGGCGAAATTCGCGGCCAGCACCAGCACCAGCATGAAGAAGACGAAGAGGTTAAGGTAGGCGAAATAGCGCGCGTACCCGGGATCGCCTCCCATGTAGCCGATACTGTAGACATGGATGATGAAACTGACGCTGGTGACGATCAGCGCCATCCAGATCGATAGTGGGTCAATCTGCAAGGCCGCCTCGATGCGCAGCCCGCCCACCTCCATCCAGGTCCAATACGAACGGATGACCGGCTCCGCTTCGTGCGCCAGAATCAACAGCACCAGGTTGGCTATGGCGATCGCCGTGGCGAGCCCCAGGACCCCGGGTCCGACGAAGCTGACAAGACGTCGGCGCCGAGGCGCGAGGTAGGCCACGGCGCCGTTGATCAGAAAGCCCAGGAAGGGGGCCAGGATCATCCAGGAGGGCAGAAAAGGAGTGAACCCTTCCGCGTGGTTGGTCACCACCTCTTGCATCAACCGGCTCGCCGGCTCGAAGAGCCCAGCCACTACCATCTCAGCAACCTGAAGTTCCGAATGTCGACGGACTTATAGTGGCGAAAGATCGAAATGATGATCGCCAGTCCCACGGCCGCCTCCGCGGCCGCCACTGTCATGACGAAGAGCACGAAAATCTGCCCTTCGATCCCCGTGTATCTCGATACCGCCACAAACGTGAGGTTGACGGCGTTGAGCATGAGCTCGATGCACATGAACATGACGATCGCGTTGCGCCTGAGTAACACGCCGGCCATACCGACGGCGAACAGCAACGCGCTGAGAATGAGGGGTTCGATGTACATCTTGCTATCGTTTCTGTTTCGCGATCACGACGGCACCCACCATCGCCACAAGTAACAGAAGACCGGTAACCTCCAGCGCCACGACATAGTTCTGGAACAGCGGCTCAGCCACTGCCGCCACCGCTCCTCTGGCCTCGAGCAGCGGGGTAACGAGATCGGGACCGGGGTCGGCCGCTGTGCCGCGGGCGACGACGGTGAGCAGCTCGGCGAACAGGACCAGGCCCAGCCCACCGCCGAACACCCACCAGAAGCGGCCACGAATGTCGGGATCGAATTCGTGACCCAGGTTCAGCAGCATGATGACGAACAGGAAGAGCACGAGAATCGCCCCGGCGTAGACCACGATCTGCAGCGCCGCCAGGAAGTGTGCTTCCAGTAAGACGAAAATCGCCGCGATCGCGAACAGGGTCAGCACCAGGTACATGGCGCTGTACACGGGATTCTTGCGCGTAACCATCAGCACGCTGCTCGCAAGGGCGAGGCCCGCAAAGATGTAGAAGACCGGTTCGGTCAGATCCATCGCCGTTTTGTTGAGAGTCGTTCGCGCTTACTGCGACGCTGGGTCCTCGGGGTCCCAGAGCTGGGTGAACGGGTGATCCTGATCGCAAAGACGCTCGAGATCGTAGACAAACCTCTCGCGACTGTATTCCGCGTTCTCGTAATGAACACCGAGATGAATGGCCTCGACCGGGCACACCTCCTGGCAATAGCCGCAAAAGATGCAGCGAAACTCATCGATCTCGTAAACGGCGGCGTATCGCTCGCCGCTCTCGTCCTCGGCCGGTATCAGCTTGATGCAATTCGCCGGACACACTGTGGGGCACAAACCGCAGGCGACGCACTTCGCGCGGCCATCCTCATGCACCGCCATCCGGTGCGTTCCACGCATCCGGGGCGAGAGCTCCCACTTCTCTTCCGGATACTGCTGGCTCACCGTGATGGGGCGCGCCAGATGCTTGAACGTCAGCGCCATCCCCTTGAGCGTGGCCCTCAGGTAGGAGGCTTCAACCTCCGGACGCTCGACCTTCTTGACTCCAATCGCCATATGCTATCCGCGTTCTGCAGCCGGCTGCGGCCGTTGCTGTCTCCAACCGGCACCGGCGATGATACGTCTTCGATCCAGCAGGTACAGCAACCCGCCCAATAACACGAGGTTGACTCCAGTCAACGCCAGCCCGTAGGTCAGGCCGAACTCGATCCCCGCTCCATCGAGCACGAGTATCACGGCACCGAGCACGACGATGTAGACCACGAGGAGCGGGATCAGAACTTTCCAACCCAGGGCCATCACCTGATCGTAGCGGAAGCGTGGCACGGTCCAGCGCACCCACATGAACACAAAGACCAGCAGAGCCGTCTTGGTCATGAAAGCCCCCGCCGTCAACAACGTCGTCCACCAGGCCGGCGCTGCGCCCGCCACGCTCCCATCCGTTAGTACCGAGATGTTGTCGCCGCTCCAGAAGGGGATATCCCAACCGCCGAAGAAGAACGTCACCATCAGCGCGGACGACGTGAGCATGTTCGAGTACTCCGCCAGGAAATACATCGCGAACTTCATCGACGAGTACTCGGCGTGGTAGCCGGCGACCAGCTCCGACTCGGCTTCCGGCATATCGAACGGCAGCCGGTTCGTCTCGGCGAAAGCTGACGCCAGGAGGAACAGAAAGCCCAAGGAAAGCGGGAAGATGAACCACATTCCCATCTCCCGCTGCAAGTTCACGATCTGCGGCAGCGAGACGTTTCCCGCCAGCATCAGTATGGGCACCAGGCTGAGGCCCAGGGCCACCTCATAGCTGATCATCTGCGCCGAGGCCCGCAGCCCGCCCAGGAAGGCATACTTGCTGTTGGATGCCCACCCCCCCAGCACGAGGCCGTAAACCCCCAACGAGGCCAGCGCGATGATGTAGAGGAAGCCGACGGGAAGGTCGGCCACGATCATGTCGACGCGTCCCCAGGGCGTCGGCAGCGGCGCCGCGAAGGGGATCACCGCGAACAACACGAGCGCCGGGAAAAGCGAGATCATCGGGGCCAGGTGGAACAGCAGTCGACTGGCCGCCGCCGGCAGGTTCTCTTCCTTGAAGAAATTCTTGATCCCGTCAGCGATCGGCTGAAACAGGCCCCACGGCCCCACTCGATTCGGTCCGCTGCGATCTTGGATCCAGGCGGCGACCTTGCGCTCAGCGAGCGTCATCAGGGCAACCGCCGTCAAGACCATCACGAAGACCAACAGCACCTTCGCCGCCGAGAAGACCAGGAACGCCGTCGTCGAGAGTGCACCCATAGTCAGCCCGCTCCGCCCATCAGCTCTTGGCGCCGGCCCCGGTCGGCGCCCCCGCCAGCGGCGCGCCGTGCAACCCGAGACTCTCGTAGCCCAAACCCCGGTAGGCCTCGACGTCCGCCGCCATCGCCGCGAACGCCTCCGCGGCGCTGCGAAAAGCCGCGCCCGCCCCTAAGCGGCTCAACGCCGCCGAGCCGGTCAGCCAGGCCGGTCGCGCCATGCCGGGCGCCTTCACCGCTTGAGCGAAGCGCTGCACGCGCCCCTCGAGATTGGTGAAGCTCCCGTCCATTTCCGCGAACGTCGTCGCCGGCAGCACGACATCCGCACGCCGGCGTGCTGTATCGTCGAGCCGTGTTCCGATGTAAACCAGAAGCGATGCGTCCTGGCCAAAGCCGTCCGGGGCGCCCGTTAACGACTCATCCAGCACGAACAACGCGCCGCCGTGACCCTGCACGCGGGCGTAGATGTCATCGGCACGCTCGAAGCGCAACAGCTCCGCACCCCGCGCGTTGGGGACCCGTTCCGAGCGCAGCGCCAGCCTAGGAAACCCTTTTAGCACCTGCTCCGGACCCGTAGGGACACGGAAGAAGCCACCCTCGAAGCCCGCGGCGTCCATCAACTTCCGCACGACGAACAGGCTCTCGTTGGAGGCGCCTGCCGAGACGATCGCCCGGGCCGCTCCGGGGCCGGCAGCGAGCGCCTCCACCAGCGCGTCCAGCGCGCGCGGCCATTCGACCGGTACCAGCCGCCCCTCCTCCCGGACCATCGGGACCTCGAGGCGTGCGCCCGCGCCCCAGCTCACCACGGCTTTGCGGCCGTGGTCGCACATCCAGTAAGAGTTGACCTCGGCGTTCGGACGAGGTTTGGCCCGCAAGATCTGATTTTCTTTGGTGCCGATCGAGATGTTGCACCCTTGTGAGCATCCCGGGCAGATGCTGGCGGTATGGTCCAGGTCCCAGGACCGCGCCTTGAAGAGGAAGTCCTCATTCACCAGCGCGCCGACCGGGCAAACGTCGACGATGTTCATCGAGAACGGATGCTCGAACATCTCGTCCGTCATCGTGTCGATGTAACCCTCATGGCCGCGCTGAATGACCTGCAGGACGGCATCCTCCGCGATCTCGTCCATGAAGCGCACGCAGCGGGTGCAGAGGATGCAGCGGTCGGCGAAGTAGACGATCTCGGCCGTCACCTTGTCGCGACCGAGAACGACCTTGGGCTCGATGTTGCGAGTCCGAAGCTGGCCGGTCTCGAAGGCGTAATCTTGAAGCTCACACTGACCGGCCGCGTCGCAAATCGGGCAGTCGAGCGGATGATTCACCAGCAGGAACTCGATCACGGCGCGACGCGCCTTGCGGGCGTCGGGGGTCGACGTGCGGACGACCATGCCGTCCTGAACCTGTTGGACACAAGAGGGCAGAGGTTTCGGGGCAGCCTCGACCTCGACCAGGCACATCCGGCAGAGTGCCGGCGCGCTGAGACCGGGGTGGTAACAGTATCTCGGAACGACGACGCCAACTCGCTCCGCCGCTTGCAGGATCGTGGTACCGGGCGGCACCGAGAGTTCGGTTCCGTCGATCGTGACTTTTAGAAGTTGACCTTTGTCGTCACCCATCATCGCCTCGAGGCGATCTCTTCACGGGTTGAGCGTCACGCCCGTCAACGTGCGGCCGAGCAACGCTTGTCACGGATGTGTGCCGTGTATTCGTGTTCGAACTTCTGGATCGAGCTCACCACCGGTACGGCGGCGCTGTCCGAGAGCGGGCAGATCGTCTTACCCGCCATATTCGCGCTGACGTCGAGCAGCAGCGGCAGGTCCTCCTCTCGGCCTTCGCCGCGTTCGATGCGTCGGAGTATCTTGGCAAGCCAGGACGTTCCCTCCCGGCACTGGGTGCACTGTCCGCAAGATTCGTGAGCGTAGAACTCCACCATGCGCCGCACCGCGCGAACCAGGCAGGTCGAATCGTCCATGGCGATCAGACCACCGGATCCGAGCAGTGAGCCCGCGGCCTCGATCCCCTCGTAGCTCACCTCGCAGTCGATCTCGTCCGCCGTCATGATCGGCACCGAGCTGCCGCCCGGGATCAGAGCGATCAGCTCACGCCCTTCGGGTGGACCGCCGCAGAGGTCGTATACCAGCTCCTTGAGGTTGAAGGAGAGCGAGACCTCGTAATTGCCGGGCCGCTGCAAATGGCCGCAACATGAGAACAGCTTGGTGCCGGGACTCTTTTCGGTTCCCCATTGGCGATACCACTCCGCGCCGTTCATCACGATGTGCGGGACCGCCGCCAGCGTCTCCACGTTGTTGACCGTCGTCGGCATGCCGAAGGCGCCACGCTGAGCGGGAAACGGCGGCTTCACCCGCGGCTCGGCGCGCCGTCCCTCCAGCGAGTTGAGTAGCCCGGTCTCTTCTCCGGCGATATAGGCGCCGGCGCCCAGATGGATGGTCAGCTCGAGATCGTAGCCCGATCCGAGAATGTTCCGACCGAGATAGCCGCGCTCGTACGCTTCCACGACCGCACGATTTACGACCGGGATCACATTGACGAATTCGCCGCGGATGTAGATGTAGCAGTGCTCGGCCCCGATCGCGTAGCCTGAGATAATGCAGCCTTCGATCATCTGGTGCGGCGTCCAGCGCATGATCTCCCGGTCTTTGAATGTACCGGGCTCGCTCTCATCGGCGTTGCAGGCGAGGTAGTTGGGCCGGCCGCCGTTCTTGGGCATGAAGCTCCACTTCAGCCCCGTCGGGAAGCCGGCGCCTCCACGACCCCTGAGGCCCGAGTCCTTCACCACCTGAATCACGTCCTCACGCGACATCCCCAGCGCCTTCTCCAGCGCCTGGTAGCCGCCGCGCTCGATCCAGCCCTCGATACCGATAGCGCTCGCGTCGCCAAAATGCTCCGAGAGGACGCGCGTCTCTCTTGGATGAGCGTGCGGATAGGCCATTGTTCAGTCGAGCTCCTTCAGCAGGCTCTCGACGGTCTCGACGTTCACGCTCTCGCGAACTTGGTCGTTGATCTGCACCACCGTCGGAAAGCCGCAGGCTCCCAGGCACTCGACTTCGACGACCGTGTACCTTCCATCCTCCGACACCTCCCCGATCCGCGTCCCGGTGACCTCGAGGAACTCCTCCACGACGCCCTCAGCCCCACAGAGATCGCAGCCGATGCCTACACAGACCTGTATCAAGTGTCGCCCGACGGGCCGAAGCTGGAACATCGTGTAGAACGAGGCGACCGAGCGTACGTAAACCGGCGTCAGCTCGAGTAATTCCGCCACGCGCGACACCGTCTCCGGCGAGAGCCACCCGCGCAGCTCCTGCGCCATCGCCAGGACCGGTAATAGGGCGGCTCGCTTGCTCGGGTACCGGCTGAGGATGTGGTCGAAACGCTGTTGATAGGCGCCGGCGAAAAGCGGTGCGTTCGGGTTCTTCTCAGCTTGCTGGCAGGGTTGCGCGCCAGCGATCGCCGGATGCAGCCCCTCGCTCATCGATCGATTTCCCCCAGCACGATATCGATGCTGGCGTTGACCGCGATAATATCAGCGATCAACTCACCCTTCACGAGACTGGGCAGCACGGACATGTTCATGAACGAGGGTGTGCGATAACGGCAGCGGACCGGTTTAGAGCCGCCGTCCGACACTAGGTAGAACCCCAGTTCGCCCTTCGAGCTCTCGATCGAGGACCAGACCTCACCGGCCGGCACTTTCACTCCCTCCATCACCAGCTTGAAGTGAGCGATCATGCCGTCGATGGAATTCATCACTTCCGCCTTCGGTGGCAGGATGACCCGCTCGTCCTCGACGTTGATCGGCCCGTCGGGCACCCGGTCCAGCGCCTGTTCGAGTATTCGCACCGACTGGCGCAGCTCCTCCATCCGGCAGAGGTAACGGTCGTAGGTATCACCGTAGTCACCGATGGGCACGTCGAAGTCGTAGGTCTCGTAGTCGAGGTATGGGTTGTCCTTGCGGACGTCGTAGGCCACGCCTGAAGCCCGCAGGTTCGGCCCGCAAAAGCCGTAGTTGATCGCGTCCTCGGGACCCATCGTCCCCACGCCCTGCGTACGCCCGATCCAGATCGAGTTCCTGGTCAACAGCCGCTCCACCTCATCCAGCGTCTTCGGGAGCGTTTCGACGAAGTAGCCCACCCCGTCCAGCCACCCCGGCGGCACATCAGCCATCATCCCGCCGATCCGCGTCACACTCGTCGTGAGGCGCGCGCCGGTGTAAGCCTCGTGCAGGTTGTAGATGCGTTCCCGCTCCTGGAATGAATAAAGAAATGGCGTGAAGGCGCCGATATCGATCGCGGTCGTGCCGACCCACAGCAGGTGTGAGAGAATACGGTTGAGCTCGGAGCAGATAACCCGAATCACTTTACAGCGGGGTGTGATCTCGATACCCAGCAGCTTTTCGACTCCCAGCGCGTAGCCGATGTTGTACATCATCGGCGCTAGGTAGTCCATTCGGTCGGTGAGCGGGATGTTCTGATTCCACTCTCGATACTCCCCCAGCTTCTCGAACCCACTATGCAGGTAACCGATGTGCGGGATGCAGCGGACGATGGTCTCACCGTCCAGCTCGCACACCAGGCGCAGAACGCCGTGGGTCGCGGGGTGCTGCGGTCCCAGGTTGAGTAGCATGGTCTCGGTCTCGAGACCAGGCACCGTTGGCGGCTCATCGGGCAGCGCCCGGGCCGTCACGCCGGGCGTCTGCGCGACCTGCCGCGCCACCTGGCGGGCCAACGCCCCGGCTTCTGCGTCGTCGCCCTCCTCCGCCGCCAGCTCCAGCTCCTCCAGGCTGTAGATGTCCTGTAGGTCGAGAGACAAGGCCCGGCGCGTTTGTTCAGCACGGGTGAAGCGCCCGCGCAGCGGAAAGTCTTTTCGAAGCGGATAGCCTTCCGCGTAGTTCTCCGGCATCAAGATGCGCCGCAGGTCGGGGTGACCATCGAACTTGACGCCGAATAGGTCGTAGACCTCACGCTCCAGCCAGTCGGATGCCCGCCAGAGCTCATAGGCGCTCTTGAGCCGCGGCTGGTCGAGCGCGAGTGGCGCCTTCACCCGCAGTGGCCGCGCATCCTTCGTCGCCCACAGCTCGTAGACCACCTCGATCGGGCGCCCGCCGCCCCAGTCGAGGCCGGTCACATCTTTCAGCAGATCGTAACCCTGCGACTCCTTCAAATAGCGCAGGATCTCGAAGTTGCGGTCAGGATCGACGTAAACCACCGGCACCGCGGCGGCGTCGCGCTCGACGTTCCGCACCGCGCCGCCAAAACGCGAGCGCAGCTCTCGCACATCGCGACGTTCACCGGCCGTCGCGGGTCTACCGGCGCGTTGCTCGGGTGACGTCTTGCTCGCAGCCATTTGTATCGGATCTGCCGTTCACAGTCTTCCCGCTTGGGCACCGGCCCGTCGTGCGGAGCCCGCACCGGCCGATGGTCCGTACGCGGGCGAGGTCCGCCGCGCTCACTCTTTGCGGTCGCCGGGGCGGAGAATAGGCGAGGAGCTTTCCAGGCCGCTCACTCGGTTTTGCCAGGTCGAGTTGCCGAAGGGTGAGGCCACCAACTCCACTTGCTCTGACGAGAGATAGGGCTTCCCTACTCGATCGGGTGCCTCTTCCCGCGAGCGCAGGTCGGCAATCGACTCGCCCTTGATCTTCTCTCGAATCATCAAGAGCGCGTAGATGAGCCCTTCGGGGCGTGGGGGACAGCCGGGCACGTAGACATCGACCGGCACGATCGTGTCGACCCCCTGGACCATCGTGTAGTTGTCGAAGATGCCACCGGTCGATGCGCAGGCCCCCATACTGATGCACCACTTGGGCTGAGGCATCTGGTCCCAGATCCGGCGGATGACTGGCGCCATTTTGTAGGCGACCCGCCCGGCCACGATCATGCAGTCCGCCTGCCGGGGGCTGTACGACATGCGCTCCATGCCGTAGCGCGCGATGTCATACTTGGAGGCGGCGGCCGCCATCATCTCGATCGCGCAGCACGCCGTGCCCAGAGGCATGGGCCACAAGCTGTTGCGGCGCGCCCAATTGATCAGGTCATCGAGACGCGTCGTAATCCAATTGCGAGGGATCTCAGTTTCGACTTGACGTCGCTGTGCTCCGGCCTCGCCCCGTTCGTCTTTGGCCATATCTATCGTTCAAACTGTTGTCGAGTCACTATCGCTAGTCGCGCGCCGCAATTGACGTTCCGTCTGATCTCAAACTCCAACCCCGCACCCGTTCCTCACCGCGCCGGCTAGTCCCATTCCAGCGCGCCTTTCCGCCACTCGTAAAGCAGCCCCACGACCAGCAGAAGGAGGAACACCAGGATGGCGACATAGCCGAATAGCCCCAGCCGCCGGAAGACCGCGCCCCAGGTGAACAGAAAGACCACTTCCACATCGAACAGCAGAAACAGCATCGCCACCACATAGTACTTCACGGCGAAGCGTTCCCGTGCATCGCCCAGCGGTGGCATGCCGGACTCGTAAGCCTGACTCTTGACGGCCGTCGGCCGGTAGGTGCTCAACAAGTGGGATCCGATAACCATAACCGCCGCGACGCCCAGACTCACGCCGAAGATCATCAGGACCGGAACGTACTCCCGCAACATGGCCGATCAGCCCCCAGCTACTGAAGGTGTGCCAAAATCGCCGCATAATAACACCGCAACCTACCGTGTCAAGCGAAGATCGTGCCTTGATCCGGCCTTTTACGGAGCTATATTCCGCGACTCAAATCGGCAGCCCATTTTGCCCCTCGGCCCGGGAGAATTGATGACCATCAAGAGCGACCGCTGGATTCGTCGCATGGCTTTGGAGCACGGGATGATCGAGCCTTTCGAGGAGAAACAGGTGCGACAGGGCGTCATCTCTTTCGGGCTCAGCTCCTATGGTTACGACATGCGCGTCGCTCGCAGCTTCCGGATCTTCACCAACGTCAACAGCGCGATCGTGGACCCGAAGAACTTCGACGAAGGATCCTTTGTTGAGTTCGAGGGCGATGTCTGCATCATTCCACCGAACTCCTTCGCCCTCGCCACGTCGGTGGAGTACTTCCGCATACCACGCAATGTCATGACGATCTGCGTCGGCAAATCCACCTACGCGCGTTGCGGCATCATCACCAACGTCACACCCTTCGAACCGGAGTGGGAAGGCCATGTGACGCTCGAGATCTCGAACACGACCCCGCTGCCCGCAAAGATCTACGGCGGCGAGGGGATATCTCAGGTCCTGTTCTTCGAGTCCGACGAGGCGTGCGAGGTCAGCTACGCCGACAAGAAAGGCAAGTACCAAAAGCAAGCCGGCGTGACCCTTCCTCGCATCTGAGCCGTCCCGGTCCCAGGGTCACCCCCAACCTCACGCGGGCCCGCCGCTCAGTTCTCCGTCGCCCTTCCGACACTGGAAGCGGACCTGACGTCAGGTACGGGCGGCGAACCGTTCTTCCACACCGGCCGCTCTTGCCCATTCGCCACCTGCAGCCCGAGGCGGAACGCGACACGTCCCTGTTGTACGGCGCCGCGCAGGTCGAGATCCGCACGGTATTCATCGCTGGGCCGTAGATAGTGCAGCTCCACATACTCCTGCAGCCGCTGTCGTCCCCATTCCGGTAACCGCCCAACGAAGTCGCTGCCGTGCCCAACACGGACCGCTGGGACGCCGGCGCGGGCGAAGCGCTCATGGTCCGACGGATACTGGATAAGCTCCCCACTGACCGCGCCGCCGCTGGCACGCAACCCCTCGGCGATCGCCGCGGCGGTCGCGAGCCGCTCCAGCGTCGAGTGCTCGGCGTCCCACACCACGATGTCGCGGGTCGGCCCCCAAAGATTCACGCCGTCCAGATTGATCGCCGCAGCTGTCCGGGAGATGGGGACGACCGGCGCTCGTATGTAGGCGCGCGTTCCTATCGGTCCCGTCACGCCGGCGGCCAGCGCCAGAAACAGCAGCGATCGACGGGGCGCCGGTGACAGCTGCGCGAAGGCCTCGGCGAGCCCCAGCAAGAGCGCGGCTCCAGAAGCATTGTCGTAGGCTCCGTTGTAGACGGAATCCAGCTCGATCGCCGCACCGACTCCGAGCTGGTCGTAGTGCGCAGTAAACACCACGTACTCGCGCGAAAGCTGCGGATCGCTTCCCGGTAGCCAACCGGCGACGTTCACACCACGTAGACTCCGCACTTCGTTCGTGAAGTTCGCCGACGCGGTTACGCCCGTGCCCAGCGGCTGGAACTCGGGCGATCCGGCCAGCTCGAGCAAGGTCTCGAGATCGATCCCGGCCATCGACACCAGCTCCTGCACCGTCTCCAGGCTGAGCCACGCCACCAGGCTCAACTCGGGGGCATCGGAGCCGTCCGCCAGGGTGAGCCGGGTGCTCCGGGCGACCGCGCGGACCACCTCCCAACCATGACCGGAAAGCTCCGGCGAGTGCACGAAGATGACCCCCGCCGCTCCGCGGCGGCTCGCCTCCTCGAGCTTGTCGGTCCAGCGGGCGCGGCGGCTCAGCGCCCCGCCGGTCGAGAGCTGCACGGAATCCGACTCCGGGGTGCTCGGCAGCACGAGCAGGAATTTCCCCGACACATCCAGGTTCTTGAAATCGTCGCGGCTCACTTCCGGGGCATAGATCCCGTAACCTGCGAACACCAGCGCGCCGCTGGCTGCTCCGGCGGTCACCGTGTCGCCGGTCCAGCCCACGAATTCCGTCCCCGGGTCCGGAGACAGAGCGGCTCCACCCGGGGCCCGGAAGGAGAGGCTCAGCTGTTGGGAGGTGGCGAGAAGGTCGAACGGTTGGAAGAAGCTCGTATCGCCCACCGCGGGTCGAAGGCCGGCAAGTTCGAGCTGATTTGTGATGTAACGCGCCGCGATATCAGCGCCCAACGTCCCCGCGGCCCGACCCTTCAGAAGGTCACTCGAAAGAAAGCGCAGACGCGCATCGAAGGCGGCGCGGGTGAGGCCCACGGCCTCGCGTTCGGTCTCGCGGTCACCGCAACCGGCGATCGGCAGCACCAGAGCCACGATACCTGGTAAGACAGAGAATGCGAACCGTTTCATGTCGCTGGGAACCCAGGGACCAACAGCTCACGATCACAGATCGAAATCGACTCAGCCAGCGGGCGCCTCGTCTGGTAGCTCGACGTAATAGCGCCCGTCGCTGTCATCATATTCACCCAAGACCACCGTGGCGCCATAGGGGATCTCGCCTTCCCGCGTCTTGATCAGGACCATGTGAAGAGTCTCCTCGTCCTCGACCATGACCTGCGCCCGTCCGGCTCGATAATCGGGACTCACGAGGCGACTGACCACCCGACCCTCCTGCCCGCTGAGGTTCGGTGAACCCCAACCTACCGCCTTGATCTCGGGGAAATGTCGTTCCAAAGAGCGGCCAAGCGCACGTGTGAACAGCGCCGCCAGCGTCGTCGTCAATATCAGCCCAGGGATGAACCCTCTCTCCTGCGCCGACGGCCAGTAGTCGTGCAGAGCACCGTTGATCGTCAGACCCACGACGCAAAAAGCCAGAGCGAACGTCCGCAACGTCGTCCGCCCCGACACCCTCTCGAATCCCAGCCGCCGGCCCACCACGCGGCCGCTTCGATCCAATATCGTGGACGGAAACAGCGAGAGCGCCGCGAGTAGCAGCGCGGCCATGTAGGGCCAGTTGTACCACTGGATGAGGAACTGGAGGTAGCTCACGCTACCCCTCCCAGGCGGCCCGGGAAGGCACAGTACCGAGGCTGGTTGAGATGGACACCAGCATCTCTAAAAGGCTTAAAGGGTTAGGCGCCTGAGCCGACAAGACGCTTTAAGGCCCCCTCAAGATCGCCGCCCGCTTGACCTCGGCGATGGCGCGGGTCACCTGGATATCGCGGGGGCAAGCCTGAGTGCAGTTGTAAATGGTTCGGCAGCCCCAGGCACCGTCCCGGCCGCTGAGCCTGGCCAACCGCTCCTTTGCCCCATGGTCCCGGCTGTCAAAGATGAAGCGGTGAGCCTGAACGAGCGCCGCGGGCCCAAGGAACGATTCATCGGCCCAAGCGGACGGGCATGCCGTCGTGCAGGCGGCGCAAAGGATGCACTTCGTGGTGTCGTCAAAGCGCGCTCGTTCCTTGGGGCTCTGCAGCCGTTCACGCGACGGCGCCGGATCATCGTTGATAAGATAAGGGAGGACGTGGCGGTAATTCCGGAAGAAGCGATCCTGATCGATGATCAGGTCGCGCAGAACCGGAAAGCCCAGGATGGGCTCCACGCGTACTTGCGCGCCGACCTCGCGGACGAGGGTCTTACAGGCGAGCCGATTGCGTCCATTGATCCGCATGGCGTCCGAGCCGCAGATACCATGCTCGCAGGACCGTCGGAAGGCCAGAGTCCCATCGAGGCGCCAACGAATCTCATTGAGACCGTCCAGCACTCGGTCGGTCTCATCCATTTCAACGTCGTAGGACTTGAAATAAGGAGCTTTGTCAACCTCTGGATTGAATCGCTTGATCTCGAAGCGGACTCGCATTCGCATCCTCTATCAGTAAACTCGTTCTTTCGGCTGGAACCTCGTGATCGTAACCGGCTTGTAGGTGAATTCGACTTCCCCGTCCGGCCTCAGATGCACGAAGGTGTGCTTGAGCCATTCATCGTCGTTGCGCTCGGGAAAGTCCTCCCGGCTATGGGCACCGCGACTCTCGGTCCGATTCAGAGCCGATACGGCGGTGGCATAAGCGCAGTCGAGTAGGCAACCCAGCTCGAAGGCTTCCAACAGATCGAGGTTGAAGCTGAATCCCTTATCGTCGATATGCAGGTCGTTGAAGCGCTCGCGCAGCTGACGCAGCTTGCTGACCGCCTGATCGAGCCCGGGGGCCTCTCGGAACACGGACACGTGCTCGGTCATCACCGTCTGCATCTCCTCGCGCAGGGTCGCCGCCCGCTCGCCGCTCCCCTGACGGATGCGCTCTAGCGCCTCGAGCGCGGGCGCAGCCGGGTCCGCCGGTCGCGAGCCAAACTCGACTCCCGCGGCGTAGGCGCCCATATGGAGCCCGGCCCGACGGCCAAAGACGACCAGGTCGAGAAGCGAGTTCGTGCCCAGACGGTTGGCGCCGTGGACCGAAACGCAGGCGCATTCGCCGGCTGCGTAGAGACCGTCCGTTGGCGTGCCGTCCGCCGAGAACAACACTCGGCCGTCGATGTCGGTCGGCAGACCGCCCATGGCGTAGTGAGCCGTGGGCTGAACCGGCATCGGTTCCTGGCTGGGGTCGACCCCGATGTAGGTCCGACAGAAGTCGGCGATGTCGGGCAGACGCGTCTCGATAATGTCACGTCCGAGATGGGTCGCGTCGAGGTGAACGTAGCGCTTGCCTCCGATCCCCTTCCCCTCGGCGATCTCGCGATAGATCGCTCGCGAGACCACGTCCCGGGAGGCCAGGTCTTTGAGGCTGGGCGCATAGCGCTCCATGAAGCGTTCCCCGTCCTTGTTCCTGAGGACGCCACCCTCCCCCCGCACCCCTTCGGTGATCAGGATCCCCAGCTTGTAGATCCCGGTGGGGTGGATCTGGAAGAACTCCATGTCCTCCAGTGGCACGCCGCGCCGCCAGACCAGCGCCGCCGCGTCGCCCGTGAGCGTCACGGCGTTGGACGTGATCTGGAACATGCGCCCCCAGCCGCCGGTGGCGAACAGCACCGCCTTCGCCTGGAAGAAGTGCAGCGTGCCGGTGCGGATCTCCACGGCGACTACACCCTGACAGCGTCGCCCGTCCATCCGCAGATCGACGACGTGAAACTCATCGAAGAACTCGACCGCATGTTTGATGCACTGCTGGTAAAGTGTCTGCAAGATCATGTGGCCCGTACGGTCGGCCGCGTAGCATGAGCGGTGCACCGGCGCTCCGCCGAAGTTCATCGTATGACCGCCAAAGCGCCGCTGGGCGATACGGCCCTCCTCGGTGCGGCTGAACGGTAGCCCCATGTGTTCGAGCTCGTACACCACGTCGACCGCGTCCCGGCACATGACCTCGACTGCGTCCTGGTCGGCCAGGTAGTCGCTCCCTTTGATCGTGTCGAACATGTGCCATTCCCAGCGGTCACCCTCGGGATCACAGTTACCGAGGGCGGCGCCGATACCCCCCTGGGCCGTGCCGGTGTGGGAGCGGGTCGGGTACAGCTTACTGACCACGGCCGTGCGAAGGTTGCTCTGTCGGGCGAGAAACACGGCGGCGGCCAGGCCGGCGCCACCGCCGCCGACGACGACGGCATCGAATTGGTGAAGCTCTATGCGGGTCGACATTTAGGCCATGACGTTGAAGGTCAAGATCGCATAAGCGCCCATGACCAGGAGCACCACGTAGACGGCGGCAAGAAAGGTATGGGCCAGAAAACGCCAGCCTCGGGGCCGCACGTAATCGGAGATGACGATGCGAGCCCCGTTCACACCGTGGGTCCAGGCCAGGCCGAGCAGAAAGAAATCGTAGAGCCGCCACCAGGGGTTGGCCCAACGCTCGGCGACGACGTCGAAGGTCAAGTTCTCGACGCCAATCCCGTAGTGCATGATCACCAGGTGAATTACCGCCATGAACAGCAAAACGATCCCCGAGACGCGCATGAACAGCCAAGACATCGTCTCGAAGCGACCGATCGGCTGCGCGCCCGGATAGGTGGCCATCTGCTAAAGCTCCCCTCTGAACACGGGCAGCAGCCCCCAAACGGCCAGTGGCGCGAAAACGCCCACGATCAACACCGCGCTGGCCCAGATGAGCGCGCGCTCGTAACGCCAAAGCGCCGGCCACAGGTCCTGGATGGTGATCCGTATACCGTTGACCGCGTGATAAAGAACCGCGAAGAGCAGCGCGATTTCGGCGATTCTGAACGCGACCGTGTTGTAGGTGGCGAGCGCTTCGTTGTAGGCTTCGGGCCCCAGGACAATGATAAAGGTCTCGAAGATATGGATGGCAAGAAAAAGCGCCACGCCCAGGCCGGTGAGTCGGTGCAGCGCCCAGGCCCACATGCTCACCCCGCCCCGGTACTTCACCGCCTCCTTGAAGCTCATAGTGTAGGAGTTCATCTAAGCTCCGACAGTTGGTGTCCGAGGCGCGGGGCGCCTCGGGTTTGGCATTCCAGCTTACATCAACTCCCTCAGCTTACTAATCGTGCCGCGGACGTGTTCCGCTGACTTCTCCAGCGCGGCTTTCTCTACGCTGCTCAGCTCCACCTCGATGATCTCTTCCACCCCCGCTCGCCCCAGCTTGCAGGGCACGCCCAGGTACGTGTCGGAGATCCCGAACTGACCTTCCACCCAGGCGGCGCACGGCAGGATTCTCTTCTTGTCGTGGACGATCGCTTCCACCATCTGGGCCACGGCCGCGGACGGCGCGTAGTAGGCACTTCCCTCTTTCAGGTAGCCGACGATCTCCGCGCCGCCCTTGCGGGTGCGCTCGATCAACCCATCGATCTCCTTCTTGTCGAGGAACTGGGTCAGCGGGATGCCGCTGATCGTCGTGTAGCTCACCAGCGGTACCATCGTGTCCCCGTGCCCCCCGAGCACCAGCGCCTGGATGTCCTCCACACTGACTTTCAGCCGCTCCGCGATGAACGTGCGGTAGCGCGCCGTATCCAGGACACCGGCCATCCCCAAGACGCGATTCGCCGGGAACCCCGTCGTTTCTTTCGCCACGTAGCACATGACATCGAGAGGGTTGGAGACGACGATACAGATGGCTTTGGGGCTCGCTTCTCGGACCTTCTGAGAGACATCGCGCACGATACGCGCGTTGGTGGCCAGCAGATCGTCGCGACTCATCCCCGGCTTGCGCGGGATTCCGGCCGTAATGACAACGATGTCGCTCTCCGATGTCGCGTCGTAGCTGTTGGATCCGACGACTCGCGTGTCAAACCCGACAATCGGCCCCGACTCGTAAAGATCGAGCGCCTTGCCCTGGGGGATACCTTCTAGAATGTCGATGAGCACCACTTCGCGGGCGAGATTCGCTTCGGCGAGCCGGAGAGCTTGCGTCGCGCCAACGTGTCCCGCACCGACGACCGTAATTCGCTCAACCATACCACACTCCCGATCCCCCCGCGTCGATCCGGGCGCGACCCCCTCGGCGCACGAGTTCCCCGGCGTGCAGAACTACACTGGCCGCCCGCCGGACTCCGCGGGCTTGCAGGTTATGGGGCTAGGTGCGTGAAAGGACTTCGCGCGGCAACCTAAAGCACAAAGCGTGCCTGGGCAAGTGATTAAAGCGGTTGAACAACCCCGTGGCGCAGAGGGTCAGTCGGCCTTGGAGGGGCGCGGTGCTGCGCCCTCCAGCCATACCTCTTCCCCGTCGGCGTAGCGCTCCCGTTTCCAGATTGGCACCTCACGCTTGAGGCGTTCGATCACCTCTCGGGACGCTTTGTACGCTTCGTCACGATGCGGCGCGGCGACGGCGATCGCCACGCTGATGTCACCGACCTCGAGATCGCCGGTGCGGTGCACGACGGCGATGTCGCTCACCGCGAATTGGCCGCGCACCACCTCACAGATCTCGCTGATCTTTCCCGTGGCCATCGCCTCATACGCCTCGTAGCGCAGGCCGGTCACGCGACGTCCGCCGTCGTGGTTTCTCACGACTCCGGTGAACAGGATCACGGCGCCGTCGACGTCGCGGCGCACGTGGCGCATCAGCGCCAGGCTGTCAATCGGATCCGCCGTGATGCGGCAGTACAAACTCATCCGCCCGCCACAGGTGGGATGAACGCCACCTCGTCTCCATCGGCCAGGATCGTGTCCGCCGCCGCGTAGTCGCGGTTGACGGCCACCACCACCGCCTCGGGAAGCGCAGCGCCGCCGGGCCGGGCCCTGACGGCCTCGATCAGCGTCCGGACGCTGGAGCGCTTGGGCAGCACGATCTCCAGCTCTTCGACCCCCAACAGGTCTCGGTAGGAGGCGAAGAACAGCGATCGCACGCATATCGCCGTCTGGGTATCAGTCCGCGGCGGCATGCCAGAATCCTAGGTGCTTGGGAGTCCGGTCGGCAAGAGCCGGGGGACCTGCTTCAGGCGGGCGGAGCCGCCGACTCGGTCTCGAGCAGCGTCAGAAACTTCCCGATGGAGGGGTGGTAGCGGAGCGTCGAACAGCGCACATGGGTCAGCTCACCATCGCGCGACGCCGAGATCGCCAGGTGACCGCGGAAGGTTTGGAAGCGTGCAAAACCCTCGCCTTCCTCGACCAGCGATCCGGCGTACCCGGAGACCGCGTCGGTGAAGAACAGCTTCGCGAGGTCGAGGACGGCTTCAGGCGACAGGGATACGAGAGACTCTCTCGTCATTCAATCCGCACCTTTCTCCTCACTGATGGTTGTGGGCGGGTTCGGCGGGGGCGCTGGCCGATCGACTCTAAAAGCTCCGAACGGGCGTTTCGACCTCTCCCGCAACCTGGGCCCTGAAGTTTTTCGAGGGCTTGAACACGGGTACCGCCCGCGCCTCGACGCGGACCGGCTCCCCCGTCCTCGGGTTGCGAGCCACTCGCGAGCGCCGCTGGCGCACCTTGAAGGTGCCGAACCCCCGGATTTCGATGTGGTTGCCATTGGCGAGAGCTTGCCGGATGGCGTTGAGGAACCCGTCTACGACAGCGGCGCAGTCCTTTTTGGTAATTCCCGGCCCTATCGCCTGCGCGACCTGCTCGACCAAATCGGCCTTGGTCATCCCTTCCTCCAGCAGTCGATCGACATCAAGAAACGAAGAGAAAAACTCGTTGCGGCAAGGCTCGTGCTCACCTCTAGGGGTAGCGAAGCAGATACATGAGCCGCGGGCCCGGATCGAAATCCGCACCCTGAACGATACGCGCGAGCAGCGCAGCCTCCTCACGACCTCCCGCCCAGCGGGCGAGCGAGGTAAAAAGGTCGAACCAGGTAACGCGTCGGCGCTCTTCACGGAGTACCGTGCGCGGTTCCGGCCCGAGTCCTGCCATGGTGCCGGCCATCGCGATGGCGTCCTTCAGATCCCCCTCACCGTCCACGAGACCGTACTCGACAGCGCTCCGACCCGACAGCACCCGCCCGTCCGCGATACTGAGGACCGAATCGCGCGGCAGGTCCCGCGCTTCCGCGATCGCCTCGACGAACTGATCGTAGACATCGTCCACGACGCGCTGGAGCAAGGCGCGATCCGCCTCCGTCGCCTGCCGGTAGGGAGAGCCGATATCCTTGTGCTCCGCGCTCTTGATGACCTCGAATTTCAGGCCGACCTTGTCGAGCAATTCCTCGGCGACGGGAAACTCCATCAGTACGCCGATCGACCCCACCATTGAGCCTGGCATCGCCAGGATGCTGTCGGCGCCCAGGGCCGCGTAATACGCCCCTGAAGCCCCCACCGAGCCGATCGCGGCCACCACCGGCTGACCCCGCTCTCGAATCCGTCCCAGCTCGCGAAAGATCGCTTGCGAAGGGGCGACGACACCGCCGGGCGAGTTCACCCAAAGCACGTATCCTTTGACCGACCCGTCGTCCCGGTAGTCCCGCAGCTGGCGAAGCACGAGGTGGTTTTCAACGATCAGGCCTCGCAACGGCAACACCGCGATCCGGCCTGCGCCCAGCACCGCCATGCCGTCGCCCGGCCTCGCGGTGTAAACGACCAGGACCAGCCCCGCTGTGAAGACAGCGACGACCGCCACCACAACCAAGGCGACCCACCACGTACGGGGACTTTTTTTCCCGGCTTCCATTACCTAGGGACGAGCACTCCGGTGTACCGTCAAGGAACGATGAACGGGGAGGAGGTGGGCGCCTAAGTTAAAGCGTAGGAACGATTAAGTCAAGCTCGGCCCGGACCCTTTTTCATCAGCTTCACGAAGTCATCGAACAGGTAGCGGCTGTCGTGCGGCCCCGGCGCTGACTCCGGGTGGTACTGCACCGCCAGGATCGGCAGACTGCGATGCCGGACCCCTTCCAGCGTTCCGTCGTTCAGGTTCACGTGCGTCGCGACGAGATCCGGGGCCCCAGGCACATTCGGCCCTTCGGCGCGCACGGCGAAGCCATGGTTCTGCGAGGTGATCTCTACCTGGCGGGTTGCCAGCTTGCGTACCGGGTGGTTTCCGCCCCGGTGCCCGTAGAGCAACTTGAAGGTCTCCGACCCAAAACCCAGCGAGATGAGCTGGTGGCCTAGACAGATCCCGAAAACCGGGATCTCTTTCTGCGCCAGGGCGCCGATCAGATTCGCTACGCCTGGAACCGCGGCCGGATCACCGGGCCCGTTCGAGAGAAACACTCCGTCCGGTATCGAGTCCAGCACCTGCTCCACGGGAGTAGTCGAGGGATACACGGTCAGCTCGCAGCCACGGTCGGCGAGGTTTCTCAGGCTACGGCGCTTCACGCCGAAATCGTAGACGGCGACGCGGAAGCGCGGCTCGCCTTCGGCGGCGATGTAGAACGGCTCTCGGGTCGTGACCACGTTCGTCAGGTCGAGGCCGTCCATCCGCGGATGTTCCATGACCCGCCGCGCCAGCTCGTCGGGACCCATCTCCTCTGGCCCAATGGCCGAGCGCATCGCGCCCTCGGAGCGGATGTGCCGCGTGAGCTTGCGCGTATCCACGCCTTCGATGCAAGTGATCCCGTGGCGCTTCAAGTAGTCTTGAAGAGCGCTCTCCGCCCGCCAGTTGCTGTAGGTGGAGCTCAGCTCGCGCACGACCAGACCGGCGACCCATGGGCGCGTCGCCTCATCATCCTTCGCCGTCACGCCGTAGTTACCGATGAGCGGGGCGGTCATCGTCACGATCTGCCCTGCGTAGGACGGATCGGTCAAGATTTCTTGATAGCCAGCGAGGCTCGTGTTGAAGACGATTTCGCCGAGGGCAACTTCGTCGTCGCGGCCCGCCAAACGCCCGCGAAGTATCGTCCCGTCCTCCAAAACCAGGAGCCCCTTTCGCCCCCGCTCGCCGTCCCGTTTAGTTTGAGGGATCATGAGTGCGCCCGAGTTCGAGGGTCTCGTCTATCTGCACGTAGATGAGTCGTGTCTCGGTAACCAGTTCAGCGACCGTGCCACCCCGGGCGCCGCCGCCGGTCTGATCGAGGTGTTTCACCGGGTCCGCGGCTGGAGACGGCGCGACTTTTACGTCTGCGAGCCCGACACCACCAACCAGCGCATGGCCCTGCGCAGCGCCATCGAAGGCCTTCGCGCTCTGAAGCGGCGGTCGCGCGTCGCCCTCTACTCCGACAGCAACTACCTGATCCGCGGGATGAAGGAGTGGGTTCACGACTGGGCCCGCCGTGGCTGGAAGCGCAAAGGGGGACGGATCGAACACCTCGACCTCTGGGGCGACCTGGTTCGGCTCGCGGCCCGCCACCGTGTCGAATGGCGCTGGGTCAAAGGCCACGCTGGAGATCCCAAGAACGAGTACGCCAATCAGCTCGCCGTCCGCGCCGCTCGCAGCCAGCAACGATCACCTGGGCTCGTTCCCTCCGGATTCGAGGAATGGCTGGCAGCCCAGCAAGAACGCGGACGCTGGCTCGAGTTCCTCGACCTCCCGCCGGAACTCGAGTTCGAACCGGACCCCACGCCCCCCGAGCCGCCCCCGCGCCGGGCCGTATGACGAAAGGGCCCAGTCGCCCGGGCCCAGTTCTCACGGCCTGTCTCACTTCTCCGGCGGTTTGGCCGGCTGCGGCTCTTCTTCGGCGCCGGTCGGCTGCGTCCCCAGGACCTGCTCCGGCTGTTGCTCACGCTCGAGCAGCGGCGTCGGCAGTTCTTGTGTGGCCGGTGGGGCCAGCTGCCCTTCCAGCACCGACGTCGGCGCCCGCGTCCGCGCCGAGAGGATGGCGAGCAACAGCGCCAGAGCCATGAAGGCCCCACCGGTGACCCAGCTCGCCTTCGTCAGGAGGGTGGCCGCCTGACGGCCGCCCAGAAGCGTATCGGTCGAGGACGACGCGCCACCGAACTCGGCGGCGAGACCGCCGCCTTTCCCCGACTGCAAGAGCACCACCAGGCAAAGAAGGAGCGCGTCCAGCACCAGCAACATCAGAATGAATCCGTACACTGCTTTTCCGCTCTGCTTAGTTGGCACGCCCGCCGGGGCGGGCCGCCGTTGACGTCGTATGCGCTAACCGTTGAAATATCCGAACCTGGCGATCGATGTCAACGCGGGGCCGCTGAGCAGATCCGAGCGAAATCGCCGGCGCTCAGGCTCGCTCCTCCGACCAGCACGCCATCGATCTCGGGGGCGCCGAGCAGCTCATCGATGTTAGCGGGTTTCACGCTCCCCCCGTAGATGATCGGGATTCCTCGGGCTGCGTCAGCTCCCACCCGGTCGACAAGGAGGCCGCGGATCAACAGGTGAACCGCGGTCGCATCCTCCGGGCTGGCAGTCCGTCCGGTGCCGATCGCCCATACCGGCTCGTAGGCGATGACGGTGTCGGTGATCGCTTCGCGGGCGAGTGGGCTGAGCCCCTGGTCGACCTGGCGCCGAACCACTGTCTCTACGTCGCCCCGCTCGCGCTCCTCCAATCGCTCGCCTACACAGAGCACCGGGATCAGACCCTCGTCGGCGATCGCTCTCACCTTGCGGGCCACGTCCTCGTCCGAGTCGCCGAAGACATGGCGGCGCTCCGAGTGACCGGCTAGAACGAACCGGGCGCCGGCATCCTTGGCCAGCGCTGCCGAGATCGATCCGGTGAACGCGCCCTCAGGCTCCCAATAGACGTCCTGGACGCCCAGCTGCAGATCGCGGCGCTTTGCAGCGGCGCGTTTGAACTCCGTCAGCGAGATCGCCGGGGGAAAGAACACAACGGTGCGGTCGTCACGAGCTGGACAGAGAGGAGTGAAGGTCTCCACGAAGGCCCGGGCCGCCGTAGGGCCGTGATTCATCTTCCAGTTGCCCCCGAAGAAGGGTTTGGCCAGGCCCGCCATCACGCCTCCCTCTCGCTGAGCACCGCCACGCCGGGCAGCTCCTTGCCCGCCAAAAACTCGAGCGTGGCGCCGCCACCCGTGGAGACGTGCGTCATCTCGTCGACCAGGCCCAAACCGGCGACCGCGGCCGCGCTATCACCGCCCCCCACCACGCTGATCGCTCCCCCTCGCGTCGCTTCGGCCACCGCCTGGGCCACGATCCGGGTCCCTGCGTCGAACGGCTCGTGCTCGAAGGCGCCAACGGGCCCGTTCCACAGAACCGTGCGCGCGCCCTTTACGACTCGTGCGAACTCCTTCGCGCTCGCGGGGCCGATGTCGAGCAGCATCTCCTCCGGCGGAATCGCCTTCACGCCCACCTCCCGGGCCTGGTCACCGCGCTCGAGCGCTGGCGCCACGACGGCGTCGCTGGGAAGTACCAGCGCGTCAGCGGCCCGCTTCAACAGAGCGTCCGCCACCGGGACGAGATCATCCTCCACCAGTGACTTGCCCGTCTCGAGCCCCATCGCCCGAAGAAAGGTGCAAGCCATGGCACCCCCGATACAGAGGCGATCCACCCGATCCAGGAGGTTTTCGATCAGATCGATCTTGCCGCTGATCTTGGCGCCGCCCAGGACGGTCGCGAACGGGCGAGCGGGGTTTTCCAGCAATCCACCCAGATGCTCCAGCTCTCGCTCCATTAAGAGGCCCGCCACGGCGGGACGCAGAAACTGAGCGACCCCGGCGGTGGACGCGTGAGCTCGGTGCGCGGTGCCGAACGCGTCGTTCACGTACACGTCACCCAATCCGGCCAGCGCCCGGGCGAGCCCGAGGTCGTTGACGGTTTCCCGTGGGTCGAAGCGGGTGTTCTCGAGCAAGAGCAGCTGCCCCGGCCCTAAGCGCTCCACCGCGTCCTGGGCCCGGTCCGAGACGAGATCATTGACGAAGGCCACCTCCTCGTCCAACAGCGCGCTCAGATGCTCGGCTACCGGCTTCAGCGAGTACTGCGGGTCGGGCTTTCCCTTCGGCCGGCCCAGGTGCGAAAGGAGCACGATTCGACCGCCGCGCCCGCGCAGGTACTCGAGCGTGGGCAGAGTCGCCCTGATCCGCGCGTCGTCGGCGACCTCCCCCTCGTCCAACGGGACGTTGTAGTCGACCCGAATCAGAACGCGCTTGCCGTCGAGCTGCGCGTCGCTCAGGTCACGAACGTTCATCTTGTCGAGTGCCGCCATCTCCGCGCCCTGCCTTCTAGAGATTCTTGGCCAGGTGCTTTGCAAGGTCGACGCAGCGGGAGGAATAGCCCCACTCGTTGTCGTACCAGGACAGGACCTTTACGAAGTTACCATCGATGATATTGGTGGAGGCCCCATCGACGATGGAGCTGGCCGGATTGCCCACGAAATCCACCGACACCAGCGGATCGTCGGTGTAATCGAGAATGCCCTTCATCTTACCCTTCGCGTACTTCTTGAAGGCCGCGTTCACCTCTTCCGCACTGGGCGTCTTGTCGAGCACGGCCGCCAGGTCCGTGAGCGAGACGTTGGGCGTCGGCACCCGGACCGCGATTCCGTCGATCTTTCCCTTGACCTCCGGGATCACAACGCCCGTCGCCTTGGCGGCGCCGGTGGTCGTCGGGATCATCGACACGGCGGCCGCACGCGCGCGACGCAGGTCTTTGTGCGGCAAATCGAGAAGCTGCTGGTCGTTGGTGTAGCTGTGAATCGTCGTCATCCAACCGCGGCGGAAGCCGAACTCCTCTAACAAGACTTTGACCAGCGGCGCCAGGCAGTTCGTCGTGCAACTGGCGTTTGAGATGATGTGGTGAGCACCTCCGTCGTATTTGTCATCGTTAACGCCCATACAAATCGAGATGTCTTCACCCTTGGCCGGCGCTGTGATGATGACCTTCTTAGCACCACCCTTCAGATGCTTGCCCGCGTCGTCGCGCGACCGGAACAGACCGGTTGATTCAAAAACGATGTCGACCTCCAGGTCCTTCCAGGGCAGCTTGGCGGGGTCGCGCTGGGACAGCACCAGCACCTCATCACCATCGATGATCAGGCGGTCTTCCTTCGCCTCGATTCGGCCGGAATAGGGGCCGTGAACCGAGTCGTAACGGAAAAGATGCGCCAGTGTCTTGGTGTCCGTGAGATCGTTCACCGCCACGAAATCGAGATCCGAGCCACGACCTCCCTTCTTCGCGGCGCGCACGATCATTCGCCCAATCCTGCCAAAACCGTTGATACCCACGCGTAACGACATGTTCGCCGACCTCCACTTTCTGGATCAAAGCTCAACGAAGCTTGCGACTTCGACCAATCTCAGTGCAGCTGGCTCACTACATTACGGGAAGGGCTGGGGCAAAGAAAGGGCGCCCGGTGCCGAAGTCAGGTCTGCCGCCGTCGGCGCTCGAGCTCGGGACGCGCCCGGGCGAACGTCAGAACGCTGACGGCCCGCACCCCGGCGCCACAGAGCGCACGCACGCAATCCTGGGCCGTCGCTGCCGTCGTCAGCACGTCATCCACCAGCAGGACGTGGCCTTCCTGTAGCTGGGCGCGACCCGCCGGCGCCACCTGGAAAGCTCCGGCCACGTTGGCCTGGCGCTCCCGGGGCGACAGCCGCGCTTGCCGCCGCGTGTGCCGCCCGCGCACCAGCACATCCGTCACCAGCGACAGTCCCCGGCAGACGGCCACCTCACGGGCGAGCAGCTCGGCCTGATTGAAACCACGCTCGCGCCGCCGGGTCAGGCTCAGCGGCACCGGGATCACCGCGCGCAGCTCCGCCTCCACCGTTGGGCCGAAGCGCACGGCGGCCATTCGCTGGCCCATCTCCGCGGCCAGCGCCGTCCAACCACCGAACTTGAGGGCGTGGACGATCGCTGCCGCCGTCCCCGTCATCCGGAAGGGGGCCCGCGCCTGCCGCAGATAGGGGAGCCAGTCGCGGCATTCCAGACAGCGCGAGGTCGACACTTGTATCCCTATGTCCCGTAACCAGATACCGCATCGCGTACACCGGGGAGCCCGCGGCCGAGGCGCCCGCGACCAACAAACGCCACAGACGCGCCCGCCCTCGCGCGGGATCGGGTCACCGCAAACGAGACAGACCGGCGGCAGCACTCGATCGAGCCAGCGGCGTAGCCGTCCGGCGGCGGGGCTCCACGCTTCAGCGTCATCTCCGATCACGGCGTGCAAGCTGCGGCGGCGCCGTCAAGATATCCTGAATCGGGCCGGCGGCCGCGGACCGCGAAAAGGCGGCAGCGGGTCCAATCTCAGACACGGGCGAAGTCAGGCGAGTCCAGCGCAGCCGCGGCCTGGAAGGCGTCGGGTCGCGTCTCGAGGTCAGTCGAAGCGCGGGTTGACCACGTTGTTGAAGATTGAACCGAAGGTATAACTGAGACTCAGCCTGGCGGAATACCGGTACTCGGTTCCCAGCTCGTGGCGGCGCAGCAGCACCTCTTCGTCGGGGATGTCCTCCCGTGGCAAGAAGATCTGGTCCTTTGTTCGCAGAACGCGGCCTCCGAGCTCGAGACTGAGGCCCCGAACGAGCCGCACGTCTAATCGGCCCGACAGCTCCAGCCGGTGCTGGCTCGGATCATCGAGGAAGGCCGAGCCCTCCAGCGACGTGTTGATCGAACCGAAGGGTTGGCGCACCGAATACGAGACCTCGACGAGATGCGAGCCGCGGGTTTCGGAGGTCCGATCGAACAGGGTGGGCTGCTTGTAATCGAAATGTCTCAGCTCGATCGCGTAAATGAAGGTGAGCGCGCGGCGTGTCGATTCGGCGTAGGGAAACAAGCTGTACTCAATAGCGGGGCCGGCTTCGAAACTCAGATCGTGGTTGGTGAAGGTCGAGGTACGACCCTCGACGATGGCGCCTACCGACCAATGCGCGCCGAGGCTGCGAACGACAAAAGCGCTGGCGTCATACTCGCGAGCCACGCTGGTGATCTCCGAGCTGTCGGCCAGCTCGAACCGATCCTCGCTGTACCAGCCAAACAGCGACACGCTGATCTTCCAATCTTCGGTCGTGCGGTTGGCCGACAGCGAGGCGCTGCCCCCGAAATCGCTCTGCCGCTGCTCACCTCCCAGGTTGCCACTCACCCGGATCCGGAAGATCCAGAAATTCCAGGGGTCCTCGGTTACCTGTGGCGTGGCGGCCTCGGCGGGAGGGTCGTAGACGACGTCAAGCCGCTCCGCTGTGGGGAGTCGCGCCGCGTAGCGGACCAGCCCCAACTTCAGCATGCGGGTCAGGCCGGCGCGCACCTCATCGAAGGTGTCAGTCTGATCCGAGATGTACTGGAGCGAGTCGTCCACGCTCTCGAACTCCTGTTGACCGATCATCGCCAGCGTGAACTCCGTCCCACCGCCGCCGGTCCGCCGGGTGGTCACGAGCAGGTGCACCTGGGCGTCCCGGCGGTCACGCACGTAGTTGACGAAGCTGATCTCTCGGCGGAAGTGATCGAAGTCGCAGAAGCGACTGCGGCAGTCCATGAACACGCGCGGCGCCGAAGGCTCGCGTTCCGGGGAGACGGCAGGTTCCTGCGCCGCGGCGGACCGGGCGACGGCAGCTACTGACGCCAGAGCCAGAATGATCTTGCGTGTCGTGGACGACTTCACGGCCACTTCCTTTAAGAACGCTCCCCTTCTGGACGCGGCGGGGCTAGGATGTGCAGGGTCCGAGCCGAAGTTTGGGGACAGCAGCTCGGATGCGCCACCGAGTGATCAGGCCGGCGTCACCCGCGGCCGTCAGTCGGCCTGGGGGCAACCGGGAGAGGAGGCTCCAGCCGTTGGAGACACCCAGAGGAACTCAGGCCCTCGTCCGGGGGATTCCAGCGACCTTCCACCGGGCCATCCGGCCGCCGGGCTGTCGCGAGGCGATTGATGTGCGCCGGGCGCGGGATGAACATTCTGAGTATTGCCGAGCGCTCCGCAGCGCTGGCCTGAGCCTGATCGAGATCGAAGCCGACGATCGGTTTCCCGACTGCAGCTTCGTGGAGGACACGGTAGTGGTCGTCGGCGATCGCGCGATCATTGCCGCCATGGGCCCACCGTCGCGCCGTGGAGAGGTCGCGGCCGTCGAAGCGGTGATTCGCGAACACAAGACTGTGCATCGCCTCTCCGAACCCGCCACCCTGGACGGCGGTGACGTGCTAGTCATCGACAAGAGACTGTTCGTAGGGCAGTCCCGGCGGACCAACCCGGCGGCGCTTGACCAGCTGAGAGCTTTCTTGCCCCGCGACGAGTTCGAGGTGCTCCCCGTCGAAGTCGGCGACGTCTTGCACCTCAAGACCGCGTGCACCT
>CAYGCC010000485.1:0-2457 GCA_964348165.1 uncultured Gemmatimonadota bacterium | reverse complement strand
CCCCGGTCGATGCGCGTGCCCGGGTGCAGCGTCAGGTCGGTGATCGCGGCTTCCAGCTCGGCGCGCGATGTGGAGGACGCGACCACCTCCGCCGTCTCTCCCAGCGAGATCGTCCAGCCGCCCGGCATCTTCGGGTTCACGAAGCGCCAGCCCAGCAGGCTGTCCGCCACCTGAGGGACACCACGCGGATAGCCCTGCTCGGGTTTCAGCATCACGAATGGTGCCCGCGACATGCTCTCGACGCCGCCGGCGATGAAGATGTCGCCCTCTCCGGCGGCGATGGCGTGGCCAGCCGATACGACGGCCTGCAGACCGGACCCGCAGAGGCGGTTGATCGTCTGGCCCGGCACCTCGACCGGGAGCCCGGCCAGCAAGGCCGACATGCGGGCGACGTTACGATTGTCCTCGCCGGCGCCGTTGGTGCACCCCATCACCACATCCTCGACCTGCTCCACGGGAACCTGAGTGCGCTCGACCAGCGCCTTGATGGCGTTGGCGAGCAGGTCGTCGGGCCGGACAGAGGCCAGGGCGCCGCCGTGCCGTCCGACCGGCGTGCGGATGGCGTCGATGATCAGCGCGTCGCGCGGAGAAGGTGATTTCGGCATTGTGTCAGCGCTTTTTGCAGAGAGGCGTAACTAATCGTGCACCTCGAATGTCCAATGTCGAATGTTCAATGTTCAAGTTTTCGTATGACGCTTGCGCTACTCGATCACTTGGAGATTGGACATTCATTATTCGACATTCATTAATTGACTACGATAAATCGATCCAGATGCTCTTGACCTGAGTGTACCCATCAAGGGCGTGCATCCCCAGGTCGCGTCCAAAGCCGCTGTGCTTGTAGCCACCGAATGGAGTGGTGGGGTCGTAGCGGTTGTACGTGTTCACCCACACGGTGCCGGCACGCAGACCGTGAGCCACCCGGTGCGCCTTCTTGATATCCTGAGTCCAGACGCCGGCCGCCAGCCCATAGAGCGTCCGATTGCCGAGGGCGATGGCCTCGTCCACGTCATCGAAGCTCAACGCGGCGAGCACCGGTCCGAAGATCTCCTCCTGAGCGATGGACATCTCGGGATTCACCTTGTCGAAGACCGCCGCCTCGACGAAGTAGCCAGGCCGATCGACGCGCTTTCCGCCCGTCCGCAGCTCGGCGCCCTCGGACACCCCGGCCTCCACGTAGCGCAGCACGCGCTCCATCTGTTCTTTTGAGACGATCGCGCCCAGCCGGGTGTTTTTGTCGAAGGGGTCGCCCGGCGTCATCTTCCTGGCCCGCTCGACGAGCTGCTCCACGAACTGGTCGTGGATGCTCGACTCGACGAACAGGCGCGAGCCTGCCGCGCACACCTCGCCCTTCCCGTAGAAGATGCCGGTGGTCACGCCGCGAGCCGCGGCCTTCAGATCGGCGTCGGCGAAGACGATGTTGGGCGACTTGCCGCCAAGCTCGAGGGTGACGGGCTTGAGCGTGGCCGCCGCCTCGCGCATGATGGTCGCGCCAACCTCGGTCGAGCCGGTGAAGGCGATCTTGTTCACGTCCGGATGGCAAACCAGCGCGCCCCCAGCGCTGGGTCCAAAGCCCGGCACGACGTTGAGGACTCCGGCTGGAAACCCGGCCTGGCGCGACAGCTCGCCCAGGCTGAGAGCGGTGAGCGGGGTTTGTTCCGCCGGTTTCAACACGACCGCGTTCCCACACGCCAGCGCCGGAGCCAGCTTCCACACCGCCAGCAGCAGCGGGAAGTTCCAGGGGACGATGGCGCCGACGACGCCCAAGGGCTCGCGTCGTGTGTAGTTGAACAGCGGGCCGGCCGCGGGGATCGTCTCGCCCTGAATCTTGTCCGCCCAGCCCGCGTAGTAACGTAGCACGGCGATGACTTCCGGCAGATCGATCTGCCGCGATTCGAAGTAGGGCTTGCCGTTCTGCAGCGTCTCGATCCGCGCCAGCTCGTCCGCGTGCTGCTCGACCAGGTCGGCCAGACGGTAGAGAAGGGCGCCGCGCTCGCGCGCCGCCATCCGCTGCCAGGCGTCCGACTCGAAGGCGCGGCGCGCCGCCTGGACGGCCCGATCGATGTCCGCCTCCTTGGCCTCGGCAACCTCCGCCAGCACCCGGCCCTCGCTGGGGTTCTCCACAGGGAAGGTCGAGCCGTCCGCCGGTTCGGCGAACACGCCGTCGATCCATAGCCGAGTTTGCAGTTGAACGTCCATCGATGCTCGTTTCCCGATCAGGGGTCAGTTCGCCCGCGGCTGGCGGTGGCCGGAGCCGGGGCGCGCGCGCTTCTGCCGGCCGGGCCTGGCCTCGGGCTCCTCGCGGTGGTCAACGCGTGATCAGCTGCCTTTGAAGGCGGGCTTGCGCTTCTCCACGTAAGCGGCCAGGCCTTCTTTTGCGTCCTGAGATTCGAACAGCTGCTGCTGCATCTCGCGCTCGATGGCCAGCCCCTCGGCGAAGGGGACCTCGCAGCCGCT
>CAYGCC010000484.1:0-1716 GCA_964348165.1 uncultured Gemmatimonadota bacterium | reverse complement strand
CGGGGTGCGCCGGGCGTGGATGGCATGAGCGTCATGGAGCTACGCCCCTGGTTGGAGGCACACAGGGAGGAGCTAGTCACATCGCTGTTGGACGGGAGCTACCAGCCGCAGCCGGTACGAGGGGTCCAGATCCCGAAGCCTGGCGGTGGGGTGCGGCAGTTGGGCATCCCGACGGTAGTAGACCGGTTTGTACAGCAGGCGATCCTCCAGGTGCTGGATCCGCTGTTAGACCCGACCTTTTCGGAGTCGAGCTACGGATTTCGGCCCGGACGCAACGCGCATCAGGCGCTGCGGCAGGCGCAGGAGTACGTAGTGGGAGGGCGTGACGTGGTGGTGGACGTCGATCTGGAGAAGTTCTTTGATCGGGTCAACCACGATGTATTGATGTCGCGTCTTGCCCGAAGGGTGAGCGACAAACGGCTGCTGAGGATCGTACGGCGCTTCCTCGAGGCGGGTATGATGCGAAACGGCGTTTGCGTGGAACGCTATCGGGGCACTCCACAGGGCGGGCCACTTTCCCCCTTGCTGGCCAATCTCTTGCTGGACGAGTTGGACAGGGAGCTGGAGCGACGGGGTCATCGCTTCTGCCGTTACGCCGACGATTGCAATGTGTATGTGCGGTCTCAGGCGGCGGGTGAACGGGTGATGGCTTCGCTGACGAAGTATCTGGAGAAGAAGCTCCGGCTGCGCGTGAACCGAACCAAGAGCGCGGTGGCGCCTGTAGGGCAGCGTGAGTTTCTGGGCCACCGAATCCTCTGGGACGGCAGGCTGACCCTATCACCGGAGAGTCTGAAGCGCGTGAAGGGACGGATCCGCGAGATCACACGTCGCAACCGAGGTGTGAGCCTCGGACGGATGATCTCGGAGTTGAACTCGTACCTGACGGGGTGGGTGACCTACTTCCGCTATGCGGAGTGTCGGACTCACCTGCAGCGGCTGGACGAGTGGATTCGACGAAAGCTGCGCTGTGTTCGGCTGAAGCAGCGCAAGCGGGCCAAACCGATCGCCGATTTTCTGCAGCGTCTGGGTGTGCCGGAGTGGCGCGCCTGGTTGCTTGCGTTGTCGGGAAAGGGTTGGTGGCGCATGGCCGGAAGCCCTCCAGCGGCCGAGGCCATGTCCATCCAGTGGTTCCGTGATCAGGGTCTCGTGAGCCTGACCGCGCGGTACACGTCGTTACCACGCTAGAAGAAACCGCCGGATACGCTGAGTACGTCCGGTGGTGTGGGAGGACGGGAGCCGTGAGGCTCCCTCCTACCCGATTTCGATAGGTGACTCGTCTCAATCGTGCCGGTCGCCCTTGAGACGGCGCAGCTCACGCCGCTCCTTTTTGGAGGGCCGCCCCCTGTCACGAAACGAGAACGTCGGTGCGGCCTTGCGCAGCAGCGCCAGCTCGGCGCGCGCCTGCTGGCTCTCGGGAGTCTCTTCGAACAGCGTGGCCGCCTGGCTGGCCGAGCCGCGTCGCTCGGACAGGCTCCGGACGATGAGCTGAAACTCCACGGCGCGTTTCCGCACCCGGACTCGGTCCCCGACTTTCAGAATGAGCGATCGCTTGGCCCTGTGGCCGTTCACCTGGACCTTGCCGCCGACGATCGCACGTGCGGCCAGCGAGCGGGTCTTGAAGAAGCGCGCTGCCCACAGCCACTTATCGAGTCGAACTCCGGCGTCTCCGTCCGTTTGCGTCATCAAGCTGCCCCTTGGGCCAATTTCCGGCCGCCC
>CAYGCC010000483.1:0-26592 GCA_964348165.1 uncultured Gemmatimonadota bacterium | reverse complement strand
CGCTACAGCTACGTGCTGGTGGGGACCGAGGGCGCGTACAACGAGACCTTCGGTTCCACCTGCCACGGCGCCGGCCGCATGATGAGCCGCAAGCAGGCCAAACGCACCGCGAAGGGGCGGGCCATCGTGCGAGAGCTGGAGGACCGTGGCATCTTGATCCGCGCCGCCTCGCGGGCGACGGTCGATGAGGAGATTTCCGAGGCGTACAAAGACGTGAAGAACGTGGTTGAGGTGGTCCACCGCGCCGGGATCGGAAAGATGGTGGCGCAGCTGCGGCCGCTCGGTGTGTTGAAAGGGTGAGGGAGATGTCGGGGATCAGGAAGGTGCTGGCGGCCAGCGACGGAAGCGAGCACGGAGGCAACGCCGTGGTCACGGCGGCCGCCTGGGCGCAGCGGGCCGGCGCCGAGTTCGAGGTTACGACCGTGGTCGAGGTTCTGCTTCTGCCGCCCGCCTACGCGCCGCTGGGTGTGGACGCGGCGGAGTATGAGCTGGCCTTCGTCAAGGAGGCGCGCGAGAAGGTGGAGGAACAGGTGCGCGCAGCCGGTGCTGCGGATGCGCCCCTCCACGTGCGCGCCGGCCTGGCTCCGCAGCTGGTTAACAAGGTGGCGGAGGAGACGGGCGCCGATCTCATCGTCGTAGGCGCCAACCCCGAGCCGGTGCTGGCACGGAGCCTGATCGGGTCAACGGGCCGGCGGATCCTCTACCTCGCCAACCGGCCCGTCCTGGTGGCCAGCGAGGCCCGGCGCGAGCCGTTTCGCCGCGTGCTGGCGGCGATCGACCTCTCGGAAGTGTCGCGTGCCGTGCTTGAGGCGGCCTGGGCGATCGCCGAGGCCGACAAGGGCGAGCTGCGCGCGCTCTTCGTCCTGGAGCCTCTGCCGATGATGCTGGCGCGGATGGCGGGTGACCGCGAGGAAGACCGGCGGCGCAAAGGCCGCGAGGAGACGGAGCGCGTGCTCGAGGCGGCGGGGCTGTTGGGTGTGGAGGCGGCTCAAGGTCGCATGCGCGAGGGCCATGCGGGCCGCGAGATCCTCGAGGAGGCGCAGGACTGGGATGCTGACCTCATCGTCGTGGGCTCTCACGGTTTCGGTTTCTTCGACCGGTTGATGCTGGGCAGCACGGCACTCTTCGTGCTCCGACACGGACATCGAGCCACTGTGATCGTGCCCCACGGCGAGCCAAGCGATTAGCTGCGGTGATTGAAAGGGGACTCCATGTACAACCTCAGGCGCGTGCTGGCAGCCACCGACGGGAGCGAGCATGGCTTGGCCGCTCTGATCACCGGGTCGTCCTGCGCCGAACGGTTCGGAGCGGAGCTTGCCGTGGTGAGCGTGGCCGAGGCCGTGATGCTGCCGTTGGGAGTGGAGACGACGACCCTGCATCAGACGTTGACGGAGGACCTGCAACGAAAAGTGCTGGCCCAGGCGGCCGAGGCCGGCGCCGCCGACGCGCCGGTCCACCTGCGCAAGGGCTTGGCCGCCCCGACGATCAACGACGTGGCCGAGGAAATCGGAGCCGATCTGATCGTCGTCGGCGCCCACCCGAGGCCGGCGGTGGCGCGGTTTCTCGTGGGCTCGACGGCCGAGCGGGTGATCCGCCTGGCGCACGCCCCCGTGCTCGTGGCGACCGAGGGCCGGACCGAGCCCTTCCAGCGTATCCTGGTGGCGGTCGACCTGTCGGCCCAATCGCGGCCGGTGCTGGCGGTGGCTTTGGGGATCGCCGCGGCCTGTGGAGCGGCGGTGCGAGCGCTCTACGTGCAGGATCGGCTCACCCCCATGCTGCTGGAGGCGGCGCTCTTCGACGAGAAAGAGACGCGCCACGCCGCCGCCGTCCAGCTGCGCAAGACTGTGGCTAAGATCGCCGTGCCGTCAGAGGTCATGATGAGCCAGGAGATCCGCGAGGGGCACGCGGGTCACGAGATCCTCCACGCCGCCGAGGAGTGGGGCGCCGACCTTATCATTATGGGCACCCACGGTTTCGGGTTCTTCAACCGTTTGCTGCTGGGAAGCATCTCGGTCTACGTGTTGCGCCACGGCCATCGGGCCACCTTGATCGTGCCGCGCCTCGCGGACAAGCCGACCTAGGCGGCCGTCCCTTCGGTGGGAGCCGGCGTGAGGACGCGTTGCCGCCGCCGGCTCCCAGTTTTGGACTCTACCCTCGACTGCCTTACGCTGCGTCGTCCGGGACCATCGTGTGCAGAGCGACCCGGGGACAGATATTCGAGCGAATGTAGTCGATGAGAGTGGTGGCGAGGCCCCGGATACGCGCCTCGATCTTCTTGTCCCTGATCTCGCCGTTCGCGTCGAACACCTGCCGCACGTTCGCCACCGACACCGGTCCCGGCAGCACGATGGCTCCCACGTGCGAGCAGACGCCGCGCAGGCTCTCGAGGGCTTTGACCGCGCCAATCTGTCCGGCGGCCACACCGAGGAGCGCCACAGGCTTACCGGCGAGGGCCGAAGGGAAGCCCAGGTTCTCGATCACCAGCTTGATGACGCTGGAATAGCCGCCGTGGTATTCCGGTGTGGAAAGCACGACGCCCGTGGCTCGCGAGACCAACTCTCTGAGAGTTTCCGCGTCGGAGGAACCGTCCTCTTGGCCCGGGAAAGATAGAGTGACGTCGGCCGGGCGGACGATGTCCAGGCCGATCTCGGCGTGCGTGCCGATCTCGTCAGCCACCAGCGCCAGCGCCTTCTCGGTGTAGTTTCCTGGCCGCACGCTCCCGGAAACAGCGAGAATTCGGATGCTGCTGCTCGCTCTTGCGCTCACTTCTTTCCTCCCCTCTCTCTAGATGTCGTGGGAGCTCGACTGCACCGGACCCCGGGCTTATGCGATGGCCACTCAGCGTGCTGGTGGAGATCGCGCGGGAATCCATTGTGGACGATTGTAGGGGGCTCGAGAGATCCACGCTACCAGAGATGATGCCGCCCCGGCACCCGTGTAAACGCCGGGCCGCCTCGCGACGTCACAAGGTCGAAAACGGGCCGGGAGTCTTGTGAGCGAGCCGAGCAGAAGCGATGAGAGCGTTTCCACGCTGGTCAGGAAAGCTCAGGCCGGCGACGAGTCAGCCTTCGAGCGTCTGGTCCGGCTGTACTACGAGCGGGTCCACCGCTGGGCGCTGGCCAAGACCGGCGACCGGGATGACGCGGATGATGTTGCGCAGGAGGCGTTGCTGAGGATGCACCGGGGTCTGGCCAACTTCGATGGCCGCTCCCGGTTCACCACCTGGATGTACCAGGTGACCCGGAGCGCCGCGGCGGATTTGCATCGCAGGCGCAGCCGGCGGCGGCGGTTGGGGGCTCAGCTCGAGGCGCGGACGCTGGGCGAGTCGCAAGAGGCGCCGCCGGAGGGTGAGCTGGACCATCGCCGAGTGGCCGGCCTGGTCAGGGCGTTCCTCGAGGAGCTGTCCGAACGACAGCGCGAGGTGTTCGATCTGATCGACCTGCAGGGGTTCGGGTCGTCGGAGGTCGGCGCGATGCTGGGCATGGAGCCGGTCACGGTTCGTTCGCACCTGCTCCGAGCGCGCAGGGCGATCCGCGCCAGGATACTGGAGAGTCACCCGGAATTGGTGGAAGGCTATGGCGATTGACTGTCGGGCCGCGCTGGAGCGGCTGCTGGAAGCGGACCCCACCGAGTTGGCGGGCCGGGGCGACGGCGTGCTGGCGACGCACGTGCGCGATTGCCCGCGCTGCGCCGCCGTGGCTGCCAAACTGCTCGCCGGCCAGGACGAGCTGAGCGGCGCGCTGGACGCGTTGCGGCCAGCCACGGGCGTTGAGTCGGCGCTCGGTGCGCTGCGCAGTCGTCGACGGCATAGCGCCTGGACCCGGTGGAGCTGGCGTTGGGCGGTGCCGTTGGCGGCGGCGGCGGCGCTGGCCGGCGTGCTCGTCCTCCGTTCCGTCGATACGGAGCGGATGCCGGGTGAGATCGTCGCCCGGCCGGCGGCTTCGATCGAGCCGCTGGTCGAGATGGCGACAACGCAGAACGTGATGGTGTTCGAGACGAGAGATCGGTCGGCGAAGGTGATCTGGTTCTACTAAGCGGAGGCGAGTGACATGCGAGGTTTCAAATCGTTGATGTGGATGCTAACGGCGATGGGTATCGCCGCGACCGTGGTCGGAGGCAGCGTCGGTTGCGGAGACGGGCAGGGACGTGATCTGGAAGTGCGCACCTTCAAACTCGAGTATCTGGAGCCTGCGGCTGCGCACCGGATCATCGACCCCTACATTTTCGGCGAGCGTGGCGGCTCGGTCAGCATGGATGAGCAGACGCGGACCATCACCGTGCGCGAGACGGCAGAGATGTTATCGCGGATCGAGGAAGTCTTGACGCGCTACGACCAGCCCGAGCCGAGCGTCAAGCTGCACTTCCGGCTCGTGGAAGCGAACGGCAAGCCAGCGGCCGACGACCCGCGGTTGGAGGAGATCGCGGCGGCGTTGCCGGCTGATGTCTTCCGGTTCAAGAACTACCGACTCATCGGCGAAACGGTGATGACGGGCATCGAGTACAGTGGCGTCGCGCAGGGCGTAGTCGCGGATGGCCAGCGCTACATGATTGAGGGAGGCATCGGCGAAGTGCGCGCGACGGGTGACAGCGGGACGGTGAGGCTCCAGGTGACCCTCCAGGCCGATCGATATGGAACCGTCTTCTCCACCGGGGTGAACGCGCGAATCGGTCAATTGTTGGTGCTGGGATCGGCCCAGCCGGATCCGGATCGTGGCGCCCTGATTCTGGCGGTGCGGGCGGATCTGGAGCGGCCCTAGAACAGAATGCGAGCGGTTTGAGCCACGGCGAAGCAAACGGCGAAGGCGATGGCCAGTGGCATCAGCGCGCCCAGCGTCGTCCACTTCGCGCTCCCCGTCTCTTTATACATCGTCCAGATCGTCGTCGAGCAGGGGTTGTGCAGAAGCGAGAAGAGCATCAAGGAGGCGGCGGTGAGCAGGGTCCAACCCTCCTGTCCAACCAGAAGACCCTGCAGTTCGGAGAGGCTGTCGATCTCGATCATCATGCCGGCGCCAGTGTAGGCCATCAGCATGGTGGGCACGACGATCTCGTTGGCCGGGATGGCGATGATGTAGGCGAGCAGGATGACGCCGTCGAGTCCGAGCGCCTGTCCGAGGGGATCGAGAAGGCCCGAGATCGACGCGGTCAGCGTACCCCCGCCCACCGAGATGTTGCTCAGCAGCCAGATCACGCCGCCGGCGGGCGCGGCCATCAGCACCGCCCGCCAGAGCACGAACAGCGTGCGGTCGATGATCGAGGTGTAGAGGATCTGCCCGATGTTCGGGCGGCGGTACGGCGGCAGCTCGAGCGTGAAGCTGCTGGCCTCTCCTTTGAGCACGGTCCGTGACAGGGCCCACGACACGATCAACGTGAAGATCACCCCGACCACGACCACACCCACCACCGCGCCGGCCGCGGCGAGCGAGGCGACCACGGGTGGAAACTTCGCCGCCACGAAGACGATGCTCAGCATGATCAGCGTGGGGAAACGCCCGTTGCAGGGGACGAAGTTGTTGGTGAGGATCGCGATCAGCCGCTCGCGCGGCGAGTCGATCACCCGGGCCGAGATCACACCGGCGGCGTTGCAGCCGAAGCCCATGCTCATGGTCAGCGCCTGCTTGCCGTGAGCGCCGACCCGCTTGAACAGCCAATCCATGTTGAAGGCGACGCGCGGTAGATAGCCGAGGTTCTCGAGAATCGTGAACAGCGGGAAGAAGATGGCCATCGGCGGCAGCATCACCGACACCACCCAGGCCAGGCCTCGGTACACGCCGTGCCACAAGAAACCGGTCAGCCACCACGGCATCCCGATGGCGTTGAACAGGCCCGCCGCCAGATCCTCGATCCGGAACAGCGCCAGTGCGATCATCTGGGACGGATAGTTGGCGCCGACGATCGTGAGCCAGAAGACGGCGGCGAGGCCGAACAGCATGATCGGCAGACCCCAGACGCGCGACGTGACGATGCGGTCGACGCGCTCGTCCCAGCTCGGGCCTCGGGGTCGGCCCGCCTGCACGGCGCGGCCGGCGATCGCCTGCGCGTCGGCGTAAATCGACTGGACGATCTGATCGCGAAACGACACCTCGAGGCCGCGTCGCAACTGCTCGGCGGTCTGGAGGATCGTCTCGGATGTGGCGGCGCGGCTGTTCATCACGCCTCAGACTGCGCGGCCACCGGCTCCGCGCCCTGCTCCGCGACAAGCTCGGCCAGCTCGCCCCTGCGGATCGCGTTCTCGACGCGCTTGTCTCCCTCGAGCAGCCGCATCGCCACCCAGCGGGCGTTCGGAAGCCCGGGGTAGGCCGACTCGATCATCTCGACCAGCCGATCGACCGATCGGGCCGCGTCACCGCTGGCGCGGATCCGGTGCGGCCGCGTGGCGATCGCGCCGGTGGCGATACCGGCCACCGCGGCGGTCAGCTCGTCGATGCCCTGCCCGGTGCGCGCCACCGTCGGTACCACCGGCACGCCCAGCTCCCGGGCGAGGGCGCGGTCGTCAATCCGGATCCCCTTGCGACGCGCCTCGTCCATCAGGTTCAGACAGACCACGGCACGGTCGGTGATCTCTAGGATCTGCAGCGCCAGATTTAGATTCCGCTCCAGGACCGTGGCGTCCATCACGATCAGCACACAGTCGGGCCGGCCGAAGAGGATGAAGTCACGCGCGATCTCCTCGTCGGTGGAAGCGCTGAGCAGCGAGTAGGTACCGGGCAGGTCCACCAGCTTGTACCGCTTTCCGTCGTACTCGAAACCGCCCTCCGCCCGCGCCACGGTCTTCCCGGGCCAATTGCCGACGTGCTGTCGAAGGCCCGTGAGCGCGTTGAAGACCGTGCTCTTCCCCGTGTTCGGGTTGCCGGCGAGCGCGACGACGTGATCCCAGTCGCTGGTGTCGATGCCCAGCCGCCGAAGCTCGACACCGCAGGTGCCGCAGGGCGCGGCCCCCACCATGCGTCGCGGCCGAATCGCTTGCGGACGCTTCGTGGTCATGAGCGCGGCTCCTCGACGCCCGCGCCGGTCGCCGGCTCGATCTCGACCTCGTCTCCCTGTTCGCGTCTGAGCGCGATCAAGGCGCCGCGCACCCGGTACGCCGTCGGCTCACCCATCGGTCCCGGAAAGGCGCACTCGACCAGCGTGCCGGGCGTCAGGCCCAGGTCGAGCAAGCGCCGCCGGTTGAAACCCTCGCAACGCAGTGCCACAACACGGCCCGACTCGCCCGGCTTCAGAGATGAAAGTTTGACCGGCGGCCGCACCGGATGGGGGAGCTGCGCCACGAAGACGTTGCTCGCCACGACCGGCGCAAGCACGCGCTCGCTCTCTCCATCCCAGATGACCAGTCGCCGCTCGCCCGCCTCCACGATCTCGAGATGCATCCCGACGGCGAAACCGGCGGCCACGATCTGCGCCATCAGCTCCGGCGGCTCGTCCTCCAGGTGTACGACCTTCGCGGGCCGGCCTGGAGGCCAGTCGGTGAGGGCAGTCGCCTCGACCTTTTCGAGCGCGCCGTTGCTGCTGGGGATCGGGTCGCCGTGCGGATCGGTCTGTGGATAGCCGAGCTGGGCCTCGAGCGCGTCGACCTCCTCCTCCGTCAGAACGTGCTCGCGCCGGTCGGCGGTCGCATGGATCTCCTCCAGCGGCATGCGCAGCTCGTCTGCCAGGTAGCGCTCCAGCAGCCGGTGGGCGCGGATGACCCGCCGCGCCAGCTTGCGGCCGTCGGCCGACAGTCTGACCCCGGGACCGGTCGACTGCACGAGCCCACCGGTCTCCATCTCGCTGATCAGGTCGAGCGCGCGCTTGACGCTCAGGGCGAGCTTGCCGGCCAACGACTCGACCGTCGCCAGCGGGCCGCGCAGCTCGCGGGAGTGGATGTGCTTGAGCGCATCCTCCACCCGGGCGCGCCCGGCCAGCCGGCGTGCGCGGCGCCAGCGCGCCAGGAGGCCGCGCCGGGGCCAAAGGATGAGGATCGCGACGGCGAGGGCAGCCGAGAGGGCGAAGAGCAGGAGATTGGCCATTTTAGGTTTACCTAATCCATCTTTTAGGCACCACTAAACATAATCTAGCCGCTACACGCCTCCTCGGCAAGACCCTCCTCGACGGCCCGACGTTGGAAAACCGCGCGATGCCCTCAGGAACTTGAATGGGGCGGTCGCAACCGGAAGGACGTCGGGGCTGGGCCTCGACGGCAAGTCTCAACACGAAAACAGGTTACGCGTCGAGCCCTCCTTGCCCCGGCCCGGGCATGTGCTTTGCCTCGCCGGGCGTGCGGTTGCGGCTGCTGGTCGCCGGAGCGGAAGGGTGTTCTGGGGAACGGCCCGGCGATGGGCGCCGCGCGAATCGGAGGTTCGAACATGATCCGCTGGCCTTACTTGGCGTTGTGCGCGCTGCTTTTGGCTTGTGACGGAGATAACGCGACCGATCCGGAGTTTCTCAGAGTACCGCTGGGGTCGGCCTTCAAAGTCTTTCCCGGCGACGTCGCCTCGATACAGGGGACGGACATCGTCGTTCAGTTTCTCACCGTATCGACGGATAACCGCTGCCCACCCGAGCTGACCTGCATCGTGCCGGGTGACGCGGAGATCGATCTTCGGGTTTCCGGAGTCGGCGAGGGCCGACGCGCCATCACGCTCCACACGAACACGGCAGAAGGTCCGAACTCGGATGCGGTGGGGAATTACGTTTTGCAGCTCGTCTGGCTCGATCCGGCGAGTCTGCCGAGACGGATGGACACCTACATGGCGACGCTCATCGTCGTCGCGGTTCGATGAGAACGTTCTGGCTCGCGGTCGCCGCGCTCGTTCTCGCCGGTTGTTCCGACAGCACGGGACCGGTACCGGACGAGCTTGCACTGAACGTTCGAAAGTGGGAGAAGCGGGGACCGCCCTCGTACAGCTACGACTATCAGGCGATATGCTACTGCATCGACTCCGTGCTGCGGCCGGTCAGGATCTCGGTGACAGGCGGAGCGGTCAGCCAGGTGGTGTTTCGCGACACTCAAGAGATGGTCGCCGCTGAAGGACTCGACGGCTACCCGACGGTCGAGGACCTGTTCCAAGTCATCCGCGACGCCATCGCACGCGACGCGCACTCGATCGAGGTGCGCTACGATCCTCTGTTCGGGTATCCCACCGAGGCATCGATCGATTACCAGGAAAACATCGCCGACGAGGAGTTCGGTTTCCGGGCCTCGGATCTGACGGCGATCGAGTAGCTGCGGGCGGCCGCGTCTCCTTACGGCTTGGGGGCGCGGCCGCCTGTCTCAGCCGAAGAACCGGCGGGCGGTTTCTGCCAGGACCCGGGCACAGGTCACCACCGAGTCGAGATCCACCCACTCCACGGCACCGTGCGCGCCGGCTCCGGCCGGCCCGTAGTTGAGGCTGGGGATGCCCGCGGCGTCGAAGATGGCTGCGTCGGTCCAGTAGGCGACGCCGGTCTCCACCGGCTGCGCTCCGGTGACGGTGGCCGCGGCCTCGCGGAGGCAGCGCGCGACCTCGGCCTCGGGGTCGCAGACCAGCGGCGTGCGGTGGAAGAAGGTATTGACCGTCGCCTCTTCTCCGGTGTTGTGAATCGCCCGTTCCAGCTCGAGTGAAACCTCCTGCGGCGACTCGCCGGGGAGCGTGCGTCGCTCGACCTGAAGGCGACAGAGCGGCGCGTAGGTGGAGATACCGGCGCCACCCTCGATCAGGGCGCAATGAAGCGACGCCGGGCCCAGCTCCGGGTGCTCGCGTCCTCGCAGCTCCTCCCGGTCCAAGCGCTCGAGCTCGCAGATCACGCGCCCCATCTTGCCGATCGCGCTGACACCGAGGTCCCAGCGGCTGCCGTGGGCGGCGACGCCGCGGGTGACGATCTCGCTCCAGACGAAGCCTTTGTGGGTGAGGATCAGCCGCCCCTCGGTGGGTTCGGTGATGATACAGCCGTCGGCCTCGGGATGGTGGGCAACGAAGTGATCGGCGCCGATGCTCGAGTGTTCTTCGTCCACGACGAGGGCGACCTGCAGGCGGCCCGCGAGGCCGGCGTCGGCGAGCGAGGCCGCGGCGGCCATGGCGGCGGCAACGCCTCCTTTCATGTCATAACTTCCGCGGCCGAATAACCGGCCGTTTTCGAGGCGTGGCTCGAAGGGCGCGATCTCCATATCGCTGGCGCTCACGGTGTCGATGTGTCCGCACAATGCGAGCGTCGGGCCCCGGTCGGCTCCGACCTGCGCGACCAGGTTGGGTCGTCCCGGGGCTACCTCTTCGAGGACGGCGTCGATGCCCCGGGCGGCGAACCAGCTGCGGGCGCGCTCGGCCACGGCGGCCTCACCCTCCGATTCCTCCGGGGCGAGCGTTGGGTTTACGGATGGCGTGCGGACGAGATCCTCGAGCAGCTCGAGCACGGTCTCGCGGGAGATGGGGCTTTCTGGCATCGCTCGGCTCCGTGGCGGATTACGATTGCAGACGCGAGAGCTCAGGGCGCGTCGGGCCACAGCTTTGGCGGTGGCGGTGCATTGACGGCGGTGGCGGCTGCGCAGACAATAGCGGGTGAGATCGGTGGGGGGAAAGATGATCACCCGGTGATCGACCGGGGGAACACCACGGCCGAATTTGCCGCCGGTCTCGTACACTCGGCGCTCGGGGGCAACATCCTCTGACCTGGAGGTATCGTGAGGAAAAGCGGAGTGTGGATCTGCGCGCTAGCCGCGCTGGCGGCGTACGGCTGTGGCGGCGATGCGGGCCAGGGGGGTGTGGTGATCGACACGATCGGAGGCGTGCCTTCGGTCATGAGCCCGGAGCGCGGACTTCTGGGTGACTCACTGCCATGGAAGCTGACCCAGTATTTGTTGGTCGCTGGGGACCAGCTGTTCGAGCGCAAGGCGGCCGACTACGCCCTCGACGCGGGCATCCTTCCCAACGGCGGTGTGCTGGTCCTGGATTCGGGTAACCGGCGTGTGCTCCGCTTTGGGCCGGCGGGCGACTACGTGGGCTTTTTCGGCGGACCGGGCCAGGAGCCTGGCCAGTTCGTGACGCCGTTCTTCATCGAGGTGGCGGGTTCGCGGATCTATGTGGTCGATTCGGGTCTCAACCGGATCACCGCCTTCGACACGGCGGGCATCTTCCTCTCGCGGTTCCAGGTCGATCTGGCCGGGCTGGCGGGAACGACGCCGGTGTTCGCGGCCGGAGACGACGACGAGCTGTACGTGGCCGCGGAGCCCGTCCCGTTTCTGGAAGCGGCGCGCGACACCGGTCTGGCGGTGATCTACCATGTCAACATGGCGGGCCGGATCGCCGACACCGTGGCCAGCTTCCCCGCCTCCACCTGGTCAAGCATCGAGCGCGCGGAAGGCCAGGCGACCTTCATCAAGACGCGCCTCGCGCCCACGCCGCGCGTCTCGGCGGCGCCGGGCGCCGTCGCTCTGGCCCTCGGGGCCCGCTATCTGATCGAGATTCGCAGCCCCAGCGGGTCACTGCTGCGGCGCGTGGCGCGCCAGTACGAGAACGTGGCGATCACGCCTGCCATCCGGGACAGCATCATCCGCGAGATGGCGGAAGGCCCGCGCCAGCTCCCGCGTGAGTCGCTGGAGCTGCTGCCCTTCGCTCCGGTGGTCCCGGCCATCGACGATCTGGTACTGGACGATCGCGGGCGCCTCTGGGTGAGCGTCTATGGCGGGGCGACTCGCTACGACATCTTCGACGCCGACGGGCGGTTTCTGGGGCCGCTCTTTTTGCCTCAGCCGGTCAAGCTGGTCGATGTGCGCGGCGAGCGAGTATGTGGGACGATCCCGGGCGCCGGGGCGCAGTCGGCCGTCGTCTGCTATCGACTGCGCGAGAGCGGTGGCTGAGCTTCTCCGCGGAGCGGGCGCGAGCCGCCGGTGGTTCCGCCCTCTCGTAAGAGCATCCGAAGGTCAGCTCGTGATGTCTTCGCCGCGTAGTCGCTGGAGCGCCAGGCGCGCCGCCTCGACGCGAGGTTGGAGGTGCGGGTCGGCGTCGCTCCACAGTTCGAGGAAGCGCGCGTAAGAGCGCGCAGCCTCGTCAAGCTCGCCGCGCCGCTCGTGCAGTTCGGCGCGATGATAGAAGGCGAGCGGTTCGATCCAGGGGCTCCAGTAGAGCGAGGCGTAGATGGTCAGCGCCTCGAGCCCTCCGCCGCGATCCTCCACCAGGTGAGCCAGCCAGTAACGATCCAGGTCACGGGCGCGGTTCCAGGTGGCGTTGATCATCGCGAGCCCGCGGCGCAACCGAGCGACGGCGGTGTCGACGCTGTCCCGTGCCGCGGCAATCCGGCCGCTCAGCGTCAGCGCCTGGCCGCGCAGCGAGCGCGCCCGCTCCAAATAGCCTTCCATCTCCGCGGTGTCGGCCTTGGCCTCCAGCCAGGCCACCGTGGCGTCGGCTTCGTCGTTGGCACCCCGGCGCGCCGCGGAGACGGCCAGAGCAGGGACCGGCCGGTCTACGGACGTCGCCAGACGCTCCACCAGCGCATTCGAGGCCGAGTCGCCGGCGATGCCGAGCTCGCGGGCGTTGCCCAGCACAAAGAGCACGTCATCCTCGAAGCCTTTCGCCAAAGTCGTGACCTGATCGAACAGATCCAGTGCCAGGGCGACGTGGCCGTAGCGCAGGTGCGCTTCCGCCAGGTGCCAGAAGGCCATGGCCCGGTTCCCCTCGTCGAACCGCGAGTCAGCCAGCGAGAGCGTGACCATCTCGTAGATGGGGAGGTTGGACCCCGAGCCGCGCATGCGAGCGGTCATCCAGTGCAGCAACTCGGCGTCGAGCGTGTCGAGCGCGGCGGCCGCGCGGGCCGAGTCTGCCGCCGGGCCGAAGTGGAGCGGCGTCAGCAGTCGGAAGCTGCGCCCGTACAGCGAGGTCGAGTCCTGTGCCAGGTAAAGGTCGGTCCAGCGGCGGCCGCGCTCCGAGTCACCCTCTAAGTAAGCGATCTCGATCAGGTGGATAAGCGACGGGGCAAAGGCGGAGTCGATCTCCAGGGTGCGCTCCAATGGTCCGATCGCAGCCGTGATCGGCTCGCCCGCCTGCGCGCCCATGTGAAAGAGCGCGTCGCCCAGCCCGTGCCACGCCTCGACGTCGTCGGGGTATCGCTGCACGAGGCTGCGAAACAGCGGGATCGCCTCGAGGTCGCCGTCCACGTCGGCGAGCTTCCAACCGCGGATCAGCAGGCTGTCGCGCTGCGGCAGGCCCGCGCTGTGGCGCTCGGCGGAGGCGAGGTAGCGGGGCACCTCCGAGGAGCCGAGCCCCCGAAACCAGCCGTAGGTCTGGGCGAGGCGGTAGTGGGCGATGGCGAAGGTAGAGTCCGCCTCGATGGCTCGCGTAAACGCTGCCTGAGCGTCGGCGAACTGCAGGCGACGAAACGCCTGCTCGCCCTCCAGGTAGGCGCGCAGCGCCGGGATCGACAACGTCGTCATCGCCGAGACGCGAACCTCCGGCAGGCTGTCGCCCTGCCAGATCCGGCGCAGAAGCTCCAGCGTCAGCCGGTCCACCAGCGCCGTCATCTCGTCCTCGCGCCCCTCCACGGCGGCTGACGCCTCTTTGCGCAGCCAGCGCACCGAATAGAGGTCGGCCGCCAGGCGCACACCGTTCGGCGGAATACGGACAAGGCTGCCGAGAATCACCCGGCCGGCTCCCAGCGAGCCGGCCACCTCCGCGGCCTTGCTGGGCTCGGGCAGCTCGGCCGCGCTGCGCGCCGCCTGGTTCCAGCGGTTGAGCACGGCACGCGGGTCGGACGAGTGAAACTGTCCCGTGGCATCCAGCGCCGTCGCCAACAGATCGACCAGACCCTCCCGCCACAGCTCCTCTCCCACGCCGACCACATGGAAGGGCATCACCGCCACCGCATCCGCCCGCAGCTCCTGCCCGCGCACTCGCATCCAGGCCACGCCCATCCCGATGGTGCCCAAAGCTAGAAAGGCGAGCACGCCCCCGAGTATCGCATAGCGCCAGGTAAAGAGTCGTTCGAATACGCCAACCGCGTCAGCTTCCGCCTCCTCCGTGTCCGTGTCGCTCGCCTCGTTCGCCTGCCGCTGCCGCCGCCGTACTAGCGCCGTCTGAATCACCGACGTGGCCGTTACTACCGGTAGGCCGATGAGCAAAAGGATCAGCGCCGCCGGGAAGAACCAGCCGGGCAGGCCGAATTGTGAGGTGAGGAGGTCGATCGCCTGCAGAACGGCCCAGGCGGCGATCACATAGAAGCCGAGGACGCGGACGAGATGGGCGGAGCGAGCGCGCTCCACGAGACTTCGCAGGTTGGGGCTCAGCATGTCTATATCTATACGGTCAATGGCCGGGCCCGGTCTCCAGTGGCGGCTGGAGAAAGGTGCCCCAGGCTACCGGCCTGGCGCGGGCGTCTTTCTCTCTTGGACGGTGCCGGTGCTCCCATGGTTGCCATGCGGGCTGATCCCTACCGGGCACTACTACGAAAACGCCGGCACGGCCGGTTCCGTTCACTCGGATTCTGACTTCAACTCGCGGGTCACGAAGAACGGAGGGCGAGAAAGCGCGGTTCCAACCTCGCCGAAGCTATTGACGTCTAAGGTGGCGTCGACGGTCCGACTCGAAAGACAACCGCGGGAGCGGCGCATGCACCCAGCTGCCGGTAAAGTACCAAGATCGCTTAACCGCGTCGGTCCCGGTGTCATGCTGGCGTTCATGATGGCGTGTGCCCCCTTGTCGGACCGCGTGAGGGACGAAGAGGTGACCGTGGGGGCGGTGGAGCGGCATGCGTCGCTCGAGCTTCTCGAGTTCCGGGCTGGGTGGCGAGCGCCGAGGAATAACGAGAATAGATTAGCTGCGACCTCTCCCCACCTGCGTGTAGCGAAAGCACTCGACGACATGGTCGTTGACCATGCCCACGGCTTGCATGAAGGCGTAACAGATGGTGGGCCCGACGAACTTGAAGCCGCGGCGCAGCAGGTCTTTGCTCAGCGCCTTCGACTCGGGCGTCTGCGCCGCAAGCTGTTTGAGCGATCGCCAGGCGTTCCGCTTCGGCGCGCCATCGACGAAGCGCCAGAGGTAAGCGTCGAAGCTGTCGAACTCTTCCTGTACGGCGATATAAGCCTTGGCGTTCTGGATGGCCGACTCGACCTTCCGACGGTTGCGCACGATCGCCGGGTCGCGCAGAAGCGATTCGACTTTTCCTTTCCCGTAGCGGGCGACCTTCGCGGGATCGAAGTTGTCGAAGGCGGCTCTGTACCCTTCCCGCTTCTTCAGGATGGTCTCCCAACTCAACCCCGCCTGGGCGCCTTCCAGGATGAGGAACTCGAACAGCGTTCGGTCGTCGTGGACGGGGACGCCCCACTCCTGGTCGTGATAGGCGATGGAAAGCTCGGTGGTCGCCCACTCGCAGCGTCGGACTGAACCTCGGGCTGGGTCGCTCATCCTCTGGACCGCGTTACCGGATGCTGGCTGTCGGGGCGTGACTCATACGCCGCCGGCCGCCGGGCCGTCAAGTTTCGGGGCCGCCGACCGCTGCGCCGCCGCTGGCAGCCGGGAGATGACCCGGCGCGGGGCGCGCATTACATTGGTGCGTCGATCTTTCCGGACCAGAAGGGGGTTGAGGAGGGACCCGCATGGGCCTGTTCGATGGCAAGACGGCGCTCGTCTTCGGCGTGGCCAACGAGCGGTCGATCGCCTGGGGTATCGCCCAGGCGCTGCATCGGGAGGGGTGCGAGCTGGCTTTCAGCTATGGCGCGGCCCCGTTGGAGAAACGGGTGCGCCCGCTGGCGGAGAGCCTGGGCGCGCGGTTCGTCGAGGAGTGTGACGTCAGCGACGACACGGCCATCCAGAAGACGTTTGCCAAAGCCAAGGACACCTACGGCACCATCGACGCCCTGGTACACTCCGTGGCCTATGCCGATCGGCGGGATCTGCAGGGGCGCTTCGTGGACACGAGCCGCGACGGATTCAAGATGGCACTGGACATCAGCGCCTACTCGCTGGTGGCACTGACCCGGGCGGTCGAGCCGCTGATGACCAACGGCGGCTCGGTGCTGACGATGACGTACTACGGCTCGGTGAAGGTGGCGCCGCGTTACAACGTGATGGGCGTGGCCAAGGCGGCGCTCGAGGCGTCCGTGCGTTACCTGGCGTCTGACCTGGGGCCGAAGGGGATCCGGGTCAACGCGATCTCGGCGGGCCCGATCAAGACGCTGGCCGCTTCGGCGGTGGGCGGCTTCAAGAAGATCCTCACCTACTCCGAGCAGGCCGCGCCCCTGCGGACGCTGGTCTCGATCGAGGATGTCGGCAACACGGCGCTGTGGCTGTTGAGCGATTGGGGCCGCGCCGTCACCGGAGAGACGGTGTATGTGGATGCCGGCTGGAACATCATGGGGCTCACGGTCCCCATCGATAAGCTCGACGAGCTAAAGGACTAGACGCTCGGTCGACGCCGGTTCCCCCCACGCTTCACCGCTCGCATTCCCGTCGAAGACCCGTGGCGCCGCAGCCGGCTCGCGAGTTACGCTCTGGGGGAAACCGGCATCTCCCTCGCTGTTGCGATAGGCGCTTTGCCAGCCAACCCGCCGCACCCGCGCCGCGTACGGTGAAGCGAGACGAGCCTTTCGGCGCAGTAATCCTAGACTTCGGATGTGGACAAGTGATGATCACAGAAACGATCGAGCTGAGCACCCGCGGCGACGCGGACATGCACGACATCACGGCGGAGGTGGCGGCGAAGGTGCGCGAGAGCGGGGCGCGCTCGGGGATCGTCACCGTCTTCTGCCCGGGCTCGACGGGCGGCGTTACCACCATCGAGTACGAGTCGGGCGCGCTCTCCGACCTGAAGCGGCTGTTCGATGAGATCTTGCCCGCCGACCGCGACTACGCCCACAACCGGCGCTGGGGCGACGGCAACGGCCACTCCCACGTGCGCGCGGCGCTGCTCGGCCCGTCGTTGACCGTGCCCTTCGTCGATGGACAGCTGTCGCTGGGGGCCTGGCAGCAGATCACCTTCTGCGACTTCGACAACCGGCCGCGCTCGCGCCGGCTGGTCGTGCAGATCGTCGGAGAGTAGTTGTGCGCTGGCGAGTTAGGCGAGGAAACCGTCGTCGTCTTCGTCGAGGGCGAGGCCGAGGACCTCGCGGGCATGGTCGGCGGCCTCTGGAACGACGTAGATGGTCGCGCCCGGGGTGAGTGGACCGTAGAGCATCCCCTCCTGAGACTGGATCAAGTAGGGGATGCCTTCGTTCTCGAGCAGTACGGCCGCCGCCTCGGCCTCGGTCTTGGTGCGGTAGTTGGCGATCTTGGTCAGGTTCTTCATACGGGTCTGTTCGTTCCGGCCCAGCTTCGCTCGAGGCCCGGCGCAGCCTCTGCGCGGGGCGGCCCGATCTTACCCGACCCCCCCTTCGACTGTCAAACTCCCGCACGCCCCTTGAGGATCTGATGAGGTGCCGGCCCTACGGGATGAGTCGGCGACGGTCGGGCCGTCTAGCGCATCTAAGCTCGTGAGGTCAAACTTAGTGTCCAGCCTCGCCATCGGGACCACCGGCACCTGTGGATCGCTATGACCTTCAGCCGCCGTACCCTGGGCATCGCCACCGCCGTGATCATCTTGCTGGGCGCCTTGGGCGGAATCTACGTCCGGCTTCGCGCCCTCCAGGCCGACGACGATTCGAGAGCCGCTGAGACCGCGGGCGAAGAGCAGCCGGAGGTCGAGTCGGCCCGCACCTTCGGCACCGACATCGCCATCCCCGTCTCCGCCGCGCCCGTGCTTCGCGACACGCTGGTGATGAGCGTATCCGCCGCCGGGCAGGCCCAGGCCTTCGCTCGGGCTCTGCTCGCCGCCGAGGTCGAAGGGCCCGTGACTCAGGTGCTGGTGCGCGAAGGCGACTACGTGCGCCAGGGCCAGGTGCTCGTCCGCATCGACCCGGAGCGCTACGCCTTCGAACTGGAGAAGGCGAAGGCGGCGTTGGAGCGGGCGGAGGCTCAGTTCGCCGAGCTGACCCTGTTCGACGAGGAGATCGAGGACCCCGAGCTGCGGGCGGAACGCCGGCGTATGGCCCGGGCGAAGAGCGGGCTGTCGGAGGCGGAGGTCGCGGTGCGCGAGGCGGAGCTGAACGTGCGGCGCGCCACGGTGCGCGCGCCCTTCAACGGTGCCGTGGCGAACATGGCGGTGGTGCCGGGCGAGCGGGTTCAGCAGCGGGACTCGATCAGCGAGGTCGTCGACCTGTCGCGGATCCGGATCGAGGTGCAGGTGCTGGAGACCGAGGTGCCGTTCTTGGAAGAGGGGCGCGATGCCCGGGTCACCCTTTCGGCCTTCCCCGACACCGTGCTCAGCGGCCGCGTCCATTCGATCAACCCCGTGGTCGACCCGCGCACCCGGACGGCGCGGGTCACGGTGGTGCTGCCCAACCGTGAGGGCGTGGTCAAGCCTGGGATGTACGCGCGGGTGCGGATCGCGGCGCGGCTTTATCCGAACCGCATCATGGTGCCGCGGGAGTCGATCCTCGAGCGAGACAACCGGACGCTGGTCTTTCTGTTCGAACCGGAGGGGAGCTCCTCACAGGGTCTGGCGAAGTGGACGTACGTGACCACCGGCCTCGAGAACGAGTGGTTCGTCGAGATCGTGCCGGGCGAAGGCACGACGGTGCTGGAGCCCGGGCAGCTGGTGCTCACCGACGGGCACTACACGCTGATCCACGACGCGCGGGTGCGGATCAGTGAGACCGGTGGACGGTAGGCGGTTGACGGTGGGCGGTTTGCTGTCGGTTGTCGGGGTGATGTTCGTCTGGCTCAGCGCAACGTCGGCGCTCGCGCAAACAGCAGACACGGTGCTCACGCTGGGTGGCGCCCGTACCCTGTTGCAGCGGAACAACCCCGACTACCGCTCGGCGCTGGCGTCGGCGGACGTCGTGGGCGAAGGCGTGTGGACCGCCTGGGGATCGTGGATCCCAACGGCAACGCTGCAGGCGAACTTCTCGCGAAACGAGTTCACCACGCGCACCTTCCTCGATCCCACCGGTGTGGCACAGCGGCTGGACCAGCCGATCACCGATGTGGCCAAATCAGCGTCGCAGGCGCTCGTGTTCCGCTGGTCGCTGTTCCAGGGTGGCGGCCGCCTGTTCGATGTGGGTGCCAGCAAAGCCCGGGCGCGCGCCGCGGATCTGCGCGCGATCTCGACGCTGGTCCAGCTGAACTCGCAGATGGAGTTCCAGTACTGGGAGGCGTTGAAGCAGCAGGAGCTGACCCGGCTGGCGCGTGATCTACTGGCGGCGCGCCGCCGCGATGTCGAGATCGCTCAGGCACGTTTCCGCATCGCCGCCGTGGCGCAGACGGATGTGCTGCAGGCGGAGGTCCAGGTCGGTCAGAACGAGGTCGCGGTGTTGCAGGCGGAGCAGCGGGCGGAGGCGGCACGGCGCGAGCTGTCGGCCAGCCTCGGCCTGGACGAGGATCTGACCTACCGGCTGAGTGACAGCGTCTCGATCTTCGATCCGACCCGGCTGCAGGTGGATGATCTGGTGGCGCTGGCGCTCGGCTCGAATCCGGAGCTTCAGCGTCTGGACGCCGAGATCGATGCCGCCGGCAAGAGCCTCTGGTCGGCCCGCGCCACCTGGCTGCCGCGGATCGATCTCACGCTCAGCCTCAGCCGATCGGAGCAGCTGACGGGCGAAGCCGGGCTGTTCGAGCTGGCGCCCGAAAACACCGGGAACAACTTCGGGGTCACCTTCTCGTGGCCGCTGCTCAACGGGTTCGAGAAGAAGACGCGCACCGGGCAAGAGTCGGCGCGCCTGCGGGAGGCGCGTCACACGAAGGCGGCGCAGGTCCTCGAGACGCGGAAGGAGATCCGCAACCAGTACGGCGCGCTGCTCGCCGCGTACCAGACCGTGCAAATCCGCACGCGCCTGGCCGATCTGGCGCGCGAGTCGGTGCGACTGACCACGGAACGCTACCGGATCGGGGCCACGTCTTACTTGGAGCTGCAGCGGGCGATCGACCAACTCACCGAGGCGGAGCGTGGCTTGATCGACGCTCGCTACAGCTTCATGCAGGCGCTGGCCCAGCTCCAAGGCGCGGTCGGCCGCCCCATCGGGATTCCGAATGACTGAATCTCATCGTTCTATCGTGGCGGCGGTGTTGGCCCTGGTGCTGGCGGCAGCCGGCTGCGGGGATCGTCCGGGAACCGCTTCGGTCGAGTGGAGCGGAACAGTCGATACGCTAGCCGGCGTCATCGTCGTATCCAATCCGGCGCAGCCGATCTGGCGGGGTGCGGATGCCTGGCAGCTGGAGGAAGAGCTGAGCATCGGCGTCGTCGAGGGCGATCCCGACTATCAGTTCGCCGGCACCGCCGACGTCGAGATCGATGAGGCCGGCACGATTTATGTGCTCGACGGTCGGGAGCGCCGGGTAGCGCTCTACGATTCCGCCGGCGTCTTCGTCACCGCGTTCGGGCGCCAGGGCGAGGGCCCGGGAGAGTTCGAGTCGCCCAACAAGCTTCTGTGGAGGGCGGACACCCTGGTCGTTTGGGATGGCCGTCTGCTGCGGCTGAGCTACTTCGACAGAATCGGAACTCTGCTCCGGGACGAGCGGGCCGAACTCCCCATATTCAACGGGTTCGCGATGCGGCCCGACGGCCGCGTCTGGGCCCAGCAGGGGCCGACCTACTGGTGGCCGATGCGGCTCGGCGTGGACGGCGTGGGTCGGCTGGTCGCCATGGACCTGCCGGGACAGGGCGCCGACACGTTGCTTACCTGGGAAGACCAGTCGATGGTGCCAGTGCGGTTCGAGCAGGGTCTGACTGTCGTGCCGCGCTGGTACCCACCGCGAGTCGATTGGGCTTCCGACTCCGCGGGCCGGTTGTTCGTCGCCCGCGGCGAGGGTTACGAGATCGAAGTCTACTCACCTGCCGGGCAGCGGATCGCGACGATCAAGCTGCCGAAACGGTTGATCATCCACCGCATCACCGCAGACCAGGTCTACGGCGAGAGCGAGGACGAATTCGAAGTCCCGTACGTGAAGCGCTATGCGATTCGCAAGCCGGCTGTCTGATGGCGCTTCCTGATCTCTCAATCCGCCGCCCGGTCGCCACCGCCATGGCCTTCATCGCCGTGGTGCTGCTCGGCGCCGTCGCCTTCGGCCGCCTGCCGGTAGACCTGTTGCCCGATGTCGCCTTCCCCACGCTGAGCGTCTGGACGCAGTACCCGGAGGCGGGCCCGTCCGAGGTCGAGCGCTTCGTCACCGAGCCGGTCGAGCGCTCGGTGGCCCGGGTGCCGGGCGTCAAGGCGATCAACTCCATCAGCCGCGAAGGCGCGTCGCAGGTGCAGCTCCGGTTCCTCTGGGGCACCGACATGGATTTCGCGACGCTCAACGTGCGCGAACGGCTGGACAACGTGCGCTACGATCTGCCGGAGCGGGCGGAGCGGCCCACCATCCTGCGCTCCGATCCGACCAGCGAGCCGGTGATGACGCTGGCCGCCACCTCGGAGACGACCGACCTCTGGCAGTTGAAGGAGCTGTCGGAGAACGTCTTCAAGCGGCGGCTGGAGCAGATCGACGGCGTGGCGCAGGCGGCGGTGGCCGGGGGTTTGGAGCGGGAGATCCACGTGAAGGTGGATCCCAACCGTCTCGAGGCGCTGGGCGTCACCATCGATGAAGTCTCGCGGGCGCTGGACGCGGCGAACTACAGCGCACCGGGTGGAACGATCCGCCGGGGCCGCTACCGCTACGCGCTGCGGGCGCTGGGCGAGTTCCAGACGGTGGCCGAGATCGGCGAGACGGTGGTGGGGCGGGGCGCGAGCGGCTCGGTCGTGCTGCTGCGGGATGTGGCGGGCGTCGAGGATAGCTTTGCCGACCGCGAGACCATCGCCCGCTACAACGGCCGCGAGTCGGTGGGCCTCCTATTATATAAGGAGGCGGGTGCCAACACCATGCAGGTGGCCGAGCGGGTGGACGAGGTGCTCGAGCAGCTCCGCAGCGAGTACCCCGACGTCCAGCTCGCCGTCGCCTCGTCGCAGGCCGGCTTCATCCGCGATGCGATCTCCAACGTCGTCCAGGCGCTTGCCTTCGGGGCTGTGCTCGCCTTCCTGGTGCTCTTCCTCTTCTTGCACGACGCCCGCTATCCCGTCGCGATCTCGCTCTCGATCCCGATCAGCGTGATCCTCACCTTCGGCCTGCTGTACGTGTTTGGCGTGAGCCTGAACATCATGAGCTTGGGCGGCCTGGCGCTGGGCGTCGGGATGCTGGTGGACAACTCGATCGTGGTGCTCGAGAACATCTTCCGGCACCGCGAGCGCGGGATGGCCGCCGCCGCGGCGGCGGCGCTGGGGGCCAAGGAGGTGCAGGCGGCGATCACGGCCTCGACGCTAACCACGATCGCTGTGTTCGGCCCGATCATCTATGTGAAGGGCGTGGCGGGCGAGCTGGTCAAGGACCTGTCGATCGCGGTGGCGGTCTCGCTGCTCGCCTCGTTGCTGGTGGCGTTGACGCTGTTGCCGATGATCGCGGCGCGGATTCGCACGCGCGAAGGCGGCGGCGGTGAGGGCGAGGAGAGGCGCCGGGCCTTTCCGCGGGTCGGGGGCTACGCGCAGGAGGCGCGGGAGCGTTACGGCGGCCGGGCCGCCTGGTGGCGCTGGCCGTCGATCCTGACGCGCTGGGTGGGCGGCGTGATCGGCGCCCTGCTGGGGCTGACCGCGTCGTTTGGGATGGCGTTGCTGCGCTTCTGGGGCGGCCTGATCGCGCGGCCGCTGTCGGCGCTGGTGCGCCCGCTCTTCCGCTCCTTCGATCGCTTCTTCGATCGCTTCGCCGCTCGCTATCACCGGCTGCTCGAGTGGGCGCTCGACCATCGCGGCGCCACCCTAGGCATCGCGACCGCTGCGTTCCTCATCGCACTCGCCCTCGGCTCGACGCTGCCTCGGGATCTGCTGCCGCAGGTCGACGAGGGGGCGTACCGGGCGCGCATCACGCTGCCGCTCGGCACGCCGCTGGAGACGACGGACGAGGTGACGTTGCGGGTGGAGGAGATCGCGATGGCGGACGGGTCGAGCGAGGCCGCCTTCGCCCGGGTGGGCCGCGCGCAGGCGGCGGAGGTCACGGAGCGCGAGGCGACCGGCGTCAACACGGCGGCGCTGGACGTACGGCTGGAGGGTGGACGCACCCGCGAGGCCGTGTCGCGGCTGCGTGCCGGGATCGGCGACCTGCTGAGCGACGAGGCGCTGGCGATCGAGACGGGGCGGGCGACCGAGCTGGGGCGCGTGCTGGGTGTCGGCGAGGCGGACGTGGCGGTGCGGGTGCGCGGCGACGATCTGGACGCGGCGCTGCAAGTCGCGACGGAGGTCGAGCGGCGTTTGGCGGCGCTGCCGATGCTCGACGGCGTGCACACCGGCCTGCAGCGGGGGCAGCCGGAGATCGAGATCGAGATCGCCCGGGAACGCGTGGCGCGGCACGGGCTGACGGTGCGCGAGGTGGCGGACGCCATCGAGGCTTACATGCGCGGCCTGGTCGCTACCCGCTTCGTGGACTTCGACCGGCGCATCGATGTGCTGGTGCGGCCGCCGGAGGAGATCCGCCGCGAGTTCAACAACCTGCTCGAGTTCCAGATCCGCGGCGTGCCCGTTCGCGGGCTGATCGTCTGGCGCGAGACGCTGGCGCCGGTGGAGGTGCTGCGCGACGCGCAGGGGCGGGTGGTGCCGGTCTATGCCGACGTCAGCTCGGGCGGCCTGGACGCGGCGGTGGTCGCGATCCGCGCGGCGCTGGCCGATCTGGAACGGCCACTGCGGATGCGCACCGAGGTGGGCGGCGTGAACGAGGAGATGCGCGAGTCGTTCCGCTCGCTGGCGCTGGCGTTCGGCCTGGCGCTCGCGCTGGTCTTCATGATCCTGGCGGCGCAGTTCGAGTCCGTGATCCACCCCTTCACCATTCTGCTGGCTGTGCCGCTGGCGGCGATCGGCGCGGTGCTGGCGCTGCTGCTCACCGGTGACGGCGTGAACGTCATGAGCCTGATCGGCTTCGTGATCCTGGTGGGGATCGTGGTGAACGACGCGATTATCAAGGTCGACTTCATCAACCAGTACCGGCGCGAAGGGCACGAGTTGCGCGAGGCGATCCTCGAAGCGGGCCGGGTGCGCCTGCGGCCGATCATCATGACCACGGCCACGACGGTGCTCGGTCTCACGCCCCTCGCCCTGGGTCTGGGCGCCGGCGCCGACCTGCGGGCGCCGCTGGCGGTGGCGGTGATCGGCGGCCTGATCTCGGCGACGCTGCTCACGCTGATCGTGGTCCCAGTGATCTACGCGACTCTGGAAAGCGTGCGCGGCCTGGCCCGGACCGGCGTGGCGACGGAGGCGCGCGTGTGATCCGGCTGTCGATCAACCGGCCGACCACCATCGCGATGGTCTACATCGCCATCGCGGCGGTGGGCGTCGCCTCGTTCATCGACATCCCCGTGGAGCTGCTCCCCGACGTCGACTACCCGCGCATCAACATCAACGCCACTTGGCCCGGTGCCTCGCCCGAGGTGGTGGAAGCGTTCCTCACCGCGCCGCTCGAGGCAGCGGCCCAGCAGGTGAAAGGCGTGCGCAAGATCGAGTCGGAGTCGAGCGAGGGACGAACCGAGATCACGCTCGAGTTTGCCCAGGGCACCGACATGGATTTCGCGCGGCTCGAGCTGGGCGAGCGGCTACAGTCGAAGCGCGACGACCTGCCGCCGGACGTGCGGCCGGAGATCGAGCCCTACGTGCCACGCGAGTTTCAGCGCGGCGCCCGCTGGGACCTGAGCTACACGCTGGCGGGGAGCTACACGTTCGAACGGTTGCGTCGCTACGCCGAGGAGGAGCTGCGGCCGCAGCTGGTGGCGGTGGGTGGCGTCGAGGAGGTCCTCGTCTTTGGCGGGGAAGAGCGTGAGATCCTGGTCGAGCTGGATCGCCGACGCATGGAGGCCTTCGGCGTGCCGCCTTACGACGTGGCGCTGACGCTGGATGCCGCCGAGCTGGTCCGCACGGCCGGCAAGTTGCGCCGCGGCACCAGCGAGTGGGTGGTGACCGTTCGGAACGATGTGCGGTCGGTGGACGACATCGCGGCGCTGATCGTCGTGCCGGACACGCTGGGCACGGGCGAGGTGGTTCGCGTCTCGGACATCGCCCGGGTGCGGGACGCGACGGCGGACCCGATCGCCTTCTTCCGCATCAACAGCCAGCCGGCGGTGACGCTGTCGCTGATCCGCGGCGTCGGCACCAACGCCCTGCGGGTGGCGGACGCCGTAAAGGAGCGGATCGACGAGCTGCGCGGGGAGCTGCCGCCGGGGATGAGGCTGACGCTGGAGTACGACGGCAGCGAGGACGTCCGCCGGCAGCTTACCGACCTGCGGCTGCGGGCGCTGGCGGCGGCGATCGTGATCTTCCTGGTGCTGCTACTGTTCCTGGGATCGTTCCGCACGGCGGGGATCGTCTTCGCCACCGTGCTGTTCTCGGTGCTGATCGCGGTCAACCTGCTCTACTTCGGCAAGTTCAGCCTGAACGTGCTGACGATGGCGGGGCTGGCGATGGGGTTCGGACTGATCGTCGACAACTCCATCGTCGTGCTGGAGAATATCTACCGGCGGCGCCGCGCGGCGGCGGAGGGCGCCGTCGAAGCGGCGGAGCGTGGGACGCGGCAGGTGGCGCTCCCCATCGTCGCCGGCACGCTGACGACGGTGATCGTCTTCGTCCCCTTCCTCTACTTGCAAGGCGAGCTGCGCCTCTACTACCTGCCGTTCGCTTACGCGGTCGGCTTCAGCCTGCTCGCCTCGCTGTTCGTGGCGTTCACCTTCGTGCCCGGCCTGGCCGCCCGGGCGCTGGCCGGGGGCGCCGTGATTCGTTCGGCCGCCGCGACGCGACCGCCGTTCTACGTGCGCTTCTATCGCGGGCTGCTGTCGTTCGCCCTCGACCACCCGGTGCTGATCATCCTGATCACCGTAGGCGCATTCGTCGGCAGCTACCGGCTGTTCGACAAGCACGTGGTGAAGGGCGCGGTCTGGGGCCGCGGCTGGGGGCAGGAGACCTACATCTCGATCATCTTCAACATGCCGCGGGGCGCCGAGCTGGAACGCACCGACGAGCTGGTGCGCAGCTTCGAGGCCAAGCTTCGCACCATCCCCGAGATCGAGCGCTTCACCGCGCAGGTGCAGCCGGAGCGCGCTTCAATGCGCGTTACCTTCCCGGACTCGCTCGAGAATACCTACGTGCCGGTCGCCATCAAGGACCAGGTGGTCGCTTACTCGTATCTGTTCGCCGGCGCCGAGGTGCGCGTCTACGGCTACGGCCCCTCCTTCTACGGCGGCGGCGGCTCGCCGCCCACCTACACGGTCAAGCTGTTGGGCTACAACTACGAGGTGCTGCGCCGCATCGCCGAGGACATAGCGGGCCGGCTGCGACGCTTCAATCGCGTCCGCGAGGTCGACACCAACGTTAGCGACTGGTGGTGGACCGACAAAGCCTCCGAGTTCTACCTGGCCGTGGACCGGCCGCGGCTGGCTGGCTACGGGCTATCCGTCGAGGAGCTGCTCCGTTTCGTCACCAGCAACGTGCAGGGCCGCGTCGGCTTCAACCGCATCAAGGTGGGCGGCGAGGAGGTGATCTACTCCATCAAGCTGCAGGGCTATCGCGAGTTCGACTTCACCGACCTGCGCGAATTGCTGGTGCCGACCGCGGGCGGCGAGCAG
>CAYGCC010000482.1:0-2061 GCA_964348165.1 uncultured Gemmatimonadota bacterium | reverse complement strand
GGACGGGCACCGGCTCATCGTCCACAACGTTGTAGATGCCCGCCGCTCCACGCTCGAGCGCGGCGACGGTGGCCGCCGCTGCGTCCTCCACGTGTATGAACGAGAAGGTCCCCGCTCCGTCAGCGACGATGGGGAATTGACGCATAAGCACCCTATGGGCGATGGAACCATCGCGGGCGTAGGCGGTCCCGGGTCCATAAAACAAGCCATAGCGCAGGACGATCCCCGACGCGCTCTGTCGAACCTGACGCTCCAGATCGAGTATGGCGTTCATGCTCGAAGCGTAGGCGGCCGGAGGATCGTCCCAGAGTGGATCCTCCTCCGTCTTCACCGACCCGCCCACCGACCGGTAGGCGAAGGCGATGCTCTGCGCCACCACCCTGCGAGCACCGGCCTGTTTCGCCCCCTCGAGCAGGTGCCGGGTCGCTTCGGTACGCAGACGGTTCGTCTGCTCGAATTGCCGCCCCACCTTCCGGGGGTAGATCTCGTGGGGGATGGCCGTGAGTTGATGGATGACGGCGTCCGGCTGCGCGTCCACCACCGTCTGGATCAGCCGATCGGCGTCGAGCGCATCGCAGACCACGGCTTCGGCGCCCTCCTGCCGCAGCTGATGTGCACGCTCTTCGCTTCGCGACAGGCCGATCACTTCATGACCCGCGGCGAGCAGCCGCGCCACGAGCGGACGTCCTATCGCGCCCGTCGCTCCCGCTAGGAAGACCCGCATGTTCGATCCCCTGCTCCTGTTCTCCGTCGCAAGCGAGGTGCGGCCTGGAACCGGCGCGCCCATCGGTCTAATCGCACTCTAGTCCTTTCGCAGGCAGCCCCGCATCTGCAATATCTAATCGGCAATCCGCCATCGCTATCAAGGCGCCCTATCCTGTCTAGTCCGGAACGGAGATTCGACGAGAGCGACCCATGACCGAGCACCACCTTGGCATCTTTCTGCTTCAGGTCCTCCTTCTGCTGGGCCTGGCTCGCGGCCTGGGCGAGGTGCTTCGTCGTTTGGGGCACCCGCCTCTGGTCGGCGAGATCGCCATCGGGCTCTTGCTGGGCCCGACGATCCTCGGCCGGGCCTGGCCGGCGCTCCAGAGCGCCCTCTTTCCTCCCGACCCGATCCAGCTGGCGATGCTCGACACCGTCGCCTGGTTCGGCGTGCTGTTCCTGCTGCTCGAGACCGGTCTCGAGGTCGACGTGTCGGCGGCCTGGCGACAGCGCGGGCCGGCGCTGCGGATCGGGACAATCAGCCTGCTGGTTCCCCTGGTGCTCGGTTTCGGCCTCTCTCTGCTGCTGCCCGACCGCTACATGACCGATCCCGGGGTCCGGCTTCCTTTCGCGCTCTTCCTCGGGACGACGATGGCGATCGGCGCGATTGTGATCATCGCGCGCGTCCTCCACGACCTGGACCTGGTGAAGAGCGACCTGGGGCTGGTCACGCTGTGCGCCTACGCCGTCGTCGACATCTTGGCTTGGGTCATCTTGAGCGTGGTGCTCGGCCTGGCGACGCCGCTCGGGGTGCGACTGGGCGCGGTGGCGCTGTCGCTGATCGTCGCGATCGCCTTTACCGCGTTCTGCCTGACCTGGGGGCTGCGCGGGGTGGATCGCGCCATCGCGTTCGTGAGCCATCGGTTGCCCGAACAGCCGGGCGCGGTGCTCACCGTGGTGACCTGTCTGGGACTGGCGTGCGGAGCCCTCACGCACCGCGTCGGCTTGACGGCGCTGCTCGGATTTTTCCTCGCCGGGATCATGGCCGGCGAATCCCACGCGCTCAGCGAGCGCACGCGGACCGTCGTGAGCCAGATGGTGCACTCGGTGTTCGTGCCCCTCTATTTCGCGGGCATCGGCCTGCAGTACGACTTCTTCGCCGACTTCGACTGGTTCATCGTCACCTTCGTGACCGTGATCTCCATCGGCGCCAAGTTCGGCGGCGCCTGGCTGGGAGCCTCGGGGACGGCGCTCTCCCGGGAGGACCGTCTATCCGTGGGGATCGCCTTCACGCCGAGCGGCGTCACGGGGATCGTCGTGAAGGCGATCCCCACGGATAGACGGACCTCCCGGGAGAGC
>CAYGCC010000481.1:0-1517 GCA_964348165.1 uncultured Gemmatimonadota bacterium | reverse complement strand
CGCTCCTCGCGCTCATCAACCCCGCCAGGTCCTCCACGAGCACGCCGTCACGGCGCCCCGCTCCCGCTCTCTCAAGCGCCATCTGCACCCGTCCCAGCAGCGAGACATCCCCGCGCATCGAGGCCTCGACCGCGTACATATGCCGCCGCAGGTTTTCGTTCTTCGTGTACTCGTGCATTAGAGCCAGCGCGTCATCGCGTCGCAGCTGCATCGCTTCACGCTCCGTTCTCGTGAGTTGAGCCCTTTTCGCGCCTCGGTCCCGGCCCGCACACCGTGAGGCCGACAGCGCTTTAGTCGAAACTATAGGCGCTGGGACACAGCTCTTCCAGCGGACAGCCATCGCAGCTCGGCCTGCGGGCCGTGCAGGTGTAGCGTCCGTGCTGAACCATACGGAGCCCGAAGTTGGCCCACTCGTCCCGGGGGACCAGCTCCATCAGGTCGCGTTCGATCTTTTCGGGGTCGCTTTCGTCCGACAGCTCCAACCGTCCGCTGACCCGTTTGACGTGGGTGTCGACGACGACGCCCTCGTTCTTTCCGAAGCCGGACCCCAGAATGACGTTGGCCGTCTTGCGCCCGATCCCCGGCAGCTCGACCAGGCGCTCCATGCTGTCCGGAACCGCGCCTTCGTGCTCGTCGACCAGCGCCTGGGCGAACGAGAGGATCGACCGGGTCTTGTTGCGGAAGAAGCCGGTGGACCGGATCTCTTCCTGAAACACCTCGGGGTCGGCCGCGGCGTAGTCCGCCGCCGATCGGTATTTCTGGAACAGCTCCCGGGTCACCTCGTTGACCCGCTTGTCGGTGCACTGGGCCGAGAGGATGGTCGCGATGGCCAGCTCGAGCGGGTTGCCGAAGTCGAGCTCGATGCGCGCGGGGTAGGCATCGGCCAGCCGCGCGACGATGGCCCGCGCCCGCTCTCGACGCGCGTCCGCTGGCTCCCCCGAGCCGCGCCGGCGTTTCGCGGCTCCTCTGCCTCGGGCCGGACTTCCTCTTGCCTTCTTTCCTGGCGGCATTCTCAGTGCAGCTGCTGGTAGCGTTCCAGCCAGTGCGCCACGTCGGCTCGTGTGATCACGCCCTCCAGGCGTCCGTTCTCAACCACCAGCGCTCGGCCCACCTTCGCGCGCTCCAGCTTGGAAAGGACCTCGGCCAGCGAGTCGCCCGGCCGGACCGTCACCGCCTCGCCGACGTGCGTCATCACATCACCCACACGGGTGGTGGCCCATTTCTCACGTGGAATCTTTTTGACCTGGCTGAGCGTGATCAGACCCAGCACGTGCTCCTGCCGATCCTGGACGGGGAAGGCGTTGTAGCTACGCTTGAGAAAGAACTCATCGACCAGCTCCCGCAAAGTCAGGTCTGCACCGACGGTCTCGGGACCCCGCGTCATCGCCTCACGCGCCCGCACACCTTCGAGGATGCGCCGCAAGATGAGCTGATGGTAGCTCGCCTCCGCCGCTTGCGACAGGAACCAGCCGATGAAGATCAGCCACATCCCACCCACCAGCGAGCCGCCGAAGAGG
>CAYGCC010000480.1:0-3300 GCA_964348165.1 uncultured Gemmatimonadota bacterium | reverse complement strand
ATGGTGCGCGGCAGTCGCTCTGGCCGCTCGCTGGGTCGGGGTCGAGCCCTAAGAACCGGGCAGGAGGATGAGCCGGCATGAACGTCTTCGATGCGCAGACGGAATCGGCGAACAAGATCTTCATCTCCTATAGCAGCATCGACCGCATTCGCACCAACGGTCTGGGGCTGCTGCTGGAGGCGTTGGGGCACCGGGTATTTCACGATCACCGAACGATCAAGCCCGGCATGCGGTGGAGGGCAGCCTTGCAGGAGGGGCTGGAAGAAGCCGACGTCCTCATGATCTTCTGGACCAAGCACGCCGCCCGCTCCGACTGGGTCCGCAAGGAATACGAGCACTTCTACACCACACACCCGGAGCGGGCGTTGGTCCCCGTCCTGGGCGATGAGACACCTCTGCCCGAGCTGCTGAAGACGCGGCAACATGCCGACTTTGCGCCGCTGGTCAACGAGGTGCTGGAGATGAAGCGCCGCATGAAGAAGGAGGGCGCGGGGGCCGGCGAGATCGAGCGCGCCGTCAACCAGCGGTTGGGGGAAGCCGGCGTCGAGGTGAAGACGAAGAAGCAGAAGCGGATGATCTTCCTGTTCCTCGGCTTTGGCTGGCTGCTCACGCTGCTGCGGGAACCGGCGGCGGCGCTCGCGCGGCTGGGCCGCGGCTTCACGGAGAAGGCCGCCCAGCTCACGCTGGGCCAGGCGGCGGCGCTGGGCTTGGCCGCCGTCGTCGGCCTGGCCGCGGGCGTGCCGGTCGCCAACAACCTACCCGGGCGGCCGTCAGCCGAACGGACCGCGTCAACCGAGGCCGGCCAGCCCGGCGAGGGCGGCGTGCCGGCCGGTGGCGTGCTCCCCAACATCGAGCTGGCTCAGCCCGAGTGGTACACCGCGATGGGTGACAGCCTGGCCGATTTTCGCGCGGGATTCCTGGAATCGCAGCTGGAGATCAACCGCCGGCTTCTCGGGATCTCTCAGCGCCTGGACGCGATGGACCTCGTGGTCTCCGATTCGCTGTCGATATGTCGCCGCGAGAATCTGGAGCTGCGCGGCGGGATCGCGCAGCTCCAGGGTGCATTGGCCGAGAGCCGAGCGGCGCTGGCGAGCGCCGTGGAAGCGGCCAGCCTCCAGCCGGGTCCGGAACCCGTGACTAGACCGCGGCAGGAATTGGTGACGGGCAGCGGGCAGCGGATCGAGCTGGCCCCGTTTGAGGCCGGCGGTGTGATTGTCGACCCCGAGATCATCTCGGCACCGCGCCCTGCCTATCCGGAATTTGCACGGGACCGCCGGATCGAGGGTGACGTCCGCATCTGGGCGACAATCGGCCGTGACGGGAGCGTCGCGGTCGACTCGCTGGCTGGGCCTGGCATACTCGCGGACGCGGCCCGCCGGGCGGTGGAACAGTGGGTATTCCGGCCGGGCACACGGGACGGCGTGCCGATGGAACGGCAGTTCATGGTGAATGTGGAATTCGTATTGAGAGGCTGAGCGCCCGCATTTCCTCATTTTGACCTCCGCACGAGTCGGCTCGGCCGCCTTGCGGCCCGGGGAGGCCGGGCCCTAGGATGGCCGAGCCCCGACTTTTTTCCCACCGATTCAGGAGGACCCGGAGATGTCTGATGCGATCACAGGGCTGAAGCCTGAGCCTGTGTGGAGGTACTTCGCCGAGATCAGCAGCATTCCGCGCTGCTCGAAGGCCGAGGAGCGGATTGCGCAGTACGTCCTGGATAAGGCGAATGAGCTGGGACTGGAGGCGAAGCAGGACCGCTTCATGAACGTGGTGGTGAAGAAGCCAGCCGCGTCAGGGCACGAGGGCAAGCCGAGCGTCTGCCTGCAGGGCCACCTGGACATGGTGTGCGAAAAGAACAAGGACGTCGATCACGACTTCGAGCGTGATCCGATCGAGATCGTGCGCAAGGGAAACGTGCTGATGGCGAACGGCACGACGCTGGGTGCCGACAACGGCATCGCCGTCGCCACCAGCCTCGCCCTCATGCAAGACCGCTCACTCGCTCACGGGCCGCTCGAGTTTCTCTTCACCGTCGACGAGGAGACGGGACTCACCGGCGCGGCGCACCTGAAGGCTGGTTTTGTGGAAAGCGAGATTCTGCTGAACCTCGATTCAGAAGAAGAGGGCGCCCTCTACGTCGGCTGTGCCGGCGGTCGCGACACCAACGCCACCTGGAAGGTCAACTTCACCCGGGCGCCAGCGGGCGCGGTGCCGATGCGGCTGCAGGTCCGGGGGCTGAAGGGCGGCCACTCGGGGCTTGAGATCGACAAGGGTCGCGGCAACTCCATCAAGATCCTCAATCGCGTGCTCTGCGCTTTGGCGGACATCGGCGCTCGCGTGTCGTCGATCGAGGGTGGTAACAAGCGAAACGCCATCCCGCGTGAAGCCGAGGCGCTGCTCTTCCTGCCCAAAGACAAGCTTCGCAAGGCCCGGGCCCTGGTGAAGCAGTTCGAGGAGACGATCCGGGTCGAGCTGGCTAGCGTGGATCCGGATCTGTCGATCTGCCTGGAGCGTGAATCGAACTCGGCGGATCGCAAGGTGATGAAGCGAGAGCAACAGAGCGCCCTGCTGCGGAGTCTCGCCGGTCTGCCGCACGGCGTCACCAAGATGAGCGCCGACATACCGGGGCTGGTCGAGACCTCGACCAACGTCGCCGTCATCGGTTTCCAGAACGGCCGCGTGCTTCTGGAGACGAGCCAGCGAAGCTCGGTGGCATCGGAGATGGATGAGATCGTTCAGACCGTGACGGCGATCCTCGAGCTGGGCGGAGCGCGGGTGGAAGGCGAGTCCGGCTACCCGGGTTGGAAGCCCAACGTCGACTCGCCGATTCTCAAGATCGCCAAGTCCACCTATCAAGAGGTGTTCGACGTCGAGCCCGAGGTGAAGGCCGTGCACGCCGGCCTGGAGTGCGGGATCATCGGGGAGAAGTACCCGGGCATGGACATGATCTCGTTCGGGCCCACTCTGCTGGACGTTCACTCGCCGGACGAGAAGATCTACGTCGACACAGTGCAGCGCTTCTGGGAATTCCTGCTGGCGCTGTTGCGGAACGTCCACTAGAGGCCCGGGCGGATCGATCGATGTCGGCGGTCCATCAGGGCGATCAATCCAGGCTGTCCCGGCGCGATTTCGTCCGTGCCGCCGGGCTGGGGGCTGCGGCTCTGGTGGGGCCGGCCGGCAGCCTGGGCGGAGCCGAAGCGGAGGCGGACGGCTTGCTGATTCGTGGTGGTACGCTGGTGACCTCGGCTGAGCGCCGTGGGGCGGACATCCGGGTGAGGGAGGGGAAGATCGCGGAGATCGGGG
>CAYGCC010000479.1:0-8745 GCA_964348165.1 uncultured Gemmatimonadota bacterium | reverse complement strand
TCCAGGAGTTCATGGTCATGCCGGTCGGCGCCGACTCGTTCCGAACGGCGTTGCGCTGGGGCGCCGAGGTCTTCCAGGCGCTCAAGGCGCTATTAAAGGAAGCGAAGCTCTCCGTCGCCGTGGGCGATGAAGGCGGTTTCGCGCCCGACCTCGACTCGAACGAGCAGGCGCTGGAGTACGTGATCGCGGCGATCCGCCAGGCCGGCTACGAGCCCGGCGAACAGATCGCCCTCGCCCTCGATGTGGCCGCATCCGAGCTGGGCCGCGATGGCATCTACGCCATCGAAGGTCGCGAGGGCCTCAGCGCCGGCGACTTGATCGAGATGTACCGGCAGTGGTGCGAGCGCTACCCGATCCGCTCGCTGGAGGACGGGCTAGGCGAGGACGACTGGGACGGCTGGAAAGAGCTGACCGGCTGGCTGGGCGCCCAGGTCCAGCTGGTGGGCGACGACATCTTCGTCACCAACACCGAGCGGCTGCGGCGCGGCATCGAGGCCGACGTCGGCAACTCGATCTTGATCAAGGTAAACCAGATCGGCACTTTGACCGAGACGCTGCAAGCGATCGAGCTGGCGCGCACGGCCGGCTACACCGCCGTGATCTCGCACCGCTCCGGCGAGACGGAAGACACCTTCATCGCCGACCTGGCGGTGGGGACCGGCGTGGGACAGATCAAGACGGGCAGCCTGTCGCGCTCCGAGCGCACGGCCAAGTACAATCGGCTGCTGCGGATTGAGGAGGAGCTGGGCGGACGGGCCCAGTACGGTGCGCCGCCGCCGCCGGCGCGCGCCGGGCTGACTTAGATTCTGGGGCCGCGGAGCTTGAGCATCGGCGTTCGCGGCCTGACATGAGACGCGCTGGGCGCACCGGCGGCGTTCAGGGTGGATGAGGTGAGGGGTGGTGGCATGAGCAAGAAGAAGAAACGCGCCAAGAAGCGGTCGAAGAAGTCCAGCCGAGGGCGGCGAAACTCGGGCCGACGACAGCGCCAGTCGAGGAGCCGCTTCACCGACCTGGCGATCGTGGCCATGCTGTTGTTGGCCGCCTACTTCGCCATCTTCGGCGGCGAGTACTCGGTCTTCGAGCTGAAGCGGCTGGAGGCGCTGGAGCAGGAGCGCGCCGCCCAGCTCGCCCGCTCCGAGGCCCAGATCGACTCGCTGCGGACGGTGGCCACCCGCCTGAAGAACGACCCCGCCCAGATCGAGCGCGTGGCCCGCGAGCGCTATGGGATGATCCGGGAGGGCGAGATCCTCTATCGGTTCCTGGAGCCGGCTTCCAGTGAGGAGGGGGCGAAGGCGGAGGACCAGCCGGCCAAGTAGACCACGGCTCCCCTCTTCAGTTTTCCCGTGAGCTCTCACCCGTGCCGAACGTGAATCGGGTTCTGATTCGGCGGCGGATGGCCAGTACCCCGCCCAGGACGAGTAACAAGGCCAGAGCAATCGACGCGGGCACGGGCCTGAAAGGACTGACGCCGCCGATCGCCGAGCTCAGCACCGCGAGCACCCACAGACCGACTCCCACGTTCAGCCAGAGGCGATTCCGCCGAACGCTGGCACCGCCGATCATCAACACGACGCCGGTCGCGGCGATAAGGCCGAGAGCCGCACTTCCCCACAGCCCCGCCATACCGAACGCCTCGCGCCAGATCACGCCGGCGATGGTAAGAAGCAGCATCGCTCGGCCGACCCAGGTAACCAGGTCGCCATAGAAGGCTTCGATCACACCGATTGGGTGCTTCCGCATCGGCACCAGCCGCGGCGGCGGCGGCGACCCTTTTGGCGCCTTCTGCTTCTTTGTGAAGAGCCTCTCCCCGAATCGCGTGAGGCTCTGGAACACGCCGAACAGCCGCTGCGCGCGCGAGACCGGCGGAAACCGCGGGTCCTGATGTGCGGCCATCGCCCGCGACAAGAAGCGGCTCACCTGGTACCACTCCTCGATCCAGGCGAACGCGACCACCGGTAGCCGCCCGACGTTCACCCATGGGTACCAGGGCGTCATGTCGCCGCGCCGGTCGATCTCGATGACGCCCCAGCGGTTCAGGGCCTCCTGCATCACGAAGTTTTGCGCGGGTTCCAGACGCATCTTTTCCCCCGCGACCCAATCCAGGGCGAAGATGTTGCGGCTGGCGACGATCGTCCGGGTCTCGTTGGGGTGGGCGTCGCGGACATGGCCTGAAAAGCCGTCGCCACTGACCCAGGCGTCCAGCAGGCCGAAGTGGACCGGGAAATGGTCCGCCATCAAGACGGCGGCCTGATAGAACTCGACGCCCGATCCGTGGTAGTGGTGCATCTTATCCCACTCGGGCAGGCAGCCGTAAACGTTCTTGATGCAAGCCGTGTAGAAGCACTGCCAGTGCGTCTTGTTCTTGGCGAACGAGATTCGGTAGTCAGCGTCACGCCACGTCTCGCCGACAACATGCGCGCCCAGGGCGCCGCCGTAATCGAACGGGACCTTCTCCTCGGTGAGATTGACGATCCGGTAGCCGTTCGAAGTGTAGCCCACCATCTCGGCCACCGCTTCGACGCTCCGCCCGCGGTACGAGTAGTCGTATACGTTACGCGCTTCGACCACGGCGATGTTGCGGAATCCGCGCCCTCTGATTCTCTGGATGAGTCGCTCGACCAGAACCGGATCGGTGTAGACCGGCGAGTCGTCCTCGGCCACGGACGCCGTCATGATGTTCGGCTTGATGGCGATGGCAAACTCGTCGCGCTGCTTCCCGCTCGCGCGGTGATGCTCTTCCAGCTGCTCGACGAATCCGGCTCGTTCGAGAGCCTCGTCAAGCGCCTCGAGCTTCGTGTTCCCCGTCACCAGGTAGACCGCCGCCGGCCTCGAATATATCGGATGCTCGCCCAAATTCATGTCCCGGTTGCGGGTCAGCGTTCACGGTGGCCAGTCAGGGCCCTCCGAGAGCATCGCGTATGGTCAGACATCTACGAGATTATTAGCTTGAAGATAGCGAGTCCTACGTGGTGACGTCGAGCTTGTCTTAGCTCCTCACGGTTTTGCTGGTAACGCTGCTCGGTACCTCTGCAGGCGATGCAGCCCTGTGGCCTGCACGCCAGGCGATGCCCACTGAATCGGAGGTCGATGCATGTCCAGCGTATTTGTCACCGGCGCAAACGGCTTTATCGGATCGCACCTGGTCGAGGCACTGCTCGGGCGGGGCGACGAAGTGATCGGACTGGTGCGGCCGACGAGCGATCTGCGCTCGCTGAAGCCTCTGTTCGCCAGATACGGCCCCAAGCTCCAGTTGGTGGTCGGAGACATCCGGCAGCCCGACACCTTCGCCTCCTACCTGCAGGACGTCGAATACGTCTATCACCTCGCCGCGGTCCTCTTGGGCACGTCCGAAGACGAGTTCATGGAGACGAACGTCGAGGGAACGAGGAACATCCTCAAGGCCGCGCTCCAGAATCGCAGCCCCCAGTTTCGACGCCTGCTGTTCACCTCGAGCCAGGCCGCCGCCGGTCCGTCACCCAGTGCGTCGCCTATCGATGAAACGCATCCCGCCCAGCCGGTATCGTGGTACGGCAAGTCGAAACAACGGGCGGAGGAGATCGCCCGCGAGTACCACGACAAGGGACTGCCGATCACGATCGCGCGCCCCGTTGCCGTCTACGGTGAGCGCGAGCGCGACTTATCGGGCGGCACCTTCCCGATTGTGCGACTGGGGCTCAAGCCGATGATTGGGTTTAGAAGGAAGACTGTCTCGTTCGTGCACGTGCAGGATCTGGTGACGGGACTGATCGGCGCGGCCGCCCACGGGTCGACCAACGGCAAAACGTACTTTTTTGCCGATCCCACCGTGTACCGCGACACGGAGATCACCGATGCCATCGCCGACGCATTCGGCACTCGCCTGAGGCTGCCGGTGGTAACGCCGCACTTCGTCCTGCGCCTGGCTGCGATCGCGGCCGAATGGATCCACCTTTTTTCCCGGACCAGACTTGCGCCCACCACCGACAAGGTTCGGGAGATCAAGCAGCGCTGGTGGGCGGCGTCGGCGAGCGCCGCGAAAGACGATTTCGGCTGGGAAGCCCGCCTCAGCCTGGGCGACGGTATGCGGCGAGCCGTGCAGGATTGGAAGGAACGCCAGGAGGCGGCCAACCCCGCTGGCGAGCCGCTGCGCGACCGGGCGATCAAGACCTTTTCGATCGCCCTGGTGATTGGTATAGCGGTCGAGGTCACTTCGTTTCTAGCGGAGTGGTATCGTTTCGATCCCTGGTGGTTCATCTTCGTCGCGATCGTCGTGTTCTTCGGTGGGCTCATGGGCGCGATCGCGCTCTGGTCGGTCCGGCATCCGATCCCGCTGCAGTTCCTGTGGGGAACGATCCTCGGTACCGCCGTAGAGCTGGCCAACTCCCTTGGGCTGAATCTGTGGGAGTTCGACCCCGACACCTTCGGGCGTATCCCCGGGCCCTGGATCCGTGCTATCGCCGTCGGGGCGGTGGTCGGGCTGGTAATCGTTGTGATAAACCTGATCGTCGGCGCGCTCTACCGGCTTCGGCTCCGCCTCGGGTAGCCTGGCTTCGGTGTCGACTACCAGCCTTGCCAGATCATCAGATCCAGGAAGACGGTCAGCAGCCAGGTGTCGTTACATTCCCGTACCCTCCTCTTCGGGCGTCGACAATGGCCGGAGCGGGGGTCCGCGCCCTTCAATCCCGGATTTCCGATCGCGCGTCTCGAAAGTCCGGCAGCGCTTCGATAATCTCGTTGAAGGTGTCCTGATCCTCCCAGGTAATCAGATGCCCCTTCTTTTCGGCGCTTACGAGATCCGGTCGACTCGATCTGATCGGAATCAACCCGTCCGTCAAAAAGTTGCCCTCCTTGTCCCGGTCTCTAGTGCTCCAGCCCGCTAAGATCGCAAACCCTGGCTCGCTCTTGTTGTTCTTCGGATTCCAACGAAGGCGTCCCACCTGAGTGGTGTACGAAAAATCGACGTCTTCCTCGCTCCAACCCAACCAGTCGCGCATAGCTTTGAAGGTGTCCGGGTCGTTGTAGCGGAATGACTGGCGTCCGGACGGAGTGGTGAAAAAGGCCAGAACTCTTTGCATCACTCGAACAAAGACGTGCCTCTCACCGGCCGCGCCGGCGTGGACGGGATCGACGTCTCGAGCGGAGTCGACACCATCGGCGAGTAGCGCTCCCTCGTAGAGGGGGCTGTTGACCGCCACGAGCCGATCGATGACATGTCCGAGACCGACCTGGTTGAGGCGAACGCGCGCAGCCGCGGCAGCTGGCCCCCCCTGACTGTGCGCAAAGACCGTGGTATGGGCATCTGGAAAGGACCGGACGTCTTGCATTCCGGGATTGACGGCCTGGGTCCGGTGAAACTCACGACCGATAACGGCCAGATGCTCGAGCAACAGATCGGATGCCTGGGGCCAACCCACCAGGTTAGGCGCCATCTCACCGATGGCCCAGATCTTATGCTTCAGCTGAGGAGGAACCGACACTCCCCAGAGCTCATCGAGCTCTCGGAGCCGATAGCCATCGGGGCCGTTCGGGTTCGTGTTGGCGAGCAAGACCGGGCCGCGTAAGTGGCGGGCGAGTCGGAACACCGCAGGCGCAGAGGAAGAAAAGTTGAGCCAGCCGTTCACGAGGACCGCGATGTCGCCGATCTGTTTGGCGGATCCGTCGGGATTCTTCACGGGGGGGCTGCTAATTGCGCGGTCTACCTCTCGCCGGCCTTTGACGTCACAGACCCCGACCAGTCGGGTCATCCAACCGGCGAACTTCGATTTGTACGCAGCAGCGCAGAGAATCCGATAAACGTGGTAACCGATCTTCTCCTGCCAGATCTCCCCGGGCTTTTCCATGATCCGTTCGATCTCCCTACCCATCACCTCCACGACGCCATCTTGCCGCCGGATCTTGTCGCGGAGGTACGCTTCGACAACGGGGTCTCCCCGCGATCCACACGACAACGCCGCTTTGCGGAGCTGCCGTATCGCCTGGTCGGGGTCATCGGGAAAGGCCCGGTCGGGGAGGAAGACTTTCCAAAGAGCCGTGACATCCGGATCAACGTCGCGGCCCTTGAGCCGATCCCAGAGCGAGAGGTCGGCCACGTCGGTGATTAGCTTGTCCGGTAGGTGCGCTCCCAGCCTCGAAAGCTCGTACATGCTCGCCTGCAGCCGGTCGCGTTGGCGTCCCAAGCGCGCCAACAGCCAGACGATCGACTTCTCTTGGAGGTCAGGCGTCGGCCCGCTGATGAGTTTCTTGAGGGTCCTGGCAATCTCTTGTGGTGGGGTGTCCTCGATAGCGCCGCTGGCAGTGACGTTTTGGTCAGTCGAGTCGCGAAGCTTTTCCCGAAGACTTCGTACCGTCCTGTCCCCGTCCATGGCCTACTTCGGTCTCCTGGTGTTATTCGAGATCAACGCACGCTGTTGACTTGACTGGAGCCTTAATGATCAGAAAGAGAGTCGAGAACAGATCCTCGAGCGCAATTCCGAAAACGAGGTAGCAGCTGCTACGGTGGGTCACAATCTAGCTGCCGGCGTCAACGTAAACCTGTTGCGCGTATGACCAGTCGCAAGCCGACGGCATCGCCGGGGGCCGGAACCCTGGCCGAGTCTGGTGGTGAAAAAGCCATCGGTCAAAGGTACTTTTTGACAAATAGAGAGTACCATACTGACATCCAGGTAGTCAACGAGCTCTTACCTGATGGCGTACGCGAGGCTGCCGGCACGAAATCCGCTGCCGTCATGTCGGTGCCTCTTCCGTGGGATCGTGTCGAACCCGGTCGACAATCAGGTCCCGCGCACGCGAGCGATCGCCACGGCGCGCCGCTACAGCTGAAACGAGGTGATCCGGTGCGATCTTCCCGCAAATCTCTCAGGTGGCCAACAAAGTCAAGAACCTGCCCGGGCCCGCGTCGGGCCAGCGGCGCCGCGTCGTCATGCCGCGCACCGCAGTCGTGGAACGAGCAATGGCTTGATTCGGGAGTAACAGGGTGTCCTGTCCGTTTCAATCATTCCTTTTAATTGGCAAGACGCTCCACATCTCTCCCTTCCCGAGCCGTATATTGCGACTTTGGTGAGCTGCGTTCGCTGTGTAACGAACAGCCCGTCGACCAGCGGGCGTCTGCGATGACCTCGGGGGCGTACGATGGAGAACGTCGTCAGCGTGGTGCGAGGGACGGACAAACTGGATGCCTTCCGACAACTTCTCGAGCTGACCGACTTCGCCACGGTCCTGCAGCAGGCGTGCAGGCGATCGCAGGAGCAGAAGCGAGATTTCAAGATCGCGATCAAACCCAACATGATGGTGTTCACCAACCCGAAGGGTCACGAAGCGGTCGTGACCGACCGGGAGCTCGTCGAGTGCCTGGTGGACCGGATGATAGAGCTGGGATTCACGGAGATTGCGATCTGTGAATCCCAGAACGATGTCGGCCGGATGCTGAAGAACCACACCGTGTCGTTCGTCGCCGAGCAGATCGGCTACACGCGGGGTGACCGCTACCGGATCGTCGACCTGACGCTCGAGTCCGAGACGTTCAGGTATCCGTAAAAGGACAAGAACGGCAAGCCGAAGACGTGGAAGGACAAGGTCGGCCGGTCGTGGAAAGAGGCTGACTCTAGGATCACCTTCGCCAAGTCCAAGACGCACGAGCACGATTGGATGACGCTGGGCGTCAAGAACGTCTATGGCTGCCTGCCGCGCGCCAACAAGGTGGACAGATACCATATTCGTAGCGAGGTCCACGATGTCACCGCCCGCTCGCTGGTCTGCTTTCCGGTTCACTTCTCCTTCGTCGATGGCTGGATCGCATCGGATGGCTTCCAGGGCTACAAGATCCCCCGGCCGAAAGAGCTGAAGATGCTGTTCGGCGGTCGCGATATCGTCGCCGTCGACATGGAGATCTTCCGGCGTGCCGGCCTGGATCCAGCGAAATCGATGATCCTGGGGCGATGCGTCGAGCAGCTCTACGGTGGCGCTTACCCTCAATACACCGTGCAAGGCGATCGGCACACCCTGTTCAGCCAGCTTTGCGCCTGGGAAAACCTCAGCGACAGGACCGTCGAGGCGATCGACATCCTCGAGGAGATCTACATCGCCTGGGGGATCATCAACCTGGAGCCGGCGGCCGTGCAGATCGACTATAAGATGTTCCCGCCCAGGAACATCTTCTACCGCATCGCCGTCTGGTTCATGAAAAAGCTCAACACCGTCTTCAAGTTCCGCCGCTTCGTGCGCAGGTACCTGTCGTAGCGGCGCGGCCGGCTACCAGCCCTTCCAGATCATCAGGTCCAGGAAGACGTTGAGCAGCCAGTGGATCAATATCAACGGCACGATGCTGCGTGAGGCCAGCGCCACCGTGCCCGCCGCGATACCCCAGACCAGCGTGCCCCACAGCTCCGCCGGTGGCTTGCCCAGATGCCAGGCGGTGTACGACAGCATGGAGATGAAGATGGCATAGTAGCCGAACACCAGCGGGCCGGGCGCGCCGAAGATTCCGGATGGTGCCTCGCGATCACGGAACTGAAAGAGCCCGAACAGCAGATAGCCTCGGAAGATGAACTCGATCGTGAGAAAGAAGGCAACGTACCCCAGCTGATAGACGGCGAACTGTCCCAGTCCGGTGAAGTCTCTAAACAGCGGATACGTGGCCTGCATTCCGGGGTCGCGAACGCCCAGGTAGAAGGCCGGCAGGCTGACGGCCATCAGGATGGCCGCCGACAGCCAGGCGAAGCTGCGGCGGCCGGCGGGCGGCAGGCCGAGCCCGTAGTCTTTGAGGTCCTG
>CAYGCC010000478.1:0-1746 GCA_964348165.1 uncultured Gemmatimonadota bacterium | reverse complement strand
TGTGTTTGGGACGGGAACGACGTTGACACGCTCAAGTGCACCGATAAGATCAATCTGCAGAAATAAGCTCCTGCGAGGGCTCCGCCGGTTACACTCGCAGGATTACCACGCCATCAACACGGCTCGTTCGTACGCTGAAAATACAGCCTGGGTTTTCCGGGCTGCCTGGGGAACGAGGCCCGGACCGAAGCAAGATACAAGCCGGGCTCCGGGGTCTGCCGGGGGAATGAGCTGGCTGGGGGCGCGTGGGATTCTTTTACCCTTGACCGGCACGTGCGCGGAACTCGGCCCGCCGCCTCGCCTGTGCAGCTATAGCTTCCCCTGCAACTTGTCGGCCTTAGCCCGGGCCGGACCGATGACTCTTTCCGGTAACGACGCTAGGAGCCTCTCCGTATCCTCATACTGGTACACCGGCAGAACCCACGGATATCGCCCCTTCCTAGGCCGCGGCGTCCGGCTTGCGCGAAGGGCCTGAGGCGTCGCGGGCGGGATCGCCGAAGTTCGTTAGGCACCCGCCGGGTCCATAATCAGGCCCAGGAAGAGCACCGTCCCCGAGAAGCGCTCGCGGATCGCGAACAGGAAGGGCCGGTCGATGTAGAGGGTCGGCGGGATGCTGACCTGTCTCACCTCGACCGAAGTCACACCCGCCGCCTCCGTACCCTCCTCGTTCACGTCGACAAACGTCTTGTGCTTCACCTTGCTGATGTAGAGCAGACCCGGGGTGGGATTGATCCGGGTGAAGTCGGCTTGGATCGGCGCGAACGCGATGCCCATCCCCAGTCCCGAGAGCACGTCCTTCATCTCCAGCTCGTACTGCAGCGTGAACTTCGGCATCACTACCACATAGCTGCCCTCGGAGAGGCGGTCGATCCACGTCTGCCAGCGCGCGTCGTCCAGCGACGCCACGAGGTCGCCGATCCCGACGCCGGCGTTGGGAAGCACGATCGTCATGCTGTACGCTTTGCCGCCGTACGGCAGGTCGAGGACCGTAACGTCAGAGTCCAGATAGGCGTTGACCGCGATCTCCACGCCCGTGGACATCATCTCGACGCTCTTCTGGCTGCCGTCGGCCAGCGTGAACGGCGCCCGGGTCGTGAGGTCCTTGTCGAACTTGGACGTCCAGCTCCCCTTGAAGTAGATGGCGTTGATCAGGTACATGACGACGTCGGTCGGGATCGGAGGTTCGACGATCTTGTCGATCCGTCCGCGCGTCTTCTGATCCACCCAGCTGTTGATGGTAGGCGCGGCGTTCGCGCTGGCGAAGTCGAGGGCGCTGAGCTCGGCGTCGAAGTAGGTGCGGTTCACGTCGAGGAAGCTCGCCTCGACCTGAAAGCCCTGGCGGTACCAGATCGAGTTGGCCAGCAGGAACTCGACCGACGGATCGAGATCGGCCAGCAGGTCGATGACGCCGCGGTACGACTCGTTGACGTCATCGATGCTCAGGCCTCGCAGCTCCAGCGCCTTCTGCATCGCCTCCTGGGTCGTGCCGGCGGCGCCGTTGTACGTCATCCCCAGCGCCATGGCGACGCTGAGCGGCGAGATGAAGATGTTGTCGCCGGCCGGCTCCGCATCCCGGATCGCGCGGAACAGCTTCAGGCCGAAGGTGTTGTCCGCCGCGATCAGCGCCTTTTCGGCCACGCTCAGCTCGCGTGGCAACCCGGTGATCTCAGCGGGTGGCCCCACGACGTCGTCCCCACAGCCGAGCGCCAGCCAACCCAGCAACAGTGTGAGAGCCGAACGCGACAC
>CAYGCC010000477.1:0-7821 GCA_964348165.1 uncultured Gemmatimonadota bacterium | reverse complement strand
GATCGGCAGCGGCTATCTGCGAGCAGGCCTTTGCCTGCTACCAAGCTCCTCGTCTGAAGAGAACCACCGGCACCGTCTTGAGCATGATCTTCAGATCCTCGGCCACCGATCGGCGCTCGATGTACTCGAGGTCCAACTCGAGCTTGCGACGCACGTCGTCCAGCGAGCTGTCGTACTGCTGTGTCACCTGGGCATAACCGGTGATGCCCGGCAGCACCTGTTGCCGCTCGGTGTAACCTTCGAGGTATGACCGCAGCTGTGCGAAGATCTTCGGTTGCTCGGGCCGCGGCCCCACGAGATTCATGTCGCCGCGCAAGACGTTGATCAGCTGAGGAAGTTCGTCCAGCCGGTATTTGCGCAGCACGCGGCCCACTGGCGTCACCCGAGGGTCATCCGGGCTGGCCCAGATCTGGGAATCCTGGTCGGAATCGTGCAGGTACATCGTGCGGAACTTGAAGATCCGAAATGGCTTGCCGCCGCAGTCCTCGTTTCGCCGGCATTGGCTCGTCGCACGCCCGCCGTTGCGACGGTTCAAGCCGACTCGGGTCTGGACGAATATGACGGGGCCCGGGGACGTGACCCTGATCAACAGCGCGATAAGCAACATCAAGGGGAGCGACAACGCCAGCAAGGCGCCCGCCACGGCAATATTGATGAACCGGCAGGCGCGATTCGAACCGACACCGAGCGCGGAGATGTCAAAGGCAAGACTCCGCGCCTCCCCGTTTCCATTCGCTTGGGAGATTGGGCGCTGGCTGACCGAAACCTGTTCGCGGCCGTTATTCGCCCGAACTCGCGAGCTTTCCATTATCCTCGATTGCACTCCCGGAGGAGCCGTTTGGATCAGGCTTTCAGGGTGTCTCGCCGTGCTTGGCGGGAGCACGACGCCGTGTCCAGCATTTAGCGAAGGCTGGTGTTGCAAGGGCTGTGCAGAGCGGCCCGGCCAGAGGCCCGAACCACAAGTGCAAGACCTGGAAAGAGTTAGATCGTAAGCGCCGGGCCTGATGAACCGGCGCCACATGGCGGGCGCCCCGCTGTTGTAGAGAGGATGCGACAGGGAGGTAAGACAGGAGAATGAGTCGCCGTCGCGCCGCAGCCCGCCTCCGGGCAGACGGGGCGGCGCGCGTCAGTGCGGAACGTCGGGCCCCCGTCCCGGCGGTCTTTGAATCCCGCGTTGCGGGTCAGTCGCGCGGCGGTTTGATCAGCTGCTTCAGCAGATCCTTGCCGGTACCCTTGAGCCGCGCTTCCAGCGTCTTCTGCAGCGCGTCGCTGTCCACCCGGAGGGCCGGCTCGGAGATCGTGCCGCCCAGGCCCATCGCGACCTGGATCGGCTGATTGTCCTGCCGGAGCTGGCCCAGCACACCCGCTAAGGGCCCCGTACCGCCGATCAGACCGGCCCTTTCCAGCGTAGCCGCCGGCAGCTCCATGGCGATCTTGAGGTCGAGGGCACCGCCCAATGCCGCCGACCCCCCGATGCCGGCCTTCACGCTCCCCGCCTCGTAAGCCCAGTTGTCGAGGACGAAGGCGCCGTCCTTGATCGAGAAATTGCCGCCCAGCTCTTTGAACTGATTGACCACGCGCTCCTCGAACTTGAACCGGCTGATCAGCGCCTGGGCCGGCCCGAAGCCGTCGAAGCGGCCTTCGCGCAATGTCGAGCGCCCGTTGGCGATGACGGCGTTGATGGACGGAAGCAGCGCCTCATCCAGCGCGGCGGTGCCCGCCATGTTGAAGTTGAGGGTGCCGCCCAGCTTGTTGCCCAACTGCGTCCAGCGGCTGATGAAGGCGGCGCCCTGGGCCTCTTCGAGGCGAATGTCGTAGCGGACCGGGAAGGGCGCCTGACCTCCGCTGAAGTCGAAGGTCATGCCGCCGGCCAGCTGGCCGCCATACAGCTGTCCGGCCAGGTTGTTAAGCTCGAGCACTCCCTTATTCAGCGTGACATCCAGAGCGACGTTCTTCCCCTCTGTGGGCGCGTTGAGAAACTCGCTCAGCTCGACACGCCCGCTAGCGCCAAGCGGCGGCAGCGCGGTCAGCTGGAAGCGCTCCCGCGCGATCTCGGTCGGGTCGCGCCCGTCGAGCTTCCTCCCGGCCAGGCGCGCCGACATCAAGGCGCCGTAACCGTACTTCGCCGTGTCGTTCCAGACCTCCGGTACGTCCAGCCGCTTTGAGCGCGCCGCGAACTCAACGAATGGCACGATCGACGTGTCGCGGCTGAGGGCGTACTGCAGCAGGCGCTGGCTGGTGAGCGACAGGGTGAGGTCGCTCTTCCCCATCTGTATCGGAATCCGCTCGGCCGAGACCCCGGTCCCCGTCAGCCTCACCGTCGCCGTCTTGATCTTCGCGGGGACTTTGAGGAACGCCGGCTGATAGTCGACGTTGGACAGCGCGACCGGGCCCGTCACCCGCAGTGCACGGCGGTCCCTGACCGGGCCGTTGAAGCTCAGGTCCACCGAAACCTCGCCGGTCGCCGGCGTCGCCGTGCCGCGAAGCTGGGCCAGCCGGGCCAGGTCGGCACCGGCCTTGAGACGCCCGGTCAGGGTCGGTGCCGCGAAGTCGCTCACCGTGGCCTGTAGTTCGAGCGGCCGGTCCAGCAGCTTGCCGGTAAACGTCGGGATCGAGGCGGAGTTCGCGTCGAAGGTCAACCGCCCGGCACCCCCTCCCAACACCCGGCCGTACTCGGCGTACGCGGCATCGATGTCGCGCAGCTCGACCACGCCGCTGATGTCAGGCTTGGATCCTCCCCCCATCGGGCCCAGCGCCTTGAGCGACAGGCGCGCCTTCCCCGACGCGTCCAGATCCTCGCGTCGCAGTGCCGGCGGCAAGCTCGCCAGCAGCTTCGCCACATCCACCTCGCCGGACTCCATGGCAAAGTCGATGGAACGGCTACCGGGCGGGCCGCGCAGCACGCCGGCCCCCTCCAGGGGCAGCTCCCCGAAGTGGACTCGCAGCTGACCCAGCCGCACGCTGTCCCCGCGCAAGTCGGCGAACAGCTCGTACTCCAACTTCACATCGGAGAGCGATACACTGTCGGGGCCCAGGCTGGGCGAGAGGGCGCGGATCGCCACAAGGTCGACCTGACCCGAGCTGGTGAGTGCCTGGCTCGCACCGGGAGCGCGATCGGCGGTGGCCCGAGCCTCCAGACCCATCCGGGCACCGCGGCTGGCGCGCGCATCGCTGTAAAGCAGCCTGCCGTTCGTCAGGACCAGGTCGGAGATGAACAGGCTGGAGGCGGCGCCGCCGGGCGCCGGTTGGCCTTCGGCGGCGGCGGTGGCGGTCGTGTCGGCCGCACCACCGCCCATGCCGGCGAAGTTGCTGGTTCCATCCGCCCGCACCTCGTAGCGGATGTCGGGGCTCAACAGGCGGACCTGGCGCAGATCGAATTGCCGGCGCAGCAGCGGCCAGAAACCGACCTGCAGCTCGAGCGCTTCCAGCCGCACCGCCGGCTCTTCGCTGAAGCCCGGCGGGTTGGCGATGGTCAGATCGTCGAGCCGAACCGCGATGCGCGGGAAGACCTTGAGGCGGACGGCGCTCAACTCCACGTCTCGGCCAACCGCGGCCTCGATCCGTGGCACCACCATCGCCCGCAGCTTTTTAGGCGGAAAGACCACCTTCAACGCCAAAAAACCCACGAGCACGAGGGCGACGACGCCGCCGGTCAGGATGACCAACCAGCGCGGTGCACCGAAAAGACGAGCCCGGTCTCCCGGGCGCTGTTCCGTTTCTACCATATTCTGCCGTTCCTCACCTCGAATGAGGCAAAGCCGACGCCGAAAACCCGGCGGTACCAACCTTCACGGCTGCCTGTGTTGTCCTCAGATCAATCTTAATGACGCGGGACGGCGGGTAAAGGTTGGCCGCGGCGGCCGCAGCTAGTCCGGGCGACGCCGCCCTCCGGGCAGCTCCTGTGCGCGGCCGAGGACGCGGTCGAGCATCTCCGGGGTGAGCTTACCGGTGAACGTGTTCTGCTGGCTGGGGTGGTAGGAGGCGATGACCCAGGGCGCCGCCTTACCGAGATTCAACACGCGGCCATGGGCGAACCGCGGCCTGGGGGTGGGGACGTCATGCCCACGCCGGCCCAGCAGCTTCAGCGTGTGCGTGTAGGCGTAGCCGCCGAGAGTCAGGACGACCCGCACGCCCGGCAACAAGTCGAACTCACGCTCCAGGTACTGGCAGCAATTGTCGCGCTCTTCTGGCGTCGGCTTGTTCGCCGGTGGGGCGCAGCGCACCGCCGCGGTGATGTAGGCGCCACGAAGCTCCAAGCCGTCATCTCGACTCACCGAGGCTGCCTGGCTGGCGATCCCGGCGCGGTGGAGCGCGGCGTAGAGGAAGTCGCCGGAGCGATCACCGGTGAACATGCGGCCGGTGCGGTTGGCTCCGTGAGCGGCGGGGGCGAGCCCGACGACGAGCAGCCAGGCGTCGCGATCGCCAAAGCCCGGAAGCGGCCGTCCCCAGTAGGTCCAGTCGGCATAGGCGGCCCGTCGTTCCCGCGCCACGCGCTCACGCCAGGCGACCAGACGTGGGCAGAGGCGGCAGCGAACGATTCGCCGCCTCAGCTCGTCGAGGCTACGAGCGGTCGGAGCCAGCCTTCCTCACCTCCTTTCGCTCACCCGAGGGTCCGTCGGCTCCCCAGCGGTGTCGATATTCCGCGCGGGGTTGACCGGCAGGGCACCGTGCCGGCTATTTGTGGGGTCTCGAAACCGTAACGCAAGCGTCGAACAGGTTCGATGAAGCCGTCCCGTCCCCTTGTCATAATGGGTACGATCTCCGCGGTCGCCATCCTCGCCATGGTGCTCGTCGACCTGGTTCAGCCCGTGCCGCCCCAGGACCGCCTGCGCTCGCTCCGGGACGAGATGTCCAGCCTGCGATTCGCCGCCGATTCGTGTCGCCTGGCCCTCGACACGGAGGAATCGCGGCTGCGAGCCAGCGACGCGCGCCTCGACTCCTTGCGCAGCCGAATCGACTTCTTCGAGAGCCTCGACCCCCGCGGCGTACCCGCGGACAGCTATCAGCTCTACATGCGAGCCTTCGATGCTTACAACGCCCGGATACCCGGGCGGGCCGCCGCCGGCGACACCTTGAAGGCGCACCTCGAATCGTGCCGCGCCATCATCGAGCAGCACAACCTGATCGCTGACTCGGCTCTCGATCTCGCCCGTGACCTGGGCCTGCTTCGCGACTCGGCCGTTCGTAGCCCCTCCACCTCCACGCCCGACAGCGCGCCCGCCGACGCCTCCCCGCCTGAGACGTTGGAGACCCGCCTGAGATCTGGCCGCCGCCCTTAGAATCCCGCAGATTGAGTCAGGCGCGCCCCTCACATGGGCGCGCGGCCAAGGTGGTTCTACCTAGCCTCGACCGGCCCCACTTCTCCCTGTGGCGGGGAGCCAGGCGTCGTGCCCTCGAAATCAGAAGATCGCCGATGAGCAAGAAGCTGTGGGATGTCATCATCGTCGGTGGTGGCCCGGCCGGGATCACCGCCGCCCTTCGCTTGGCGCGCGAACCTCTCGACGTGCTCGTCGTCGAGGCCGCCGTCTACCCGGGCGCCGAGAACTGGTCCGGCGCCGTCTACTTCGCCGAGAACCTGGCCGAGCCCAACGTGCTGGGCGACGCGGAGCTGGAGCGCGCGCCCTACGAGCGGCGCGTGGTGAAGCGCGGCTTCTTCTCCTGCAACGGACCCACGCTCGCCGGCGCCGAGTATCGCGACCCCGAGACCTTCCGCCACTGCTACACGGTCCTGCGGCCGGTCTACGACCGCTACCTCGCCGAGCACGCCCGGGCACTCGGCGTCTGCTACCTGACCGAGACAACGGTGGACGGATTGATTCGCCGCGGCCAGCGGGTCATCGGCGTGCATACCGATCGCGGTCCTATCTACGGCGAGCTGGTTTTCCTGGCGGAGGGCGACGCGTCGCACCTGGTGAGCAAAGAGGGCTTCGAGCGCGACGTGGTGCGCTCGAAGCCGAGCCGGCAGCCGGCATTTCTGCAGGGCGTGAAAGAAGTGATCGAGCTCGATCCGGCGACCCTGGAAGAGCGTTTTGGCGTCGCGCCCGGCGAAGCGGCCTGTTACGAGGTGCTACTGCGCAATGGCGTCATCGACAACCAGCCGCTTCGACTCAACATGGCGGGGTTCATCTACACGAACCGCTCCAGCGTGTCGATCGGGCTCGTGCTGCCGCTGGAGAACCTCACCGCTCTGAAGGGCGACTACAACACGCTGATGGAGTGGTACAAAGCGCTTCCGCCGATCCAGAGGCTCATCGCCGGGGGCGAGTCGACGTCTTACGGCGCCAAGATCATTCGCGGCGGCGGCCTGACGGAGTTGCCCCAGCTGGTTGATGACGGCGTGGCCATCGGCGGCGCCGCCACCGGCATCGGCGTGGATTTTCCTTACCCCAACTTTACCGGGCCCGCCTGCGCGATGGGAAAGCTGTTTGCCGAGGCCGCGCTGCAACTGCGGCAGGACGGCGACGAGCCGACGCGCGAACGTCTGGAGGAGTTGTACGTCGAGCCGCTCAAAGCCACACACTATTACAAAGACGTCGAGCACCTACGAGCCTGGCCCGCCTTCATCGAGCACAGCGACGCCCTCTTTACTCGCCAGATCGATCTGCTGAACGGGTCCCTCTACGTCATGACACGCCCGGGGCTCGGCTTGGCGCGAAAGTGGTGGGAGACCGTGCGCCTGGTCGGCGAGACGTTGAAGGGCAGGTGGGTGAAGACGCTGCGCGATCTGAGCGGAGGGTCGAGCGCGTTGGGCGTCGGCCGGTTCGCCCTGAAGCATGCGTTGCCGGCGCTCTTACTCTCCGTGCCCAACACGCTGCTGGCGCTCCTCCCCTTCGCCTGGGGGCACGGCCGCGGCGAGCTGCGCTTCAGCTTCTGGGTGAAAGACGAGCAGACGGGTCCGCTGCCCTGGTTCAAGCGCTGGCTCGGCGCCCGCATGACGCCGGCACTCTCGAGGGCCGCCGCCGCGCTCTATGCCAACAACGACCAGCCCCTCGCCCGGAAGCTCGACCGCTGCGTCGGCCTCGTGCTGCGCCGCGTCTCCTTGTGGGAGGTCCTGGGCACCATCGTCGGGATTGCGGGCTTCGCGCTGACGCGGGCGGCGCAGCGTCTGACCGAGCTGGCTCGCTTCGCCATCCGCAAGCCGACGCTGCAGGAGCTGGCGGCGACGTTCTACGGCCGCTGGCTCGCCAGCCGGCGCGCCCACACCGATCTCGCCACGGTTCGCTCGAAGGCGGCCATGTCGCACGATGCCAAGCTGGGTGAGATCACTTACGCCAGCGACCACGGCTCACACATCAAGGTCTTCTTCCCACCCGCCGCGCCCGGCAAGCTCGAGGATCCGAGCCAGTCAGCGCTCTGGGGCATCTGCCCCGCGGCGGTCTATCAGATCAACGTCGATCGCACGCTTCACGCCTCGGTCACGGTCAACTTCGAGAACTGCGTCAAGTGCGAAAGCTGCTGGCGCATCGAGCCCCAGCACGTCGACTGGTCGCGCTTTGGCAAGCACCGCTTGATCTACGAGGTCTACACCAACGCCGATGGCGCCCTCCGCCGTATCGTGGCGGAGCGTGAGTTGGGCGCCACGCCCGAGATCGAGCCCAGCTTCTGGACCGCCACCCTGGCGGATGACTGGTCGGGCGATGGTGTGAAGCCGGCGCCCGATGATCTGAGATGGGCCTGGCGCGATGCGCGCCGCGCCATCGAGCGCGCCAGCGCGAAGGGCCTCGAGCTGCACGATAACGTCTGGTACGGCCCGCGCGTGCTGGAGCCAGGCCAGGTGAGCTGGTACGAGACGGCGATCGAGTATTTCGCCCACCTGGCCGA
>CAYGCC010000476.1:0-1798 GCA_964348165.1 uncultured Gemmatimonadota bacterium | reverse complement strand
AAGCAGAAACCCATGGCGCGGTCGGCCGAGGCGTGATGGCCCGGGGGACGCGTGGCGCAAAACGCGTTTTTCGCGGCGCCACCGAGGACGGCGTCGATGCCGCTCAGCACCGCGCCCGTCGACGCCAGCGCCGCGTCCCAGGTGGCGGGCGAGACGACGGTATCCGGATCGAGATAGACCAGCCGCCCGGACTTGGACGCACGCATCACCGCGTCGTGGATCGCCGCGATGTAATCGGTGGGGTGAACGAGGGCGAGCTCGGCCTCGGTGGCGCGGCGTCCCTCGCGGCGCGCCAGCCGACCACTCGGATTGGACGTCAGCTGGTCGATCGCCGTCAGCAGCGCCTCCAGGCGCGCCGGGCTTTCCGGATGTCCGGGGCCCGTGTCGTGTCGCGCGCAGTCGGGATGAGAGATAACCAGGGTGTTGGGGTGCATAGCGAAATGGCTCGGGTCAGCACGTGCGCCGAATGTCGCTCAACCTCGGGCCAGCCGCCGCAACAGATCGGGGTGGCGTCGCCAGAAGTAGCTCGCGATAGCGAGCACGGCGATCACGTTGCCGATGAGTAGGGCCGGCCAGTTCAGGACGCCGAGGGCAGGCTCGACGACGGCGAGCACGTACGTATAGTAAACGAACTCGAAAAAGACGAACAGGAAAAAGAAGCCGGGGATGAGCAAGGGCGGCCTGCGCTCGAATGCGGCCATCGCATGCGCGATCATCAGTCCCGCGCCCACGAAGGCCAATCCGTGCACGACGCTGTAGCCGAACACCAGCAACACCGCCGGCTGCGGAAAGCCGGTCCCCGCGGCGGCGCTTGCGCCCTGGAATAGCCGGGCCCCCAGCAGTGCGGGCGTCAGCAATGGCTGCGCCGCCAGGGCGTCGGTGACCAGAAACCAGATCGCCAAGGCGACGGCCCCCACGATGCCACCGATGGCGCCTTCGCGGGCAACGGTCGGCAGGCTGAACTCCGGAACCGATCGATCCCCCGAGACGGTCTCCATCGCGGCCTCCTTCACGGGAGCGGCGCTTCCCTGACTCACGGCCAACATAAAGCGAAAGCCGGAACCGTCGCCAGCGTCAGGAGGCGCGACTCAGCGGCCACGCCGCGAGGGCGTGGGTGTGTGGTGGGGGTGGTGTTGCCGTCTCGGCTTCGGCTTCTCGGATGGCGGCGGTGGCTGCGGGAGGCGCGACTTGCGCTGCTTCGAGGGTGGCAGCGGTCGCCGCCGGTATTTTCTCGGTGCCGCTCCCTGGCTCGCCCGGGAGCCCGACGCCACGGCCGACGGACGCGAGGGCCGGGCGCTCATCTGATCTCCAGGGTGGGCATGCGCGCTCGCAGAAACTGCTCGCAATCGCGAATCGGGTAGAGCATCACGTGCCAGCGCGGGTCGGGGAGCGCCAGTGGCGCCGTTTCGTCGAGCAGCCAGCGGCTGACCTCATCGGCCAGCTCGAGGCTTTCCGGCTCGGCGCGGGCTTCGATTCGGGCAAGCCCCCAGTAGATGTCGTGTCCGACGGCCGGGCGCAGACGCAAGTACCAGCTGAAGACCGAGCCGACGTCGGGGCGGAGTGGCTTGAAGACGGCGGAGCGAGAGGCGCCGTTCATGCCAAGAACGGCGGTCATCGCGTCCGGCGCCAGGAACTGAGTGCGGTGGCTTTTCACCAGGCCGACAGCGCGGCCCGATTTCAGCAGCGCCGGCTCGATGGCCAGGCGGCCGTCCACCAGCAGCCAGCCGTCTGAGGGGCCACTTTCGGCCCAGCGCCTGGCCAGCTTGCGTTCGATGCGGGCGCGGCGAAGCTTCACGGC
>CAYGCC010000475.1:0-1511 GCA_964348165.1 uncultured Gemmatimonadota bacterium | reverse complement strand
GAGTTCGACGGAGCCGCCCCCGGCGAGCACGCCGCCGACGCTCGAAAAGTTCCGCGAGTTGCTCGACGCAAACCCGGCCGCAGCACGCCAGCTCGTCCGCAGGCTGGCTGCTGAAGAGTCAGCGGTCTGCCTATCCGACCTTTTCTTTCGCCGGACCGACTGGGGAATGGTTCCCGGAAGGTTCGAGCCGCTCGTACCGCGGCTGTCCGAGCTGTTGCCCTGGGATGCGGCTGGCGCGGCGGCGGCCCGCCCGGGACCGTTAGGGCGGGGCGCGCTGGATGTCGCTCAATCTTGAGACGACCATGCGACAACGACTGCAACTACTGATCGACAAGACGCTCCCGAAATCATTTCGTCGGCGGGCCTGGGCGTTTCTCATGCGATCCACCCGTTGGCCACCCGTCGGTTTGGTGCGCTTCGGCAGCCTGCGCCGGGTCACTCCGCTGAGTCGCGATTGGGGATACGACCGCGGTCAGCCCATAGATCGCCACTTCATCGAGCAGTTCTTGGCGAAGCACGCCGCCGACATCCAGGGGCATGTTCTGGAGATCGGCACCGACATGTACACGCGACGCTTCGGGGGCGAGCGTGTGACGCGCAGCGATGTGCTGCACGTGGCGGAGGACCACCCGCACGTGACCATCATCGCCGATCTCACCGACCCGGAGGCCGAGCAGCTAAAGGCTGATACGTTCGACTGCTTCATCCTGACACAAACCCTGAACGTCATCTACGATGTGCGAGCAGCCCTCTGCACGGCGCACCGGATACTGAAGCCCGGCGGCGTGCTGCTGGTGACGGCTCCCGGACTTGGCCCGATCAGCGGCTACGACATGGACCGCTGGGGCGACTACTGGAGGTTCACGAGTCGCTCGCTGAAGCGGTTGCTGGACGAGACCTTCCCCTCGTCGGACGTGAGTGTGGAAGCACACGGCAACGTGCTCGCCTGCGTCGCGTTCTTGCACGGTATCTCGGCCGACGAGTTGAAGCCGAGCGAGCTCGAACATGTTGACCGGGGCCTGCAGCTGTTGGTCGCTGCCCGAGTCCGCAAGTCGGAGCTGCCTTCGTGAGGGTTCCCGGTCGCCGAGCCGTAACGCGCCGGATCAGATGGCTGCGCAGCCGCTTCGGCCGCCGTGCGGTCATCCTGGGCTACCACCGCATCGCAGAGGACGCGTGGGATCCTTATTCGTTGTGCGTGAGCCCGTCGCATTTCGCCGAGCACCTGGAGGTGATCCGGGAGCGTGCGAACCCGATACGGCTGAGCGAGCTCGTTCGGGGGCTGGAGCAGGATCGCATACCGCCGCGGGCCGTTGTCGTGACATTCGATGACGGGTATGCCGACAACCTCTATTGCGCCAAGCCGCTACTGGAGCGAAAGGCGGTGCCGGCGACGGTGTTCGTGATCACGGGAAGTATCGGCGGGGAGCTTTGGTGGGACGAGTTGGCGCGAATCATCACGCCCGCGGCGGCGGCGCCCGACCTCTCCTTAGAGCTTCCGGGTACCGGCTTCC
>CAYGCC010000474.1:0-4270 GCA_964348165.1 uncultured Gemmatimonadota bacterium | reverse complement strand
TCGTCCCCAGAACCCGGAAGACGTGGAGGTACTCTTCGCCCGCCGGAATCGCCGCGTATCCCACGTAAGCCACCATGAACGAGACCGCTAGACAGAAGAGGAAGTACTGGGCCAGGCTCCTGACCATGTTGCGCTGAGGCCAGATGATCAGCGAACCAAGCGGCCCCTCCTTCGCCTTGGCCACAGCCTCCGGATCCTTCGCGCCCTCCGGCGTCATCGCGCGGGGGAACACGTACTGGCCGCGCTCGAGGTTCAGGTTACGGAGCACTTGCAGCAGCGGCTCGTCGTTGGGAACGCTCACCCAGTCGGAACGGTGGTGGGGCAGGACTTGCCAGAAGAGGAAAGCGGCGAAGAAGACGATGACCGTGGACACGAGAATCGGCAGCCACAGCGACAGAAGACTCACTTGTTCGAGCATGGGCACCTCCCGGGGGAGTTAGACGGGGTCGAGCGGAGTACCGGTCGCGTGCATGGGAGCTGGGTCACAAGACGACAAGATGCGAGAGCATTATACGCCGCGGCGCGCTTCCGGGCACCCGGCACCAAGCCAGAGCCGACTGGGCGAGTCGGCGTCCCCGGGGGAATCGACCGGAGTCGTGAGGCCGCCCGACCCGGCCCGCAGCGGTCCTACGGCGTGGGCCGCTCTACTCCATCTCGAAGGCGATGAAAAGCAAGCGCCCGCGGCGCTCCACCTGGAGAACGACGGGCTCACCCACCTGAATGCCGTCGATCGCGGCCCGAAGCTGCGCCAGGCTGATGATGGGCTGGCCGTTCAATACGCGGATGACATCACCGGGGGCAAGAGCGGCGCGGCCGTAAGTCGCATCGGGTGACCGGGCCGCCACCACGACGCCGCTCTGCGTGCGCAGCCCGGGAAGCATCGCCGTCACCGCCTCGGTGAGATCCACCGCCAGGATGCCGAGCCGCGGCACGAGGTTCTCGTCCGGCGTGACCATGGGCGTGAAGCGGTGCACATCATCGGGGCGCTCGAACACCGGCACCTGCAGGGTCAGCGTTTCGCCCGCGCGCAGCACTTCCAGAGTTACGCTCGCGCCCACCGGGGTCCGATAGAGGTTCACGTCGAACTGGCGGCCGTTTTCCATCACCTTGCCGTCGACGGTGAGCACGACATCACCGACCCGCAGCCCCACTCGCTGCGCCGGACTTCCCGGATACACATCGCCCAGCACCACGCCCCAGTCGCGCCCGAGCCCCAGCCCCGACGCGAGCGTTGGCGTGATCGTTTGCGCGTGCACGCCGATCTCGCCCCGGCGCACATAGCCGTTGAGCTTGATCTGCTGAAAGACGTTGCGGACGATGTTGCTGGGAGCCGCGAAGCCCAGGCCCTCGCTCCCCCCGGACTGTGACAGGATGAGCGTGTTGATGCCGATGACTGACCCCTGCGCATCGACGAGGGGTCCGCCGCTGTTACCCGGATTGATCGGCGCGTCGGTCTGTATGTAGATCATCGGGTCCTCGGGCCTCAGTTGGCGCGCCACCGAGCTCACCACGCCCATCGACACCGAGTTCTCGAGGCCGAGCGGGCCGCCGAAGGCGAAGACGAGCTGACCCTTCCTGACCCGATCCGAGTCGCCGAGCGTCAGGTGCGCCAGACCGGTCTCGTCGACTTTCAAGACGGCCAGGTCCGTCTCGCGATCCGAGCCGACGACGCGCGCGCCCACGACTTTGCCTTGCGGCTTGAGGATCGACTGGCCCGGCGGCGCATCCTCGGCCGGACTGGATAGGCGGACGCGGATGCGACCGGCGCCTTCGATCACGTGGTAGTTGGTGAGGATGTAGCCTTCCGGATCCAGGATGACCCCTGACCCACCGATCTGTCTGCGCGTGAGCAGGCCGGTGCCCGGCTCATCACCCTGCTGGAGAGGCGCGTAGCCCGTAGCCAGAATCTGCACCACGGCCGGCGTCACTCGCTCCGAGAGCGCCTCGAACGACTGGCTCAACTGACCGAGCGTGGTGAGCGATGCTTCGCGGGGCGTCCGCTGTCCGCACAGCTCCGCTGGACGCGCCAGAACGGTCACCATGATGACGGCGAGCAAAGCGATTCTGCTGCTGCGTATCGACATGATGCTTCCTCTGCTTGACATCCTCCCTCAAGCGGGCATAATGCTCACGTCTTCAAGGATCAGAGTTCTCGTTGCGCCAGCCTACAATTGAGCGGTCTGTCGCTCGCCAGTTCGGGAGAAGCTAACCCCCCACCCCTAAGGCACAAGCTCATGAAGCGCTGGTCAAGCATTTGCTGCATTAGCCTGTGGGCGTTGTTACACCCCGCGAGCCCAGCCGCTGCCGCGGTGCAAGAGACCCCGAAGCCGCGCATGACCGTCGGGATTGTCTCCGACGGTCCATCCGACCGGCACGGCCCCCTGCTGCAGCTGTTTCGCGAGGAGATCCTCACGCTATTGAGCGACGACTTCGACGCCAGCGTGCCGACGGCGAAGTTCATCGAGGCGGACTGGACCCTGGCCGGCGTCGAATTGGCGGTGAGTCGCCTGCTCGCCGACGATGAGGTCGACCTGGTCCTGGCGCTGGGTGTGATCGCCTCTCACGTGGCGGCCCAGCGTGCCGATCTGCCAAAGCCGGTGGTGGCGCCCATCGTCCTCGACGAAGAGCTGCAGGGTCTGCCGCTGAACGAAGGTGTCAGCGGGGTGCGCAACCTCAACTACATCACGCTCCCGCAGACCACGACGCCGGACCTGCAAGTCTTTTCCGAGATCGTTCCCTTCAGACGGTTAGCCATCCTGGTGAACGCGCCGCACCACGAAGAGATCGTCGGGCTGACCAGCCGAACCGAACAAGCCCTGGCAGCGATCGGGCTGGACGCGCGGATGATCTTCGTCGGGTCGACGCTCGACCCCGCTCTGGAGGCTCTGGACGAGGGATTCGATGCGGTCTACGTCGTTCCACTGTTCCGGCTGACCAGCGAGGACTTCGATCGACTGGTGCAGGCCCTGATCGAGCGTCGCTTGCCCAGCTTCTCCTGGATCGGTGAGAGCGAGGTTCGCCGCGGGATTCTGGCGGGGCTCAAGCCGGAAGCGTTCTTCCAGCGTCTGGCTCGCCGGACGGCGCTCAACATCCAGCGCATCGCACTCGGCGAGGACGCGGGCGCGCTGGAGGTCGCCTTCCCGGCGCGACAGCGGCTGACGATCAATATGGCGACGGTCCGAGCGATCGGCGTTTACCCGCCCTGGAAGGTGATCACCGAAGCGGAGTTGATCGACGAGGTGCGCACCGAGGCCGAGCGCACGGTGTCACTGGTCGGCGCGGCGCGCGAGGCCGCGGCGGTCAACCTGGACCTGGCGGCGGAGGGGCGGCTGGTCGCCGCTGGGGCGCAGGACGTGCGGGTCGCGGCGTCGGCCTTGCTTCCCCAAATCGATGTCTCGACGCTGGGCAGCCTCATCGATGAGGACCGGGCCGAGGCGAGTTTCGGCAGCCAGGCCCAGCGCACCTTCTCCGGCTCCGCGACGTTCAGTCAACTGCTCTTCTCCGAGTCGGCCTGGGCGAACCTCTCGATCCAGCGCTCGCTGCAGCAGTCACGGGAGCTGGACCGCGAGCGCTTGCGCCTCGACATTGTTCGCGAGGCGGCGACGGCGTACCTGAACGTGCTCCGCGCCAAAACGTTCGAGCGCATCCAGCGAGACAACCTGCGGCTGACGCGCGAGCACTTGGAGCTGGCCCAGGTCCGCCAGTCGATCGGGGTCTCCGGACCCGGTGAGGTCTATCGCTGGGAGAACCAGATCGCCAACAACCGTCAGGCGGTGATCGACGCCTCGGCGCAGCGCAACCAGGCGGAGATCGCGCTCAACCGGCTACTGCACCGCCCGCTGGAGGAGTCGTTCCTCACCGAGGACGTCGGTCTCGACGATCCCCATCTGATGACCGCGCAGCGCCGGCTCATGCCCTACATGGCGAACCAATGGAGCTTCCGCGTCTTCCGCGCTTTCATGGTGCAAGAGGCGTTGAGAGAGGCGCCGGAGCTCCGCGCCCTCGATGCCCTCACCAACGCGCAGCGCCGCGCCCTCAGCTCGGCGGAGCGGTCGTTCTGGTCACCCACGCTGGCGCTGCAGGCAGGCATCACCGACGTGTTCTCACGCGGCGGCGCCGGCCGCGAGGCGGGGCTGAGCCTGCCGCCGGGGTCCGGGCTGGAGGGTGTATTCCCGGAAACGGACGACATCAGCTGGTCGGTGGGGCTCAACATCTCGCTTCCGATTCTCACCGGCGGATCCCGCTTCGCGGCGCGGCGGCAGGCGGCGGA